>JAEUPH010000248.1 GCA_016790395.1 Rubrivivax sp. | reverse complement strand
GACGTCACCGATCAGTTCGGCCAGCGTGCACTGCAGCGCGCCGGCCACCTGCAGCAGGATCAGGATGGACGCGTTGCCGACGCCGTACTCCAGGTTCGCCAGGTGGCGTTCGCTCACGTCGGCCGCCTGCGCCACGGCCTTGCGCGTCATGCCGCGGCGCGATCGCAGGGCCCGCACGCGCTCGCCCAAGGCCACCAGGAAGGGGTTCTTCTCCTCGTCGTTCGACGCCGCGGCTTGGGGGTTGCCTGGGGGTGCGTCCGCGACTTCATGCACTATAGTGCTTGACACCGGGCCTCCTCGGTCTTATCGTTCATGCAAGCACAATAATTCATCTTTTCCGGGCCGGCAAGCCGCAAAGACAAGGAATCGCCGAGATGACGCCTGAACAGTTCCGCGCCGACATCGCCGCGCTCACCGCCCAACTCCAGGGCCGCCCGCTGGATGCCGCGCTCGACGCTTGGCTGAACGCCGAGCACGGCGCCGGCAGTGCCACCTTCGCCACGCTGAAGGCCGGCTGCCAGGCCGGCGTGGCCGCCGGCTGGCTGTGCAACCGCGAGGGCGGTGGCATCAAGTACGGCCGCATCTTCAAGCCGGCCGACGACCTGCACGGTTTCAGCGTGGACGTGGTGGACATGCAGGACATCGCCGGCCCGCACCACGTGCACCCGCACGGCGAGATCGACCTCATCGTGCCCATCGACGGCGATGCGCGCTTCGACGGCCGCCCCGCCGGCTGGCTGGTCTGCCCGCCGGGCAGCGCGCACCGACCCACGGTGAGCGGTGGACGCGCGCTCGTGCTCTACCTGCTGCCGCAAGGCGCCATCCAATTCACCTGAAGGCCCACCGTGACCGAACTGCTCCCCAACCACCTCGGCGGCCGCTGGACGGCCGGCACCGGTGCCGGCATGCCGCTCTTCGACCCCGTGCTGGGCGACGAGCTCGTGCGCGTGGACGCCACCGGGCTGGACCTGCCCGGCGGCTTCGCCTTTGCCCGCCAGCAGGGCGGGGCGGCGCTGCGCACGATGAGCTATGCGCAGCGGGCTGCGCTGCTGGGCGCCGTGGGCAAGGTCCTGCAGGCCCACCGCGATGCCTACTACGCCATCGCCACCGCGAACAGCGGCACCGTGAAGAACGACTCGGGCGTGGACATCGATGGCGCGATCTACACGCTCGGCACCTACGCCAAGCTCGGTGCTGCGCTCGGCGAACGCCGTTTCCTGCTCGACGGCGAGTCCGCTTCGCTGGCCAAGGACGCTGCCTTCCAGAGCCAGCATGTGCAGGTGCCGACACGCGGCCTGGCGCTCTTCATCAATGCCTTCAACTTCCCGGCCTGGGGCCTGTGGGAGAAGGCCGCGCCGGCGTTGCTGGCCGGCGTGCCGGTGGTGGTGAAGCCCGCCACGGCCACGGCCTGGCTGACGCAGCGCATGGTGAAGGACGTGGTCGACGCCGGTGTGTTGCCGGCCGGCGCCTTGAGCATCGTCTGCGGCAGTTCCGCCGGCCTGCTGGACGCCCTGCAGCCCTTCGACGTGCTCAGCTTCACCGGCAGCGCCGACACCGCCGCCACGCTGCGTCGCCATGCCGCGGTGGCCGAGCGCTCGGTGCGCGTGAACATCGAGGCCGACAGCATCAACGCCGCGCTGCTGCTGGAAGGCGAGGCGCCGGGCAGCGCCGCCTTCGAGCTGCTGGTGAAGGAGGTGGTGCGCGAGATGACGGTGAAGTCGGGCCAGAAGTGCACCGCCATCCGCCGCGTCTTCGTGCCGCAGGCGCTGTACGGCCAGGTGGCCGAAGCGGTGTCTGCGCGGCTCGCCAGGACGACGGTCGGCAACCCGCGCAACGAGAGCGTGCGCATGGGTGCGCTGGTCAGCCGTGCGCAGCTGGCGGCGGTGCGCGAAGGGCTGGAGTTCCTCAAGGCGCAGGCCGAGGTGCTGCACGACGGCGCCACCCACGCCCTGGTGGATGCCGACCCCGCCGTGGCCTGCTGCGTCGGCCCCACGCTGCTGGGCGCGCACGACGCCGACGGCGCGCACCGCGTGCACGCGACCGAGGTCTTCGGGCCCGTCGCGACGCTGGTGCCGTACCGCGACGCCGCGCATGCGCTGGCGCTGGTGCGCCGCGGCGAAGGCTCGCTCGTCGCATCGCTCTATGGCAGCGACGATGCGCAGCTCGCCACGGCCGCGCTGGAACTGGCCGACAGCCACGGCCGTGTGCACGTCATCAACCCCGCCGCCGCCGCGGTGCACAGCGGCCACGGCAACGTCATGCCGCAGTCCCTGCACGGCGGCCCCGGCCGCGCCGGTGGTGGCGAGGAACTGGGCGGCCTGCGCGCGCTGAACTTCTACCACCGGCGTGCGGCGATCCAGGCCGCGCCGGGCGTGCTGTCCGCGCTCGGCTGAACGCACGAACAAGACCAGGAGACATTCGATGAGCCCCTTGCCGCTGCACCCGCCCGCCGACGTCACCGCGCCGCCCGCCGCCTTCAACTTCGCCGCCCACCTGCTGGCGGAAAACGCCGGCCGAGCCGACAAGGCCGCCTTCATCGACGACCTGGGCACGCTCAGCTACGGCCAGCTGGCCGA
>JAEUPH010000242.1 GCA_016790395.1 Rubrivivax sp. | reverse complement strand
CAGCGTGGTGGAGGCGCCCACCTGCACCACGGCGCCGTTCTCGGCGATGTCGGGGCCGGTGATGGTGACGTCCTTGCTCTCGGCCGGCGCGCCGGCGCCCAGGGCCTTCATCAGTTCGGCCATGGTCTTGGCGTCGAAGGCGGCGGTGTTGTAGGCCGCGGCCTGGGCGCGGGCCACGCCCGGCAGCAGGCCGGCGGTGGCCAGCAGCGCGGCCACGTGGGCCGAGCGGGACAGCAGTTGTCTGCGGGTGTGCATGAGGTCTCCTTGAGGCATGCGGTCGGGGAGGGGCTCAGCGCTGGGCGCCGGCGGCCAGCCAGCGGGCGATGAGGGTGTTGTCGGCGTCGGGCAGCGTCTGGGGCGGCATGAGAGCATCGCCCCACAGGCCTTGGCCGCCCGTGCGGATCTTGCCCGCGAGGTAGGTGGCGGCATCGGGACGTTCCCCATGCTTCTTGGCGACGTCGCGGAAGCTGGGGCCGACGATGCGGTTCTCCACGCCGTGGCAGGCCGTGCAGTTGTGCTGCGTCAGCAGTTGCAGGACCTGCGCGTTGGCGCTGGCCGTGGCCTGCGGCGCCGCCGCCGCCAGGCCCGCCAGGCGGCGTGTCTCGGCCAGGGTGGGCGCGCTGGGCTGGGTGGTGACGGCGCCGCGCTGCGGACCGACCAGCCGGTTCTGCTCGGCCAGGTTGCCGTGGGCATTGCGCGCGAAGTCGGGCAGCGTGCTGGCGACCTTCGGCTCGGGCGCGCAGTCCTTCATGCAGGCCTTGGCCCGCACGTCGGGCTTGCCGCCGTTGCCGATGCCCTTGCCGGGCCACAGGCCGTGGTCGGTGGTGATGCCGTTGCGGTTCGGCAGGCGCTGCTGCACGTCGCGGATGTTCTGGTCGGACAGCTCGAAGTCGTCGGGCAGCACGCCACCCAGGTTCAGCAGGTAGGCGGTGAGCGCGTAGACCTCGTCGGGCGTGAGCGACTTCGGGGCTGTCCAGGGCATGGCGCGGTGGATGTAGTCCCACAGCGTGGACACCGTGGCCACCTTCATCAGCGTGGTGCGGCCGGGGAAGGCGGGGTCCGTCAGGCGCGCCACGCGACCGGTCTTCACGTCCTCGGCCGTGGTGCCGCCGACCAGCGGCGAGAAGGTCTGGTTGCTTTCGCCGAAGGTGCCGTGGCAGGCAGCGCACTTGGCCTCCCACAGGTCCATGCCGCGCGAGACCTTGCCGCGTCCGGGCGGCAGGCCGAGGAAGTCGGGCCGCACGTCGATGTCCCAGGCCGCCACTTCCTTGGGCGTGGCGGCACGTCCGATGCCGGGGAAGCTGGCCTGGGCGAAGGCGCCGCTGCCGAGTGCGGCCATCACCGCCGCCGCGAGGACCTTACGAAAGCTGGACATTGCTCACCTCGCCGTTGGCCTGCACGAGCCAGGTCTGCACCGCGTTGTTGTGATAGATCGAGCGCGTGCCACGCACGGCGCGCAGCTGCTTCGTGGACGGCTGCACGTAGCCGGTGTCGTCCGCGGCGCGGCTCTGGATCAGCGTCGGCTTGCCGTCCCACACCCAGTCGAGGCTGAAGCGCGTCAGGCACTTGCTCATCACCGGGCCCTGAAGGCGCGCGGGCTTCCAGCTGCGGCCGCCGTCCACCGACACGTCCACCTTCTGCACCTTGCCGCGGCCCGACCAGGCCAGGCCGCTGATCGAATAGAAGCCCTGGTCCAGCAGCACCTGGCCGCCGGAGGGCGTGGTGATCACGCTCTTGCACTCCTGCGTGCTGCTGTACTGGCGGTGTTGGCCATCGGGCAGCAGGTCCACGTAGTGGATGGCCTCATCCTTGGTGGCGTAGGGCTGGTCGCCCACCTCCAGGCGGCGCAGGTACTTCACCCAACTCACACCCTGCACGCCCGGCACCACCAGGCGCAGCGGGTAGCCGTTCTCGGGGCGCAGCATCTCGCCGTTCTGGCCGTAGGCCACGAACACCTCGCCGCTTTCCACCAGTTCCATGGGGATGGTGCGCGTCATGCTGGAGCCGTCGGCACCTTCGGCCAGCAGGTAGCGACCGCGCTTGGTGTCGGCGCCGGCCATGTCCAGCAGCAGCTTGAGCGGCACACCGGTGAACTCGCTGCAGCTGAGCATGCCGTGCGTGTACTGGCAGGTGGGCACGGCGACGTTGCCCCACTCCATGCCGCTGTTGGCACCGCACTCGATGAAGTGGAAGCGGCTCACCGAAGGCAGCCGCATCAGCTCGTCCATGGTGAAGACCATCGGCCGCTTGAGCATCTTGGCGTCACTGCCGGTGAGCATGAGACGGTGCTGGGCGGGATCGACGTCCCACCAGCCCTGGTGGTGGCGCTCGAAGTGCAGGCCGCTGGGCGTGACGATGCCGAACAGCGACTGCAGCGGCGCGAAGGACACGCTGGACTGCGCCGTCTGCGTGAGGCCGGGGCTGGGCCGGCGCTGCACGTTGGCCTCGAAGCGGCTGGGCCTGCCGTAGCCGTCGGTGGCCACGGGCTTGCCCAGGCCGCGCGAGTGCTCGGGCAGCGTGAGGATGGCGGGGTCTCCGTCGGCCGGGGCGGCCACGGCCGCCGAAGCGGCGCCGGCGGCCATGGCGCCGGCGAAGGCCTGGCGGATGAAGTCACGGCGGCCGGACTTCGCTTCGGCGAAGACCTGCCTGACGCCAGAGGCGTCGACGAAGTTCTCGGGGGCCTTGCGCAGGCGGCCGGCCGGCGGTGGTGAAGAAGCCAAAGCGCTGTCTCCGGATGCTTTTGTGTATTCGGTTTGACAAATATAAGTGCACAATGAATTTAAAGCGTCCGTGTTTACCCGAGCCTCACGGGCAGCCGTTACGCTCGCGCCCTGCCTTCCACCACCACCCTGCATGACACCCGCCGCCGCCACGCAAGCCGTCCTCTGGAGCGGGCTCCTCATCGGCCTGCTGCTGGGCGCCGTGGCCCAGGCCTCGCGCTTCTGCACCATGGGGGCGCTGGCCGACTGGTTCGGCTACGGCGGCACCGGCCGGCTGATGATGTGGGTGCTGGCGGTGGCCGTGGCCGCGGTCGGCGCCTGGGGGCTGATGCAGGCGGGCTGGCTGGACGCCCCCCGAGCGGCAGCCTGGAACGAGCGCTTCCTGTGGCTGTCCTACCCGCTGGGCGGCACGATCTTCGGCCTGGGCATGGTGCTGGCCTCCGGCTGCCCGCAGCGCAACCTGGTGCGTGCCGGTGCCGGCAACCTGAAGGCGCTGGTGACCCTGCTGGTGGCCGCGCTGGCGGCCGACATGACGCTGCGCGGCCTGCTGGCCATGCCGCGCTCGAACTGGCTGGACGCCGTCGCCGTGTCCCTGGGCCGGCCGCAGGATCTGGCCTCGCTGCTGGCGGCCGCCACCGGCCTGGGCGCCGACGCGCTGCGCGGCCCGCTGGTGGCCGCGTTGGTGGCGGTGGCCGGTGTCGTCGTCTGGCGCCAGCGCCAGGCCATGGAGCCGCTGCACTGGCTGGGCGGGCTGGGCGTGGGCGCGCTGGCGGTGGCCGCCTGGGCCACCACCGGCCATCTCGGCTTCCTGGCCGAGCACCCCGAGACCCTGGAGCCAGCCTGGCTGGGCACCTACTCGCGGCGACCCGAAGGCCTGACCTTCGCCGCGCCCGTGGCCCACGGCCTGCAGCTGCTGACGCTCTGGTCGGACCGCAACACCACGGCCACCTTCGGCGTCGTGGTCACGCTGGGCGTGGTGCTGGGCAGCGCGGCCTCGGCACTGGTGCGGCGCGAGTTCCGCGTCGAGGGCTTCGCCGGCACGCGGGACCTCGCCGACCACCTCGCCGGCGCCGTCCTGATGGGCTTCGGCGGGGTCACCGCGATGGGCTGCTCCATCGGGCAGGGTGTCAGCGGCCTGTCGTTGCTGTCGGGCGGCGCGGTGCTGGCGGTGGCGGGCATGGCCGTCGGCGTCAAGGCCGGTCTGGCATGGCAGACCTGGCGCCTGGATCGCGATGAAGCCTGAGTGGCCCGTCTTCGACCGACCTTGACGCAGTTCAAACCGGCACGCCGCAGCCAGGCGCCCAATACCCTCCCCTGCATATGGGTACAGAGGAGTCGGACATGCGTCTGCTGGTGGATCTTTTCAGTTCGGATGTCGGCATCCTGAGTGCCGCGGTCATCATCTTCATGCTCGGCATGGGCGGCTTCTACCTGCGCTACTTCCTCAAGCACATGCACGAGGACGAGCAGCGCGCCGCCGCCGGCCGTTGATCCCACCCCGGCAGCCGCTGCCGCCGGGCGGCTGACAATCGCGTCTTTGCCTCGTCGCGGCACCCTGTGGTGCCGCGCCTGACCGATGTCTGCCGTCGTTCCCGTCTCCCCACCCGCGCCCGCCGCCCGCGGCGGCCAGCGCTGGGCCTGGCTGCCGCCCCTGGGCAGCTGGAAGTACTACCTCCTGCTCGCGCTGCTCGGCGCCCTCGTCCTCGGCCCGCTGGGCGGCGTGACGGCGTCGTACATGAACTTCTCCATCGGCTTCTTCGTCGGTGGGCAGGTGCTGGCGGGCATCCTGGGCTCCACCGTGACCTTCGGCTACGGGCCCGAGGGCAAGCACGGCGCCAACTACATGCAGACGGCCGCGGCCTCGGTGGCCGGCATGGCCGGCATGGGCGTGCTGATCCAGGCCATGCTGTGGATGGGCCTGCCGCAGCCGCCGGTGTGGCAGCTGGTGCTGTTCATGGGTGCCATCGGCATGTTCGGCGCCGGCGTGGGCATGCTGTACACGCCCATCCTGGTGGACCGCCTGCAGCTCACCTTCCCGTCGGGCCTGGCGGTGGCGAACATCCTTCGTGCACTGACCGACCCCGTGCTGCTGAAGCGCTCCGTGGCACGCCTGGGCATGGGCGTGGGGCTGGGCCTGGCCGGCGGGCTGGCAGGGGCCAAGATGGCGTGGCTGGGCGTGATCGAACTGTCCACCTCCACCTTCGGCGCCGGCATGCTGGTGGGCGCGCGCATCGGCATCCCGGCGCTGATGGCCGGATTGACGGGCACGGCGCTGATCCCCTTCTTCGTCTCCATCGGCTGGCTCAACGAGGGCGCGCCCTTCCGCAAGATCACCTTCCTGATCGGCCTGGGGCTCATCATGGGCGCAGCCATCCTGGACATCGGCCGCATCCTGCTGCAGGCGCTGGCGCGCTGGCGCGCCGGCGTGCCCGCCGAGGCGGCCGCGCCACAGGAAGCCTGGAAGCGCACGAACACCGGCCGCCTGCTGGCCTGGACGCTGTTCTGGGGCGGCGTGGTCGTCTGGGTGGGCAGCACGGTGCTGCACCAGCCGGTGTTCTTCATGGGCTTCGCCGTGCTGCTGGTGTTCGTGTTCACCATGGTCAACGGCATCTCGCTGGGCATCAGCGATTCCAACCCCATCTCCTCGGCCTTCGTCGTCGCCGTGGTGCTGATGGCGGCGCTCGGACTGCAGGATGCGACCGTGGGCCTGATGGCCGGCGGCATCCTGCTCGTGGCCACCAGCGTGGCCGGTGACATGCAGCAGGACCGCTCCACCGGCTGGCGCCTGGGCACGCCGCGCACGCTGCAGTTCCGCTTCCAGGTGCTGGGGCTGGTGGTCGGCGCCGTGCTCACCGTCGCCTTCGCGCGACTCTTCATGAGCGCCTACCCGGTGCTGGCGCTGGACCAGACGGTGATGAAGGCTGGCGAAGCCCCCGCGCAATGGGCCTCGGCCATGACCTTCAAGTTCGTGGGGGCCCTGCGCAGCCTGACCGAGGACAAGCCCTACCAGCGCACCGCCATCTGGGTCGGCGTGGGCATCGGCCTGGTGGTGCAGGCGCTGCGCATCGCCCTGTTCGAGAACGCCGCCTACCGGCGCTGGCGGACGGGGTCGCGCGGTCGGCAGGCGGCCGACTTCGTGGTCGACGCCATGCTGCTGCCCTCGCCCTACGCCTATGCCTTCGGCACCTTCCTGGGCCTGGCCACGTCGATCTGGTTCGCCGCCGGTGGCGTGGTGGCCAGCGTGGCCGACCTCGTGAAGCAGGCCCGCGGCCCGGCGCCGGGCGACGAGGACCTGCCCGCGGACATGAGCACGGTCTCGCTGCTGGGCGGGGGCCTCATCGCCGGTGACGCGCTCGCGGCGCTGGGGCTGGGCGTGGCCGGCCTGCTGGCCACGGTGGCGGGCTGAAGGCCCCACCGCCGTGAACTAGCTGGCACGGCACGCGCCCGCGGTCCGCCGCCCGCTCGGGCCAGGACAGCCCCTGCCGATAAGGAGGGGTTGACCTGGCTCCTGCCCATGAATCTGCGCACAAGACTGCTCGGCCTCGTCCTGATGGCGACCCTGGTACCGGCCCTCCTGCTGGGCTGGCGCAGCGCCGTGGAGACGGACGAGGAGATCGCCGCTGCCGTGCGCAGCCTGTCGCTGGCCGCGCGCAGCGTCGCCGCCGAGCTGGAACACCGCGTGCAGGGCACGGCCCAGCTGCACTACGGGCTGGCGCACTCGCGGGTGCTCGACGACGCCGACCCCAAGGCCTGTTCGGCCTACCTGTCCGAGGTGCGGGAGGCCTATCCGCAGTACACCGGCATCCTCACCGCGCTGCCCGACGGGCGGCTGCACTGCGATTCGCTGCAGACCGGGCGCACGCTCAACGTGGCCGACCGCAGCTACTTCCAGCGCGCCCGCTCCAGCACCAGCGGCCTCGTCGTGGAGCCCGCCTTCGGACGCCTGACCGGCAGCTCGGTGCTGCAGATCGTGCACGCGGCCCGTGACCGCCGCCAGACGCTGCGCTTCGTGCTCGTGGCCTCGCTGAACCTGCACCGGTTCGCTGAAGAGTCGCAGCGCAAGGCCATGCTCGGCGACTCGGAACTGCTGCTGGTGGACGACGGTGGCCGCGTGATGGCCTGGGCCGGGACTCAGGGCGAACCCTTCACGCCGGGCAGCTCCATCTCCGGAAGTGCTCTGCACGAGCTGGCGCTGAAAGGCGGCACCGGTGAGCTCGACGGCCGCGACGGCCAGCGGCGCATCTGGGCAGCAGCCGAGGCGCCGGCCCTCAGGACCGCCGGCCTCCGCCTGCTGCTGGGGCAGCACCGCGAGGCGCTCGTGGCCGCGCCGATGCAGCGCCTGCGCCAGGGCCTCGTCACCTTGGCCGGCGCTGCGCTGCTGCTGTTCGCCGGCGTGTGGTCGCTGGCGGAGTGGGGCATCCGCCGCCAGGTGGCACGCATCACCTCGATGGTCAACGATCTGGGCGCCGGCGACCTGCAAGCGCGCATCGCGCTGCCCCACCCGCGCGGTGAGCTCGGCGAGCTGATGGCCGTGCTCAACCACACGGCGGACTCGCTGCAGCAGCATCGCGTCTCGATCGACGAACTGAGCCAGCGCCTGACCGAGGCCCACGGCCGCGAGATCTCGGAGCGCCAGCACAACGAGGAACGCCTGGCGCGCATGGCCAACTTCGACAGCCTGACGGGACTGCCCAACCGCACGCTGTTCCGCGACCGCCTGCAGCACGCCATGGCGCACAGCCGGCGCTCCGGCCAGCCCTGCGCGCTGATGTTCCTGGACATCGACCGCTTCAAGAACATCAACGACAGCCTGGGCCACGACGTCGGCGACCGGCTGCTGAAGCAGGTGTCAGCGGTGCTGGCCAGCTGCGTGCGCGACGCCGACTCCGTGGGCCGGCGCACCACCGACGCGCCGGCCGACGAGGTCTTCAGGCTGGGCGGGGACGAGTTCATGATCCTCGTCGAGGACGTGGCGAGCGCCGATGCCGTGGCGGCCATCGCCGACCGCGTGCTGCGCGCGCTGGACCGACGCTTCGACATCGAGACGCACGAGCTCTTCATCTCCGCCAGCATCGGCATCACGCTGTACACCGGCGACGCGGTCGACCTGGACGGCCTGGTGAAACAGGCCGACATGGCGATGTACCGCTCCAAGGACCTCGGGCGCGACACCTACTGCTTCTTCGACGAGAAGATGAACGAGGCCGCGAGCCAGCGCCACCAGCTGGAAGTGGCCTTGCGCCATGCGCTGGACCGCGACGAGTTCCGCCTGTACTACCAGCCCAAGGCCGACCTCGTCAGCGGGCGCGTCACGGGCGTCGAGGCCTTGCTGCGCTGGCAGCCCGCGGGCCAGCCCATGGTGCAGCCCGACCGCTTCATCGGCATCCTCGAGGAGACCGGCCTGATCGTGCCGGTGGGCCTGTGGGTGCTGCGCCAGGCCTGCGGCCAGCTGGTGGCCTGGCAGGCGCTCGGCATGGCCCCGATGAGCCTGGCGGTGAATCTCTCGGCACGCCAGTTCCGCCACCAGGACCTGGTGCGGCAGGTGGCCGGCGTGCTGGCGGACACCGGCTTCCCGCCGGAACGCCTGGAGGTGGAGCTCACGGAAAGCATGCTCATCGACGACTCCGAGGCGGTGCTTCGCATCCTGTCGGAGCTGGCAGCCATGGGCATCCGCATCGCCATCGACGACTTCGGCACCGGGCAGTCCTCGCTGCACTACCTCAAGCGCTTCAACGTCGACACGCTGAAGATCGACCGCTCCTTCGTGCGCGACACGCCCGAAGACGCCGAGGACTCGGCCATCGCCGCGGCGGTCATCGCGCTGGGCCACGCCCTGGGCCTTCGCGTGGTGGCCGAAGGCGTGGAAACCGAAGCGCAGCTCGGCTTCCTGCGCAGCCACGCCTGCGATGAACTGCAGGGCTACCTGCTCAGCCGCCCGCTGGCCCCCGAGGCCTTCCCGGCCTGGCTGGAGGCTCAGTGCCCGGCGCGCGTGGCCTCGCCGGCCTTGAGCCTGTAGACCGTGCCGCAATAGGGGCAGCGGCCCTCGCCGGTGTGGCCGACGTCGATGAACACCTTGGGATGCTGGTTCCACAGCGTCATCTTCGGGTTCGGGCAGAAGGTGCTGCCGTGGCCGACGAGATCGGCCTGCGCCAGTTCGACGACGGCTTTGGGTTCAGTGGGGTTCATGGTCTTCACACCAGGGTCAGCCATTCGGCGTACTTGGGGTTGCGGCCGTTCACGATGTCGAAGAAGGCCGACTGGATCTTCTCGGTGATGGGGCCGCGGCTGCCCTTGCCGAGCTCGACGCGGTCGAGCTCGCGGATGGGCGTCACTTCGGCGGCGGTGCCGGTGAAGAAGGCCTCGTCGCAGATGTAGACCTCATCGCGCGTGATGCGCTTTTCCACCAGCTTCAGGCCCAGGTCCTGGCAGATGTGGAAGATGGTGTTGCGCGTGATGCCGTTGAGCGCCCCGGCCGAGAGGTCCGGCGTGTAGACCACGCCGTTCTTGATGACGAAGAGGTTCTCGCCCGCGCCCTCGCTGACGAAGCCGGAAGCATCGAGCAGCATGGCTTCGTCGTAGCCGTCTTCGGTGGCCTCCAGGTTGGCCAGGATCGAGTTGGTGTAGTTGCTCACCGCCTTGGCCTGCGTCATCGTGATGTTGACGTGGTGCCGTGTGTAGCTGCTGGTCTTGACGCGGATGCCGCGCTTCATGCCCTCTTCGCCGAGGTAGGCGCCCCAGGGCCAGGCGGCGACCATCAGGTGGATGGTGTTGCCCTTGGGGCTGACGCCCAGCTTCTCGGAGCCGATCCAGGTCAGCGGGCGCAGGTAGCAGCTTTCCAGCTGGTTGACGCGCACCACTTCCTTCTGTGCGTCCATCACCTGCTCCAGAGTGAAGGGGATCTTCATGCGCAGGATCTTGGCGCTGTTGAACAGCCGCTCGGTATGTTCGCGCAGGCGGAAGATCGCCGTGCCGTTGACCGTGTTGTAGGCGCGCACGCCCTCGAAGGCGCCGCAGCCGTAGTGCAGCGTGTGGGACAGCACGTGGATCTTGGCGTCGCGCCATTCGACCAGCTGGCCGTCCATCCAGATCTTGCCGTCGCGGTCGGACATGGACATGGTTCGTCCTTGGAGATAGGAGGGGAAAGGGGCACCGATTCTAAGGTGCCGCGCTCTCGGGCTCGGCGCGCTCCAGCGCCCAGTGCTGCAGCTTGCCCGCGGCAAATTCCAGGCTCACCCGGGCGCCGCCCGGGTCGGCCCAGCCCCAGCGCTCGGGCGTCTCGGACAGCCGGGTGCCCAGGCTGCGCGTCAGCGTCAGCACCTGCAGCAGCGTCATGCCGGCCTGCAGCCTGCTGTGCAGCATGACCGCGCTGTCCACATGGCCGACCGGGTTGTCGGCCGCCCGCTTCAGCACCCGCAGCGAGCGGCTGAACTGCAGCAGCAGCCAGAAGACGATGACCGTCACGCCCAGGATCACGCCGCGCCAGCCCCAGCCGACATAGCCGGCGGCGATGGCCACCACCGCCAGGCCCCAGCCGACGATCGGGTTCAAGCCTTCACGGCCTCCATGTTCAGGCTGATCAGCGTGCCGTTCTCGCGGTCCATGTGCGGGATGTAGGCCTGCGAGAAATCGTCGATGTGCGCGTGTTCGGTGGCCCGCCAGTCGTAGCGGTCGACGCGGGCGAAGCCGTTGTCCAGCAGCAGCTTGCGCAGCGTGGCCTCGTCGAAGACGTTGTA
>JAEUPH010000200.1 GCA_016790395.1 Rubrivivax sp. | reverse complement strand
GCAGCGGCGCCTGCGCGACGATGCGCCGCCGCTGTCGCGCGTGGAGGCGGTGGAGCCCACGCCACGGGCCTGGCGTGACGGCGAAACCGGCTTCGCCATCACCGCCAGCCGCGGCGGCGCCGACGTGAAGACGGCGATCCCACCCGACGTCGCCACCTGCGACGACTGCCTGCGCGAACTGTTCGACCCCACGAACCGCCGCTACCGCCACCCCTTCATCAACTGCACGCAGTGCGGCCCGCGCTTCACGTTGACGCGCTCGCTGCCCTACGACCGGCCGATGACGAGCATGGCGGCGTTCCCGATGTGTGCGGCCTGCCAGGCGGAGTACGAGAGCCCGGCCGACCGGCGCTTCCACGCCGAGCCGAACGCCTGCCCGCAGTGCGGCCCGAGGCTGGCGCTGGTGGATGCGCAAGGCGTCGCCATCGAAGGCGACCCGATCGCGCAGACGCTGAAGCGGCTGCAGGCCGGCCGCATCGTCGCCATCAAGGCGCTGGGCGGCTTCCACCTCGCCTGCGACGCCACGAACGCCGCCGCCGTGGCCGCGCTGCGCCAGCGCAAGCAGCGCGAGGAGAAACCTTTCGCCGTGATGGCGGCCGACCTCGCGCAGGCGCGCCGCTGGGTGCGCGCAGGCGAGCGCGAGGCGCTGCTGCTGGCCTACCCCGAGCGCCCCGTGCTGCTGCTGCCGATGCAGCCCGGCGCGGGCGAACGGCTGGCCGGCGTCGCGCCCGGGCTGGACGTGCTGGGCGTGATGCTGCCCGGCACGCCCATCCAGCAGCTGCTGTTCCATGCCGCGCCCGGGCTGCTGCTGGTGATGACCAGCGCCAACCCCGGCGGCGAGCCCATCGTCTTCGGCAACGACGAAGCGCTGCAGCGGCTGGCCGGCATTGCCGACGCCGTGCTGCTGCACGACCGCGACATCCTCGCGCGCTGCGACGACAGCGTGATGCGCATCGATGCGGCGGGCACGCCGCGCTTCATCCGTCGCGCGCGCGGCTGGACGCCGCGGCCCATCAAGCTCGCGCGCGACGGCGCACCGGTGCTGGCCACCGGCGCGTGGCTGAAGAACACCGTGTGCCTGACGCGCGGCGCTGAAGCCTTCCTCTCGCCGCACATCGGCGACCTGGACAACGCCGCCACCTGCCAAGCGCTGGAAGAGGCTGTGGCGCACCTGCAGCGCATCCTGGACGTGCAGCCCGCCGCCGTGGCGCACGACCTGCACCCGGACTTCTTCAGCACCCGCTTCGCCGCGGCCTTCGCCGCCGAGCGCGGCCTGCCCACGGTGGCCGTGCAGCACCACCACGCGCACATCGCGGCCGTGGCCGCCGAGCACCGTTTCACCGGGCCGCTGCTGGGCCTGGCGCTGGACGGCGTGGGCCTGGGCGACGACGGCGGCGCCTGGGGCGGCGAGCTGCTGCGCATGGAGGGTGCCCACTGCACGCGGCTGGCGCACCTGCGGCCCATTGCGCTGCCGGGCGGCGACGTGGCCGCGCGCGAGCCCTGGCGCGTGGCCGCCGCGGCGCTGCACGCGCTGGGCCAGGGCGACCAGATCGCACAGCGCTTCGGCCAGCACGCCGCCGCGCCGGCCGTGGCGCAGATGCTGGAGCGCGGGCTGCGCTGCCCGCCCACCAGCAGCCTGGGCCGCTGGTTCGACGCCGCCGCCGCGCTGCTGGGCGTGCGTGAGCTGGCCGCTTTCGAAGGCCAGGCGCCGATGCTGCTGGAAGCGCTGGCCGACGCGGTGCCACCGCGTGCCGACCTGGCTGCGCTGGTGCCCCTCGGCGACGACGGCGCGTTGGACCTGCTGCCGCTGTTCGACGCCTTGCGCCGGATGCCCGCGCCCGAAGGCGCGACGCTGTTTCACCATGCCGTCGCCGAGGGTCTGGCACGCTGGGTGCTGCAGGCCGCGGCGCGCGAAGGCATCGCCGCCGTGGCGCTGGGAGGTGGGTGTTATCTCAATGTGCTGTTGAGCCGTCTGTTGCAAGATCGGCTCGAAAGCGCCGGCCTGCGCGTGTTGCAGGCGCGGCAGGCGCCGCCCAATGACGGCGGCATCGCGCTCGGGCAGGCCTGGGTCGCCCTTTGCAGTTTGGAGACATGAGACATGTGCCTGGCCATCCCGGTGCGAGTGGTGGAACTGGTCGGTGACGACCAGGCTGTCGTCGATCTCGACGGCGTGCGCAAGGAGATCTCGCTGTCGCTCGTCGACGGCGTGCAGGTGGGCGACTACGTCATCCTGCACGTCGGCTACGCGCTGACGCGGCTCGATCCCGAGGAGGCCGAGCGCACGCTCGCGCTCTTCGCCCAGGCCGGCGCCGCCGCGGCCGCCACGCCATGAAGTACATCGACGAGTTCCGCGACGGCGCCGTGGCGCGCCAGATCGCCGAGGCCATCCGCGCCGAGGCCCGGGCCGACCGCCGCTACCACTTCATGGAGTTCTGCGGCGGCCACACGCACGCCATCAGCCGCTACGGCGTGGGCGACCTGCTGCCCGAGAGCATCCGCATGATCCACGGGCCCGGCTGCCCGGTGTGCGTGCTGCCCATCGGCCGCGTGGACCTGGCCATCCGCTTGGCGCTGGAGCACCAGGCCATCGTCTGCACCTATGGCGACTGCGTGCGCGTGCCGGCCTCCGACGGCCTGTCGCTGCTGAAGGCCAAGGCGCGCGGCGGCGACGTGCGCATGGTCTACACGCCGGCCGACGCGCTGAAGATCGCGCAGGAGAACCCGGGCCGTGAGGTCGTGTTCTTCGCCATCGGCTTCGAGACCACCACGCCACCCACCGCGCTGGTGATCCGCCAGGCGCAGGCGCTGGGCCTCACGAACTTCACCGTGGTCTGCAACCACGTGCTGACGCCGGCGGCCATCACGCACATCCTGGAGTCGCCCGAGGTGCGCGAGCTGGGCACGCTCAGCCTGGACGGCTTCATCGGCCCGGCGCATGTGAGCACCATCATCGGCAGCCAGCCCTACGAGTTCTTTGCCGAGGAGTACAGGAAGCCCGTGGTCATCGCCGGCTTCGAGCCGCTGGACGTGATGCAGGCCATCCTGATGCTGGTGCGCCAGGTCAACGACGGCCGCGCCGAGGTGGAGAACGAGTTCACCCGCGCCGTCACGCGCGACGGCAACCAGAAGGCGCAGGCGCTGGTCGGTGAGATCTTCGAGCTGCGCCGCGGCTTCGAATGGCGCGGCCTGGGCGAGGTGCCCTACAGCGCGCTGCGCATCCGCGACGAGTACGCCGCCTTCGACGCCGAAGTGCGCTTCGGCCTCGTGACCCAACCCGTGGCCGACAACAAGGCCTGCGAATGCGGTGCCATCCTGCGCGGCGTGAAGCACCCGCGCGACTGCAAGGTCTTCGGCACCGTCTGCACGCCCGAGAACCCCATCGGCTCGTGCATGGTCAGCAGCGAAGGCGCCTGCGCGGCGTACTACACCTACGGCCGTTTCCGCGAAATTCCCATCACCACGGCAGCAGCATGAGTGGACAAGTGAAGCGGGACTATGTCCGCCCGCTGGACATCAGGAACGGCCGCGTCGACATGTCGCACGGCTCCGGCGGCCGCGCCAGCGCGCAGCTGATCGAGCAGCTCTTCGCCGCCGCCTTCGCCAACGACTTCCTGGCGCAGAAGAACGACCAGGCCACCCTGCCGCGGCCGGCCGGGCGCATCGTGATGAGCACCGACAGCCATGTGGTGAGCCCGCTGTTCTTCCCCGGCGGCGACATCGGCTGCCTGTCGGTCCACGGCACGGTGAACGACGTGGCGATGAGCGGCGCCGTGCCGCTGTACCTCTCGGCCGGCTTCATCCTCGAGGAAGGCTTTCCGCTGGCCGACCTCAAGCGCATCGTCGACTCCATGGCCGCCGCCGCGCGCGAGGCTGGCGTGCCCATCGTCACCGGCGACACGAAAGTGGTGGAGCAGGGCAAGGGCGACGGCGTCTTCATCAACACCACCGGCGTGGGCGTGGTGCCCGACGGTCTCACCATCAGCGGCGACCAGGCCCGCCCCGGCGACCGCATCATCGTCAGCGGCACCATTGGCGACCACGGCACGGCCATCATGTCGCTGCGCGAATCGCTGGCCTTCGGCACCGACATCGTCAGCGACACCGCCGCGCTGCACCGCCTGGTGGCCACGATGGTGGCTGCGGTGCCGCAGATCCACGTGCTGCGCGACCCCACGCGCGGCGGCGTGGCCACCACGCTCAACGAGATCGCCACGCAGTCGGGCGTGGGCATGGTGCTGGACGAGGCCGCGCTGCCGGTGCGCCGCCAGGTGCAGGCAGCCTGCGAGTTCCTGGGCCTGGACCCGCTCTACGTGGCCAACGAAGGCAAGCTGCTGGCCATCGTGCCGGCCGAGCAGGCCGATGCGCTGCTGGCCGTGATGCACGCGCACCCGCAGGGCCGGGACGCCGCGATCATCGGCACCGTGGTCGAAGACGCGCACCACTTCGTGCAGATGCAGACGCGCTTCGGCGGCCGCCGCATCGTCGACTGGCTGGCCGGGGACCAATTGCCGCGCATCTGCTGATGCGCATCCTCTTCCTCACGAAGAGCTTCAACGGGCTGGCGCAGCGGCTGTTCCTGGAGCTCACCGAGCGCGGCCACGAGGTGTCCATCGAGTTCGACATCGCCGACTCGGTGACCGAGGAGGCGGTGGCACTGTGGCAGCCGGCGCTGGTGGTCGCGCCCTTCCTCACGCGGGCCATCCCGGCCTCGGTGTGGCAGGCCGTGCCGTGTTTCGTGGTGCACCCGGGCATCGTGGGCGACCGCGGGCCGTCGTCGCTGGACTGGGCCATCACCGAAGGCGAGCCCACCTGGGGCGTGACCGTGCTGCAGGCCGTGGCCGAGATGGACGCCGGGCCGGTGTGGGCGCACGAGAGCTTCACGATGCGCGCAGCGCCGAAGTCCAGCCTCTACCGCCGCGAAGTGACCGAAGCCGCGGTGCGCGCCGTGCTCGCAGCCGTGGCCCGCTTCGAGCGGGGCGAGGGCCCGCCTCCTGCTGCGACGCCCGACCCGCGCGGCCGGCTGCGCCCGCTGATGAAGGCCGATCAGCGCCGCATCGACTGGGCGCGCATGGGCATGGCCGAGGTGCTGCGCCACCTGCACGCCGCCGACGGTTCGCCCGGCGTGCCCGACGAGTTGTTCGGCACGCCCTGCCGCCTGTACGACGGCCACGCGCAGCCGCTGGCCACGCACCACGAGCCCGGCCGAGTGATCGCGCAGCACGAAGGCGCGCTGCTGCGTGCCACGCACGACGGCGGCGTTTGGATCGGCCATGTTCGCCGCAGCGACATCGACAAGCCGCTGAAGCTGCCCGCCACGCAGGTCTTCGCCGAACAGGCGGCCGCCCTGCCGGCCTGGCCGCTGCACGGCGAAGCGGCCGAGCCGGCGTGCCGCGACCTCTGGCATGAGGCCGTGGGCGATGTGCGCGTGCTGCACTTCCCCTTCCACAACGGCGCCATGAGCACGCGCCAGTGCGAGCGCCTGAACGCCGCGCTGCAGGACGCTCTGGCGCAACCGCAGCGCGTGCTGCTGCTCACCGGCGGCCCCGAGTTCTGGAGCAACGGCATCCACCTGCACGCCATCGAGAGCGCGGCCAGCGCGGCCGACGAATCGTGGCGCAACATCAACGCCATCGACGACGTCACGCGCACACTGATCGAAGCCACCGGCACGCTGGTCATCGCGCTGATGCGCGGCAACGCCGGGGCTGGCGGCGTGTTCATGGCGCTGGCCGCCGACCTCGTGTGGGCGCGGCGCGGCGTCGTGTTGAATCCCCACTACAAGAACATGGGCAACCTCTACGGCTCGGAGTACTGGACCTACCTGCTGCCCCGCCGCCTGCAGGGCGTCAGCGCCGACACCGTCATGGGCCGGCGCCTGCCCATGGCCGCCGCGGCGGCGCAGGCGGCGGGCCTGGTCGATGAACTGCTGGACGGTGACCCCGATGCCTGCCTGCTTGCCGCAGTCCGGAAGGCGCGGCAACTGGCGGCCGACCCGCAGCTGGTGTCACGGTTGCATGCCAAGCGGCAGCGCCGCGACGAAGACGAAGCACGGCGGCACCTGGCCGCCTACCGGGCGGATGAGCTCGCGCGCATGCGGCGCAACTTCTACGGCTTCGACCCCAGCTACCACATCGCCCGCTCGAATTTCGTGCACCGTGTGCCGCATTCCTGGACGCCGCGTCATCTGGCGCGGCACCGCGACCGTTAGGGTGGCGGACCTGATGCAAGTCAAGTATCCGCCCAGGTGCCCCTCGCAGAATCCCCCCCCACGAACCCGATCTGAACGGAGTTGATGATGAAGCTTTTGACCCTCGCTGCCGCCGCTGCCTTTGCCCTCCTGTCCTCGCAGGCCTATGCCGGCCCGGCCGAAGACATCGTCGCCAAGGAAAAGTGCAGCAAGTGCCACACCGCCACCACCACCAAGAAGGGCCCGTCCTGGGCGTCGGTGGCCGAGAAGGCCAAGGGCAAGGCCGATGCGGCCGAGAAGATGTTCGTGTACCTGAAGACCGGCGGCAAGATGTCTGACGGCGACGACCACAAGAAGGTCGAAGCCTCCGACGCCGACATCAAGGCCATCGTCGCCCTGGTCCTCGCCGCCAAGTAGCCTTCAGCGGCCGCAACGGCGGCTGCGCTCCAACACATCCAACGCCAAGAGGAGCAAGCGCATGTTGGGCCGATTCTTCCGCTGGCTGTTCACGCCTTCGGCGCGCTGGTCGCTGTTCACGCTGCTGCTGGTGGGCTGCGTGGTCGGTGCCGTGGGTGTCATCGGCACGCAGGTCATGGTGCACGTCACGGGCACCGACGAGTTCTGCGGCACCGCCTGCCACTCGCACGCGCAGTTCGTGTACCCGGACCACAAGACCTCGGTGCACTACAACAACCGCACCGGCGTGCGCGCGGCCTGCGTCGATTGCCATCTGCCGCATGCCTATCCGGCCAAGCTGATCGCCAAGGCCAAGGCCGGCATCAAGGACGCCTACGCCGAGATGCGCGGCACGATCAGCACCAAGGAAAAGTTCGAAGCCGAACGCTGGCGCATGGCCAACATCGTCTGGGACGAGATGAAGGCCGACAACTCCGCCAACTGCCGCAGCTGCCATGACCCGGCCGCGTGGGACGTCAAGAAGCAAAGCGAAGACGCCGTCAAGGCGCACAAGAAGTTCACCAACGGCAAGGCCACGTGCATCGAATGCCACGCCGGCGTCGCGCACACCGAGCCCGAAGAACCCAAGGCCGCACCGGCAGCAGCGCCGGCCGCGGCACCCAAGTAAGTCTCCCGCTCCGCCCGGGCCGGCCTGCACCGCAGGTCGCCCCGGGCGGAGCCGTTTTTGCGTTGTCTCAAATGCTTGTGTGCGGGGCTGTGGTGTGGGAGGCGCCGGGCCCGCGCAACTGACATGCATCAATTTTTTCGTGTCCTGAGTTTGTAGATTTGTTGCCAGGAGACCG
>JAEUPH010000190.1 GCA_016790395.1 Rubrivivax sp. | reverse complement strand
CTGCCCAGCGTGGGGTGGCCGGCGAAGGGCAGTTCGCCCCCGGGCGTCCAGATGCGCACGTGGTAGTCGGCGGCGGGATCCGAGGGCGGCAGCAGGAAGGTGGTCTCGGACAGGTTCGTCCAGCGCGCGAAGGCGGCCATCGCGGCATCGTCGAGCCCCGTGGCCGCGTGCACCACGGCCAGCGGGTTGCCCTTCAGCGGCACGGCGCTGAAGACGTCCAACTGGTGGAACCGCCGCTTCATGCCCCCACGGCCCTCAGCAGCGTGGCCAGCGCGGCCACGGCGGTGGCGATCTGCGCCGGCGTGGCCGTGACGAAGCTCAGGCGCAGCGTGTTCGCGTGCTGGCCCGGCCCGCCGTTCGGGAAGAAGGTGGCGCCGGGCACGTAGGCCATGCCCGCTTCCACGGCCTGCGGCAGCAGCGCCGTGGCGTCGATCTGCGGCGGCAGCGTGAGCCAGAAGAACATGCCGCCGACCGGGGCGTTCCAGCGCACGCCTTCGGGCATGTGGGCGGTGAGCGCCGCCGCCATGGCGTCGCGCTGCGCCTTGTAGCGCGCGCGGATGGTGGGCACGTGCGTCTTCAGGAAGCCGCCCTTGATGACCTCGTGCACCACGCGCTGGTTGAAGCCGGGCGTGTGCAGGTCGGCCGCCTGCTTGGCCTGTAGCAGCTTGGGGTACAGGGCCTTGGGCGCGATGACGTAGCCCAGCCGCAGGCCGGGGGCCAGCACCTTGGAGAAGGAGCCGAGGTAGACCGCGCCGTCACCCGCGCTGGCGCTCAGCGGCGGCGGCGGCGGCGCGTCGAACCAGAGGTCGCCGTAGGGGTTGTCTTCCACGATGGGCAGGCCCAGTTCGCGCGCCCGCTGCACCAGCGCCAGCCGCCGCGGCGCGGCCACGCAGCGCCCGCTCGGGTTCTGGAAGTTGGGCAGCAGGTAGACGAAGCGGGGCTTCGCACCGCCTTGCACCGCAGCGCTGAGCGAATCGGGCAGCGGCCCCTCGTCGTCACCTTCCACGGCCACGAACTCGGGCTCGTAGGGCGCGAAGGCCTGCAGCGCGCCCAGGTAGGTGGGCGACTCCACGGCCACGCGGCTGCCAGGGTCGATGAGCACCTTGCCCACCAGGTCCAGCCCCTGCTGCGAGCCGGTGGTGATGAGCACCTGCGACGCGTCGGCCACCACGCCGTGCGTGGCCATTTCGGCCGCCACCCACTCGCGCAGCGGCGCGAAACCTTCGCTGGCGGCGTACTGCAGCGCCTCCTTGGGCGTGTCGCGCAGCACGCGCTCGGTGGCCACGCGCATGGCTTCGATGGGGAAGCTCTCGGGCGAGGGCAGCCCGCCGGCCAGCGAGACGATGCCCGGGCGTTCGGTGAGCTTGAGGATCTCGCGGATCGTCGACGGGTTCAGCCGCTCGGCGCGGCGCGCCATCTGCCAGGGGGTGCTCATGCGGGAGTCTCTTCGGTCGGGGGTGGAAGGGTAGCGCCTTCGTGGGTGTCGTCGAGCATCCAGCGCACGGCCGCGGCGGCGTGCAGCGCGGTGGTGTCGAAGACGGGCAGCGGGCTGCAGGCGGCGTCGATCAGCAGCGCGATCTCGGTGCAGCCCAGGATCACGGCCTCGGCGCCGGCGTCGCGCTGGCGGGCGATGAGGGCCACCACGGCGGCGCGCGAGGCGTCGCTGACCACGCCGCGGCACAGCTCGTCGAAGATCACGCGGTGCATCAGCGCGCGGTCTTCCTCCGCGGGCAGCACCAGGGCCAGGCCATGCCGGCGCTCCAGCCGGTCGCGCACGATGCTCGGGTCGTCCACCGTGAAGCGCGTGCCCAGCAGCGCGGCGCGGCGCACGCCGGCGGCGCGCAGCGCTTCGCCGGTGGCGTCGGCGATGTGCAGCAGCGGCAGGCCGCCTTCGGCCTCCACCACGGCCGCCACCTTGTGCATGGTGTTGGTGGCGATGACCAGGCCCTCGGCGCCCGCGGCCTTCAGCCCCGCGGCCGCCTGCGCCAGCAGGCGCGCGGCGCCGCGCCAATCACCGGCACGCTGCAGCGCGGCCACGGCTTCGAAGTCCACGCTGTGCAGCAGCAGCTTCGCGCTGTGCAGCCCGCCCAGGCGCGCGGCCACGCCCTGGTTGACGAGCCGGTAGTACAGCGCCGTGGATTCCCAGCTCATGCCGCCCAAAACACCCAAGGTCTTCATGCCACCCTCTGCACCTTTTGTCGCACCGGCATGCGCCGGCCCAGAAACACCACGGCGATCACCGCCAGCGAAAAGCCCACGGTCGCCGGCTCCAGCCTTTCGCCCAGCACCGGCACGGCGAACAGCAGCGCCAGGAAGGGCTGCACCAGCTGCACCTGGCTCACGCGCACCACGCCGCCCAGCGCCAGCCCGCGGTACCAGGCGAAGAAGCCCAGCCACATGGAGAACAGCGCCACGTAGACGAAGCCGCCCCAGGCCGCCGCCTGCGCCGGCGCCTGCGGCCACACCAGCAGCGCGACGGGCAGCGTGAAGGGCAGCGAGCCCACCAGCACCCAGCAGATCACCTGCTCGGCCGGCAGCACGGCGCTGGCGCGCGCGCCGGCCACGTAGCCCACCGCCGCCGAGCCCATGGCCAGCGCCAGCCAGACGTCGGCTGCCACGAGCGCACCGCCGCCCTGCCACGCGGCGAAGGCCAGCACCAGGCCGCAGCCGGCCAGGGCGCAGGCCCAGAAGCCCACTGACGGGCGCGCGCCCGTCACCGCGGCGGCCACCAGCGCAGTGGCCAGCGGCAGCACGCCGGTGATCACCGACGCGTGCATGGCCGGCACGTCGCGCAGCGCCATCGCCAGGCCGAGCGGAAAACCCAGCACCGTGCCGATGGCGCACACCGCCAGCACCGGCCACAGCGCACGCGGCGGCCGCGGCGCACGCACGGCCCACAGGTAGGCGATGCTCAGCAGCCCCGCCAGCGCGGCACGGCCGGCGGTGACGAAGGCCGGCGGCAGCTGCGGCGCGCTGGCGTCGCCCACGGCCAGGCGCGTCATCGGCATGGTCATGGCGAAGATGACCACGCCCAGGGCGCCCAGCAGGAAGCCGCGGCGGTGGTCGGTCACGGGCAGGACTCTCGGCACATGGGTGCAGTCTAGGGCCCGCGGGCAATACAGAAGCAGTACAGTTCAGCACACAGAATCAGCCGCTGTACCGATGGACCCGACGACACAGTTCACCGCCGCCGAAGACGCCCTGCTGCCCGGCGCCGGACGGCTGTCGCTGAGCGAACAACTCGCGGCGCGCTTCTCCGAGCGCATCGCGCAGCGCCTGCTGACGCCCGGCGCGCGGCTGCCCTCGGTGCGCGACTGCGCGCGCCACCACCGCGTGAGCCCCAGCACCGTCGTGGGCGCCTACGACCTGCTGCAGGCGCGCGGCCTGGTGCAGGCGAGGCCGCAGCGGGGCTACTTCGTGCGTGACGCCTTGGCCACTCCGGCACACCGAGGCCCGGCGCTGCAAGCGGCCCCGCCGCCGCTGCCTGCGCCGGTGGACGCCACGGCGCTCATCCGCAGCATGTTCCAGGCCCAGGGCGGCCGGCCCGCACCGGGCATGGGCACGCTGCCCGAAGCCTGGCTGGACGCCCCGCTGCTGCAGCGCGCGCTGCGCCGCGTGTGCGCGCAGCCCGAAGCCTGGCTGCGCTATGGCGAACCGGCCGGCAGCCCGCGCCTGCGCGCCGCGCTGTCGCAGCGGCTGGCCGACCTGGGCATCGCCGCGGGGGCGGGGCAGATCGTCACCAGCGTCGGCGCCACGCACGGGCTGGACCTCATCGCACGCACGCTGGCCGCCCCAGGCGACACGGTGCTGGTGGACGAGCCCGGCTGGGCCGTCGAGTACGCCCGCCTCACGCGCCTGGGCCTGCGCCTGCTGCCGGTGCCGCGCGGCCACGCCGAAGGCGGCGGGCCGGACCTGGCCGTGATGGCCGCGCTGCTGCGCGAGCACCGGCCGCGCTTCTACGTCACCGTCTCGGTGCTGCACAACCCCACCGGCGTGAGCCTGTCGCCCGGTGCCGCGCACCAGGTGCTGAAGCTGGCCGAGGCGCACGGCCTGACCATCGTCGAGGACGACACCTACGCCTGGCTGGCGCCGACGCACGCCACGCGGCTGGCGCAGCTGGACGGGCTCAAGCGCACGGTGTACGTCTCGGGCTTCTCCAAGATCCTCACGCCGCAGTGGCGCGTGGGCTACGTGGCGGCGGCGCCGGCGCTGACGGAGCGGCTGATCAACACCAAGCTCATCGAGACCCTGGCCACGCCCGGCCCGCTGGAGGACGCGGTGGCGCTGTGCCTGGAACAGGGCAGCCTGCGTCGCCACGCCGAGCGCGTGGCCACGCGGCTGGCGGCGGCGCGCACGCGCAGCGCGCGGCTGGCGCGCGAGGCCGGCTGCCGCTTCGTCACGCCGCCCGAAGGCCTGTTCGGTTGGGTGGACGTGGGCTGCGACACCGAGGCACTGGCGCTGGCGATGATCGACGACGGCTGGCTGCTGGCCCCCGGCACGCTGTTCCACGCCACGCCGCGGCCGGGCACGCTGATGCGCATCAACTTCGGCACGGCGCAGGACGCGAAGTTCTGGCAGGCGCTGCAGCGCGCTCGCGATGCGCTGGCGCGCTGAGCCTCAGCGGCTGCCCAGCACTTCCCAGCGCTCCAGCGCCGCCATCAGCTCGGTCTCGATCTCGTCGTGCCGCGCCTGCAGGCCGGCCACCTCCTGCGGACGCTGCGTGTAGAGCTCGCCGCTGGCCAGCTCGGCCGCGATGCGCGCCTGCTCGGCTTCCAGGGCCTCGATGCGCGCCGGCAGGCCGTCGAGTTCGCGCTGTTCCTTGTAGCTGAGCTTGGTCTTCGCGGCCGCCGGTGCGGCCGATGCGGCCTTCGGTGCCACAGCCACCGCCGGTGCTGCCACGGCCACGCGGGCCCTTTCGCGCTGCTGCTTCCAGTCCTCGTAGCCGCCTTCGTACTCGCGCCAGAAGCCCGGGCGGCCGCCGAAAGTGGCGTCGCCTTCCCAGGCGATGGTGCTGGTCACCACGTTGTCGAGGAAACGGCGGTCGTGGCTGACGAGGAACACCGTGCCGGCGTAGGCCTGCAGCAGTTCTTCCAGCAGCTCCAGCGTGTCGATGTCCAGGTCGTTGGTGGGCTCGTCCAGCACCAGCACGTTGGCGGGCAGCGCGAACAGGCGCGCCAGCAGCACGCGGTTGCGCTCGCCGCCGGACAGCGTGCGCACGGGCGAGTTGGCGCGCTCGGGGCTGAATAGGAAGTCGGTCAGGTAGCTCATCACGTGCTTGCGCGCGCCGCCGGTCTCGATCCACTCGCTCCCCGGGCTGATGGTGTCGGCCAGCGTGGCGTCCAGGTCCAGCCCGGCGCGCATCTGGTCGAAGTAGGCCACCTGCAGGCGCGTGCCTTGGCGCACGCTGCCTCCGGTGGGCTGCAGTTCACCGAGGATGAGTTTCAGCAGCGTGGTCTTGCCCACGCCGTTGGGGCCGATGAGGCCGACCTTGTCGCCGCGCAGGATCGTCGCGCTGAAGCGGTCGATGAGCGTGCGCTCCCCGTAGCGCATCGACACGTCCTTCAGCTCCGCGACGATCTTCCCCGGCGGCAGCCCCGCGTCCAGCTCCAGCTTCACCTGCCCCAGCTGTTCGCGCCGGGCCTGGCGCTGCGCGCGCAGCTTCACCAGCCGCGCCACGCGGCCCACGCTGCGCGTGCGGCGGGCTTCCACGCCCTTGCGGATCCACACCTCTTCCTGCGCCAGCAGCTTGTCGGCGCGCGCGTTCTCCAGCGCCTCGTTCTCCAGCTCGCGCGCCTTGGTCGCTTCGTAGGCGCTGAAGCTGCCGGGGTAGCTGCGCAGCTGGCCGCGGTCCAGTTCCACGATGCGCGTTGCGACGGCGTCGATGAAGGCGCGGTCGTGCGAGACGAAGACCAGCGCCGCCGCGCTGCTGCCCGAGCGGCTGACCAGCAGCTCCTGCAGCCACTCGATGGCGCCGATGTCCAGGTGGTTGGTGGGTTCGTCCAGCAGCAGGAGCTGCGGCGCCACCACCAGCGCGCGCGCCAGCGCCACGCGCTTCTTCATGCCCCCGGAGAGCGCTTCCACCCGCGAGGCGCCGTCCAGTTCCAGCCGCTGCAGCGCTTCGGTGACGCGCTGCTCCCAGGTCCAGCCGCCGAGGGCTTCGATGCGCGTCATCAGCGCATCCAGGTCCTCGCCAGGCTCGTGGCGTTCGAAACGTTCGCGCAGCGCGCGCGCCTCGGCCACGCCGTCCGCCACGGCGTCGAAGACGCTGGCGCCGGCCTCGAAGAGCGGCTCCTGCGCCACGTAGACGCGCGTGAGGCCGGTCTGCAGCTGCAGCGTGCCGTCGTCGGCCTTCTCCAGACCGGCCAGGATCTTCAGCAGGCTGGACTTGCCGGCGCCATTGCGGCCGATGAGCGCCACGCGCTCGCCGGGTTCCAGCGCCAGCGCGGCGCCGTCCAGCAGGGGCACATGGCCGAAGGCGAGGTGGGCGTCGGAAAGGGTCAGCAGGGCCATGTCAACGCCGCTCGGCCGTTCCGAAGGCGCTGACCGTCCCCGCGGGGGGCTGCGAACGAGGTGAGCTGGGGGGCTTCATGCCGCGATTGTCGCGGCATGGGCCTGCAGGCCTTCAGAAGCTCAGGCGCACGCCCACGGTGAAGGCGTTGGCCATGCCGGTGCCGGAGTCACTGCCTTCGCCCGAGGTGAGGTCCCAGGCGAATTCAACGCCCAGCATCGGCATCGCCTGCCACACCCCGCCGAGGCCCACGTTGGGCGACCAGGTACGCATCGTCGGCTCACCGGTGCGCTCGTGCCGCACGCGCATCACGCCCACGCGGGCCACCACCAGCCACCGGTCGGCCACGCGGCCGGTCCCGGTGAAGGCCAGGCCGGTGGCCTGCAGCCGGAGGGTCTCGCCCGGGCGCGAGGCGATGGACGAGTCGGTGGAAGCGCGTCCGTAGTCGGCGGCCACGAGTTCCAGGCCCCACTGCTCTCCCCGCCAGCCCAGCACGCCCTTGGCGGCTGTGGCGTGGCCTCCCTGGCAGCTGAAAGGCGTGGCCCAGCAATCGAAGCCGTAGCGGGTGCTGCCGGCGGCAGCGACGACGTAGAGGCCGCTGCCGGCCGGAGGGGCGTCCGCTGCCTGCAGCGCCGATGCCGTCACCAGCAGCAAGGCGGCCAACAGGCCGCAAGTCCTGCGCTTCATGACCGCTCCTTGAAGTCCTCCTGCAGCCTAGGCCGGAACGGCGGGAAAGCCAGGCCCGCTGCGGCCCGGCTTGCGCCAGCGCAAGGCCGGCGGCAGCGTCAGCGCCGCAGCAGGCGCGAGGCGGCGCGCTGCCAGGCGTCGCCGCCGTAGGCCGCCGTCTCTTCGCGGCAGCTGTCCACGAGCTTGATGACATGCTCGTCGTCGCTGGCCAGCGCGAACTCGACGATGCGCTCCCAGGGCAGCGGCGGCGCCAGCTCGTCGGGTTCCAGATCGGTGGAAGCCACACCCGCGGCAAAGGCGCGCCAGTAGGCGCGCACGGCCGGCAGTGGCTCTTCCACGAAGGGCAGCAGCACGCGCATCGCATGAGCGCTGGTCACCAGGTGCAGCACGGTGAAGTCGCCACTGCGCGCGTAGAGCGTGGCCGCCAGCTCGGCCAGGCGCGGCAGCGTGCTTTCGTCCACGCGCAGCTGTGCCACGGTCTGCACGAAGGCCGGCAGCGCGGCCGCGGCGCTCATGCGCTCGAAGATCAGCCGTGCGCCGCCCGCGGCCACCGGCAGCCGGGGCAGCAGCCGCGCCGGGTCGGCGGCGCGGCCGCGGGCGCGCGAATGGCCCAGATCCAGCCATCGGCAGGCCCAGTAGGCCAGCGCGTCGGCCAGTTCCTGGCCCTGCTCGGCCTGCAGCGCACTGGCGGTGCGCACGAGGCCGTGAAAGGCTGCCGCCCCCACGCCCTGCATCAGGCGCGGCAGCACCTGCGCCAGCAGGTCGGGCGCGCCTTCGTGGGCCAGCCACTGTGTGAACAGGTCGCGGTAGGCCGGCCAGGCGGCACGTTCGCCCAAGCGGGCAGGCCAGGCGTCGCCAGCGGGCCAGGCCACGGCGGCGGGTGCCGCGTCCAGGCGCGGGAGGTAGGCCCGGGCAAAGGCCTGCAAGCGGGCCTCGCCAGCACCCAGGCGCCGCAGGGCGAACAGCGCCATCGGCAGGTGGTTGGACAGGCCGTTGCCGTACTCGGCGTCGTAGGCGGCACCTTCGTGCAGCAGGGCGGCCAGGGTGCTCACCGCAGCGCCTGTTCGAGCGCGTCGATGAAACGCCGCGCGACGTCGAAACCCGTCTGCGCCGTGATCTCGGCGAAGCAGGTCGGGCTGGTGACGTTGATCTCGGTGAGGCAGTCGCCGATGACGTCCAGCCCCACCAGCAGCAGCCCGCGCGCGGCCAGCACGGGGCCCAGGGCCTCGGCAATCTCGCGGTCGCGCGGCGTGAGCGGCTGCGCCACGCCCTTGCCCCCGGCGGCCAGGTTGCCGCGGATCTCGCTGCCCTGCGGAATGCGCGCCAGCGAGAAGGGCACCGGCTCGCCGCCGATGACCAGCACGCGCTTGTCGCCCTTCACGATCTCGGGCAGGTACTTCTGCACCATCAGCGTCTGCGCGCCGCCCTGGTTCAGCGTCTCGACGATGGAGCCCAGGTTCAGCCCGTCGGCGCCGACGCGGAAGATGCCCATGCCGCCCATGCCGTCCAGCGGCTTCAGGATGATGTCGCGGTGCTCGGCGTGGAAGGCCTTCACGTCGGCCTCGCTGCGCGTCACCAGCGTGGGCGCGATGTACTGCGGGAACTCCAGGATCGCCAGCTTCTCCGGGTGGTCGCGCAGCGCCGCCGGCTTGTTGAAGACGCGCGCGCCTTCACGCTCGGCCTGGCCCAGCAGGTGGGTGGCGTAGAAGTACTCGGGGTCGAAGGGCGGGTCCTTGCGCATCAGCACCGCGCCGGCGTCCTTCAGCGGCCGCGCCTGGCGTTCGCCGGCGCTGAACCAGCGGTCTTCGCGGCCGGTGAGCGTGATTTCGCGCAGCTGCGCCACCACGGGGCCGCCGCGCTGCCAGTGCAGGTCCTTCGGTTCGCAGGCCGAGAGCGTGTGCCCGCGTGCAGCCGCCTCGCGCATCATGGAGAAGGTGCTGTCCTTGTAGATCTTGAAGGACTCCAGCGGGTCGGCGACAAAAAGCAGGTTCAAGCAAATCTCCCGGCAGAGCCCGGACTCTGTCACATCCGGCGCGGAAACACTGTGTCAGGCCCGGCGCCAGCGGTGGACCCCCAGCGCCAGCACCCCCGCCACCACGCCCCAGAAGGCCGCGCCCACGCCCCACAGGCTGAGCCCGCTGGCGGTGACGAGGAAGGTGATGAGCGCCGGCTCGCGCTGCGCCTCGTCCTTCATCGCCGCGGCCAGACCACCGCCGATGGTGCCCAGCAGCGCGAAGCCGGCCACCGCCAGCACCAGCGCCTTGGGAAAGGCCGCGATCAGACCCACCACCGCACCGCCCAGCAGGCCGACGACGATGTACAGGACCCCGGCCGCGGCGCTGGCCTTCCAGCGCTGCGCCGGGTCTTCGTGGGCCTCGCGCCCCATGCAGATCGCCGCCGTGATGGCCGCCAGGTTGAGCGCATAGCCGCCGAAGGGCGCCAGCACCAGCGTGGC
>JAEUPH010000167.1 GCA_016790395.1 Rubrivivax sp. | reverse complement strand
CGGTCTCGCGCGGCCTTGAGTTCGAGGTGCGTCTGCACGCGCGCCAGCACGATGGCCGGCCGCAGCGGCTTGGTCAGGTAGTCGACGGCCCCCAGCGCCAGGCCTCGTTCCTCGTCTTCCACGGCGTCCATCGCGGTGGTGAAGATGACCGGGATGTTGCGCAGCGTGGCATCGTTGCGCAGCGTTTCCAGCACCTCGTAGCCGTTCATGCCCGGCATCATCACGTCGAGCAGGATGAGGTCCGGATGCGGCAGCTGCGCCGCGGCCTGCAGTGCGGCGCGGCCCGAGTTGGCGGCGCGCACGCGGTAGCGCTGGCGCAGCAGCTCGCCCAGGACCGTGAGGTTCTCGGGGACGTCGTCGACGATCAGGACGGTGTCGTGCGGCATGGGCGACCCTTCTGCGCCGTTGGAAGCTGTCGGCTCGATATCGGCAGCGCTGGCGCCACCTTCAGCGTACCGCGGTGCCCGTGACCATCGAGTCACAAAAACTTTCTTTCCGTCCGCTGTATCTGTGCGCACTGCCCAGCTTCTGTTGCTCATGTCACCGTGATGCCATGAATCCTTCATGCGCACGTCACGGCCCAACCGGCAGGGCGGAGCATGAAGCGCATCCTCATCTACTCGCACGACACCTTCGGCCTCGGCAACATCCGCCGCATGCTGGAGGTGGCGCGGCACCTCGTGCAGGCATCGCCGGCGGTGTCGGTGCTGGTGGTCACGGGCTCGCCCATGCTGCACGCCTTCCGCCTGCCGCCGCGCATCGACTACCTGAAGCTGCCCTGCCTGTCGCGGAATGTCGACGGCCACTACGGCGCCCGTTCGCTGAACCTGTCGCTCGGCGCCACGGTGAAGATGCGCGCCAACCTGCTCAAGAGCGCCATCGAGGACTTCGAGCCCGACCTCATCGTCGTCGACAAGAAGCCCTTCGGCGTGGAAGACGAGCTCTGCGGCGCCTTCGAGGCGCTGTCCTCGCACACGCGCCGGCCGAAGCTGGCGCTGCTGCTGCGCGACATCCTGGACAGCCCCGAGGCCACCACCCGCGTGTGGCGCAAGAACGGCTGCTTCGAGGCCATCGAGGCCTACTACGACCAGGTGCTGGTGGTGGGCGACCCGGCCGTCTTCGACCTGCGCCACGAGTACGACTTCCCGCCCTTCTGCGCCGCCAAGGTGGCCTTCTGCGGCTACATCGGCCGTGAGCCGGGGCGCGAAGCCCGCGCCGACGTGCGCCGCCGCCTGGAGGTGCAGGGCGCCGAACCGCTGCTGCTGGTGACCACCGGCGGCGGCGAGGACGGCTATGGCCTCGTCGACACCTGCCTGCGCGGGCTGGAAGCGATGCCGCATGCCGAACGGCCGCGCACGCATATCGTCTGCGGCCCGGAGATGGGCGCGTCACAGCGGCAGGACGTGATGGCGCGCGCCACCGCGCTGCCGCAGCTCAGCGTGCAGGAGTTCAGCGACGACATGATGTCGCTCATCGCCGCGTCCGACGTGGTGGTGGCCATGGGCGGCTACAACACCGTGTGCGAGCTGCTGACCAGCCGCCGCCGCGCCATCATCGTGCCGCGCGTGAAGCCGGGGCTGGAGCAGTGCATCCGCGCCGAACGCATGGCGGCGCTGGGCCTGCTGCGCATGCTGCACCCGCAGGGGCTGGGCGCCAGCACGCTGATGGGCGCCGTGCTGGCCGAACTGCACGCCGTGCGCAGCGGCACGCCGCTGCGCGCCTGGGACGCGCTGGACGGCCTGGCCGGCACCACGCGCGAGCTGCTGGGCCTGCTGGACCTGGAGCCCGCCCCGGCGCCTGCGGACGACACCGCCGCCGACGCGCTGCCCGCCCATGCCAGGCGCGCCGCGACGGCCGAGCCACGGTGGCACGCATGAACCCGGCACGCCCGCTCGGCCTGCTGGTGAAGATCTTTCCCAAGCTGTCCGAGACCTTCATCCTCGAGGAAGTGCTGGGCCTGGAGCGCCTGGGCGTGGCGCTGCGCCTGTACGCGCTGCAGCCGCCCACCGACGCCATCGCCCACCCCGCCGTGGCGCGGGTTCGCGCGCCGCTGGTGGTGGTGCCGGAAGCCACCTGGGCGCAGGCCCCAGGCTTCGCGGCCCGCCACCTGGAACTGCTGGCCACCGGGCCGCGCGGCTACCTGCGTGGCCTGCTGGCCGCGGCGCGGCGCGGGCGCCAGGGCTGGCGCGACTTCGCCCGCGCCGGCTGGCTGGCGGTGCAGCTGCGGCGCGACGGCGTGGCCCAGCTGCACACGCACTTCATCTCCACGCCGGCCGACGTGGCCGAGCTGGCGGCGGC
>JAEUPH010000114.1 GCA_016790395.1 Rubrivivax sp. | reverse complement strand
CCGCCTTCAGCCGGAGCCTGCGATGAACAGCATGGACGTGGAAGTCATCCGCACTGCGATGGACTGGATGAACCGCGGGCACCGCGTGGTGCTGGGCACGGTGGTCCGCACCTGGGGCAGCAGCCCGCGGCCCCCGGGCAGCCTGATGGTCATCCGCGACGACGGTCAGGTGGCCGGCTCGGTGAGCGGTGGCTGCATCGAGGACGACCTGATCGACCGCGTCAGGCGCGGGGAACTGGCGCCGCGCCTGCCGCAGGTCACGCGCTATGGCGTCAGCGCGCAGGAGGCGCAGCGCTTCGGCCTGCCCTGCGGCGGCACGGTGCAGATCGTGCTGGAGCCCTTGGGCGCGCAGAGCCTGCTGCGCGATCTGCTGGCCGCCATCGAGAGCCACCGCGTGGTGCGCCGCCGGCTGGAGTTGGCCACGGGCCTGGTGAGCCTCACGCCGTGCGACGACGGCGATGCGCTGCGCTTCGACGACCAGCTGCTGGAAACCGTGCACGGCCCGCGGCTGCGGCTGCTGGTCATCGGCGCCGGGCAACTCAGCCGCTACCTGGCCAGCATGGCGGTGATGCTGGACTACCGCGTGACCGTCTGCGACCCGCGCGACGAATACCACGAGGGCTGGGCAGCGATGGAAGGCGTCACGCTGTCTCGCACCATGCCCGACGACCTGGTGCTGGCGATGAACCTGGACGCCAATTCCGCCGTCGTCGCGCTCACGCACGACCCCAAGCTCGACGACCTGGCGCTGATGGAAGCGCTGAAGACGCCGGCCTTCTACGTCGGCGCGCTCGGCTCGCGACGCAACAACGACGCGCGGCGCAAGCGGCTCGTGGAGTTCGACGTCAGCGAGGCCGAACTGGCCCGCCTGCACGGCCCGGTGGGCCTGAACCTGGGCGGCCGCACGCCGCCGGAGATCGCGCTGTCCATCGTCGCCGAGATGACGGCGGCGCGCCGCGGGGTGGACCTGTCACGGCCGCTGGCGGACTGGCAGGCTTCGCGCTCGGCCTGCGGCACGGCCACCTGAGCCGCCCTCAGCGCAGGTCGGCGCGGTTCGGCAGTTCGTTCGGGTTGGCCTGCCCGGGGGCCAGCGGGAAGTGCTGGCGCAGCAGCGCATCCACCCTGTCCACGGCCGCGGCCAGGCCTTCCTCGTAGCGGCCGGCCCGGAAGGCTTCGCGCATGCCGCCCAGCAGCGCGTCCCACTGCGCTTGCGGCACATGGCGCGCGAGTCCGCGGTCGGCCACGATCTCGATGGCGTGCTCGGCCAGCAGCAGGTAGATGAGCACGCCGTTGTTGTGCTCGGTGTCCCACACGCGCAGCTTGCCGAACATCGTCACCGCGCGCTGGCGCGGCGTGGCGTCGCGCCACAGGTAGGACAGCGGCAGCCCGGCTTCGATGCACAGGCGGATCTCGCCACTGTGCGCCTGTTCGCTGGCGGCCACGCGCGCTTCCAGGCGCGCCAGCGCCGGCGCGCCGAGCGCCCGCGCGGCGTCGTCTTCGTCGAGCCAGCGGTGCTTCAGCAGCCGCCGGATGCGTTGCAGCCAGCCCATCACCAGTCTCCCGAGGCGCCGCCGCCGCCGAAGTCGCCACCGCCGCCCGACGAGAAGCCGCCGCCGCTGTCGCCCCCGCCGCTCCAGCCTCCGCCGCCCCCGCCGTAGCCGCCGCCCCAGCCGCCGATGTGCGGCAACCCGCCGCTGCGCGTGGCGCGCCGCGCCGCGCTGCCGATGCCGAACAGCCCCACCAGCACCAGCGTCAGCAGGCCGGCGCCGACGCCGACCAGCACGCTGGCCGTGAACCACCAGCCCAGGCCGCCCGCCGCGCCGCCCGTGAGCAGCGAGCCCAGCTTGCGACCGAACAGGCCGGTGAGCACCGCGGCAATGACGGGCACGCCGACGAAGAAGAAGAGGCCCAGCTCTTCCAGCTGCAGGCCGGAGCCCGCGCCCTCGCGCGCGCCGGGCACCGGCGCGGGCAGGGCCTCGCCTTCGATGCGCGCGACGAGCCGGTCCACCGCCTGGTTCAGGCCGCCGGCGTAGTCGTTCGCGCGGAAGGCCGGGCGCAGGGCCTGGTCGATGATCTGGCGCGCAGCGAGATCGGGGATGGCGCCTTCCAGCGCCTTGGCCACCTCGATGCGCAGCTTGCGCTCGTCCTTGGCCACCACCACCAGCACGCCGTCGCCCACGGCGCGGCGGCCGATCTTCCACTGGTCGGCCACGCGCTGGGCGTAGGCGGCGATGTCCTCCGGCGCCGTCGCCGGCACCAGCAGCACCACGATCTGCGGGCCGCTCTTCGCTTCGAACGCCGCCAGCTTGGCCTCCAGCGCGCCGCGCTGGGCCTCGCTCAGCGTGCCGGTCTGGTCGATGACGCGGCCGCTGAGCGCGGGCACGGGCAGCACGTCCTGCGCGAAGGCGCCGGCCGCCGTCAGCAGCAGCAACCAGCAGGCCAGCAGCAGCCGGCGCATGGTGGACACCCGGCCTTACTTCGACGCCGGCTTGTCGAAGCTCACCGTGGGCGGCGCGCTGATCTGCGCTTCGTTCTGCACCGTGAAGCTGGGCTTCACCGGGTAGCTGAACACCATGGCCGTGAGGTTGGTGGGAAAGCTGCGCGTGAGCACGTTGTACTCCTGCACCGCCTTGATGTAGCGGTTGCGCGCCACGGTGATGCGGTTCTCGGTGCCTTCCAGCTGAACGCGCAGATCCTGGAAGCCCTGGTTGGCCTTCAGGTTGGGGTAGTTCTCGCTCACCACCAGCAGGCGGCTCAGCGCACCGCTGAGCTCGCCCTGGGCGGCCTGGAACTTCTGGAAGGCCTCGGGGTTGTTGATGAGCTCGGGCGTGGCCTGGATGGACGTGGCCCTGGCGCGGGCTTCCACCACCTTGGTCAGCGTCTCCTGTTCGAAGCCGGCCTCGCCCTTGACGGTGTTGACGATGTTGGGGATGAGGTCGGCACGCCGCTGGTACTGGTTCAGGACCTCGGCCCAGCCGGCCTTGACCTGCTCGTCCAGGCGCTGGAAGTCGTTGTAGCCGCAGCCGGTGAGCGCGGTGGTGGCCAGCAGGGCGGCGGCAAGGGCGGGACGGCGCATGCGGGGTTCTCCTCGGGGGTGCGCGATGCTACGCGCTGGGGGGCATATGGGGAGCGGCGGCCGCCGTTCAAGGCCGTGACTGCGGGCTGGCCCTGGGTGGGTGTGCCGTGCAGTTGGGGCATCATGCCGTGCATCCACACAGGGAGGAACGGATGAAGAGTCGTGCGGGCGCTCTGGCGCTGCTGATCGTGGTGCTGACGCAAGCCGTGCCGCCGGCGGGGGCGCAGACGGCCGCACCGCCGCCTGTGGAGAAGCTCTTTGCCCGCCCGGCCTTCAACCTGGCGCGGCTGTCGCCGAACGGGCGCTGGCTGGCCAACGCGGTGGCACCGGCCCCGGGCAAGCGGGTCGGCCTGCAGATCATCGACCTGGATGGCAAGGAGTCGTCGCTGGCCATCGAGTTGTCGGCCAGCGACGACGTCAGCTGGTTCCGCTGGGTCAACGACGACTGGCTCATCTTCCAGATGGAAAGCCCCACGCACCGGGGCGCCGAACGACTGGGCGAGGGGCTGGTGGCCGTGCGGCGCGACGGCACGGGCTCGCGCATGCTCATCGGTCGCCTTTTCGAACCCGAACAGGCCATCCGCAGTCGCGCGCGCTATCTGGCGCCCGACCATTTCTATCTGGCTGCCGGTCCCGTCGGCAGCACCGAGATCATCGTCGGGCAACTGCAGTTCCGCGAGGGCCAGTACTCGCACCTCACGCCCAAGGTCATGGACGTGACCACGGGCGCCGTGCGCACGATGCTGGAGGGTGCGCCCCGCGCCGGGGGCTGGCTGTTCGACGCGCGCGGGCGCGCCCGGCTGGCCTGGCACCAGGCCGAGGGCCAGATCACCACCCACTGGGCCGACAAGGACGGGCGATGGCGCGTGATCTCCAAGGCGCCGACCTTGAGGCAACCCTTCGTGGCACTCGCGCCCGATGGCGACGACGGCCTGCTGGTGGAAACCGCGGCGCCGGGCGACGGCTCTTCAGAGATCCGCCGTTTCGATTTCGCGACCGGGCAGCCGGAGTCCACGCCGCTGTTCACCACGCCCGGTTTCGACACCGTCGAGGACGTGGTCGCCGACCGCAGCAGCGGCCGTGTGCTGGGCCTGAAGCTGGTGACCGACGGACCCACCCAAGTGTGGATGTCGGCGGCCATGAAGGCGCTGCAGGCCAAGGTGGATGCCAGGTTCCCCAACAACGTCAACATCGTCCAGTGCAGCCCCTGCGACGGCAGTGGCCGCCTGCTGGTGTTCACCTACTCCGATACCGACCCGGGGAGCTACGTGCTGTACGAGCCGCGCTCCGACAAGTGGTCGCTCGTCGGTGAGTTGATGCCCGGGCTGGACCTGCGCGCGATGGCGCCCCTGGAATTCCAGCGCTTCAAGGCGCGCGACGGCCACGAGGTTCCGGTGTGGATCACCCGCCCCAAGGGCGCCGGCAGCCAACCCGCGCCGGCGGTGGTGCTGGTGCACGGCGGGCCGTGGCAGCGCGGCCGGGAGTGGGGCTTCAGCGCCGAGGCGCAGTTCCTCGCCAGCCGGGGCTATGTGGTCATCGAGCCGGAGTTCCGCGGCAGCAAGGGCTACGGCGAGGCGCACTACCGCGCAGGCTGGAAGCAGTGGGGCCGCGCCATGCAGGACGACATCAGCGATGCGCTGAAGTTCGCCGTGAAACAGGGCTGGGCCGACGGCCGGCGGGCCTGCATCATGGGCGCCAGCTACGGCGGCTACGCCACGCTGATGGGCCTGGCGAAGGACCCCGACCAGTACCGCTGCGGCGTGGCCTATGCGGCGGTGGTGGACCCGCGACTGATGTTCGACTTCTATCTGGGGTTCGGCAACAACAGCTTCCGCAAGTTCGAGCTGCCCGACCTGTTGGGTGACCCGGTGAAGGACGCCGACATGCTGAAGGCTGCGGCGCCGGTCGAACAGGCCGACCGCATCAAGGCGCCCGTGCTGCTGGCGCATGGCGGGCGCGACGGCAACGTCCCCATCGAACATGGCGAGCGCATGCGTCAGGCCCTGATCAAGGCCGGCAAGAGCGTCGAGTGGGTGGAGTACGGCTTCGAAGGCCACAGCTTCTTCTACGACGAGAACCGCTTCGACTTCTACCGCCGCGTCGAGGCCTTCCTCGCCAAGCACCTGAAGCCTTGACGAAGCCACAGCGGGCCTTGGTCCTCGGCGGCGGCGGCGCGCTCGGCGCCGCCGTGATGGAGCAGTTGCTCGCCAGCCACCGCTTCGACCGGGTCGGCGTGGTGGCCGCACGCGCCTTCAAGCCTGCCTTGCGCGGTCTGCAGCCGGTGCCTGACGAACCCGGTGCGCTGGCCGCCTTCGGCGCCACCACCGCCCTCGTCGTCTTCGACCGCCAGCGCCACGCCAATGGACGCGACGCGGCCTTCGTCCGCCCCGAACCGGGCGCGCTGGCGGCGCGCGCGGCGCAGTTGCATGCGGCCGGGGTGCGCGCCCTCGTCGTCGTGGTCCCGCATGCCCCGGCGCTGCTGCCGCAAGCCCTGCAGGCGGGCCTGGCCAACCTGGACGAAGGCGCGGTGGCGGCGATGGACTTCGAGCAGCTGGTCTTCATGCGCATGGCGCAGTCCGGCGGCGCGGTGGGGGCCATCGGCTCCTGGGCGGCCCGGCTGGCGGGCTGGATGCTCGCCCAGCTGCACTGGATGGTGCCGCAGCGCGAGCAGCCGGTGCGCGTGGCCACCGTGGCGCGCTTCGCCGCCGCGCTGGCCGTGGCCCTGCGTCAGGCACCGCGCGGCACGCGTGTGCTGCCGCCGGAGTGGCTGTGGCTGGCGGCGCAGGGCGACGACGTCGCCACGCTCGCCGAGCGCTGGCTGGCCGGCCAGCCGCCACCGGCGTCGGCCGCCATGCGGCAGCGCTGGTAGGCCTTCAGCGCGCGGCGCGGATAATGCCGCGCATGCCTGCCGAACTGCACAACGACACTTTCCTTCGCGCCTGCCTGCGCCAACCCACCTCGCACACCCCGGTGTGGCTGATGCGCCAGGCCGGCCGCTACCTGCCGGAATACAAGGCCACGCGCGAGAAGGCGGGCAACAGCTTCATGGGCCTGGCCACCAGCCCGCAGTACGCCACCGACGTGACGATCCAGCCGCTGGACCGCTACGCGCTGGACGCCGCCATCCTTTTCAGCGACATCCTCACCGTGCCCGACGCCATGGGCCTGGGCCTGAGCTTCGGCGCCGGCGAGGGCCCGCGCTTCGCCCGGCCGGTGCGCGACGAAGCCGCGGTGGCGGCGCTGCGCTTCGACATCGATTCGCTGCGCTATGTCTTCGACGCCGTCACCTCGATCCGCAACGCGCTGAACGGCCGCGTGCCGCTGATCGGCTTCTCGGGCAGCCCCTGGACCTTGGCCAGCTACATGGTCGAAGGCGCGGGCAGCGACGACTACCGGCTCGTGAAGGCCATGCTCTACAGCCGGCCCGACCTGATGCACCGCATCCTGGCCACCAATGCCGATGCGGTGACGGCCTACCTCAACGCCCAGGTCGACGCCGGCGCGCAGGCGCTGATGATCTTCGACAGCTGGGGCGGCGTGCTGGCCGACGGCGTGTTCCAGCGCTTCAGCCTGGACTACACGCGCCGCGTCGTCGCCGGCCTCAAGCGCGAAGCCGACGGGCGCCGCGTGCCGGTGATCGTCTTCACCAAGGGCGGCGCCTTGTGGCTGGACGAGATCGCCGAGATCGGCGCCGACGTGGTGGGCCTGGACTGGACAGCCGACCTTGGCGAGGCCCGCGCGCGCTTCGGCGACAAGGTCGCCTTCCAGGGCAACCTGGACCCGGCCGTGCTGTTCGCCCCGCCCGAGGTGGTGGCCCGCGAATCCGTCGCCGTGCTGGAACGATTCGGCCGCCCGCAGCGCCCCGACGGCACCTGGGACGGCCACGTCTTCAACCTCGGCCATGGCATCAGCCAGCACACGCCGCCGGACCACGTGACGGCCCTCGTCGAGGCCGTTCACGCACATTCGCGCCGGCAGCGGCAGCCGGCCTGAAAGGCCTGTCGCGGCGTTGTTCAATCGCCGCGTGAGTGAGTGCTCAGGGCTTGACTTATCCCCAAAATCGATGCTGCGCCGCATTCGCGGCCCAGACCCTCGCATGGGCCGTCGAAAACGCCCGGTTTTCGTTCTAAGTCATTGATTTCTATGATTTGCAGGCCTGCCGCACAAATCAGCAGTGGCAGCGCGAGCGCAGCAGAATCAAGCACTTGGCGCATCCGGGCGCAGCTTCCCCACAAAGTTATCCACAGAAAACGTGGACAGGTGGAAAAGACCTTGCAGATCAGTGACTTGCACCATTCGGTTCAAGTGAAGCCTCCATATCACCCGCAAGTGACAGACTGATGTCCGATCGGCGGTCTGGTGTGGCGGCGGTGGCCGTCGAGACGCCCCGCCACAGCCGTGTCGGCGGGTTGCTGGACTACGCCTGTGAGTCACCACTTCCGCCCGGGACGCTGGTGCGTGTGCCTCTGGGTCGGCGCGACGTGCCCGGCCTGGTATGGCCGCCCGCGGCCGATGCGCCACCGCCGCCGGACGGGCTGAAGCCGATCACGGCCGCCCTGGGCAGCCTGCCGCCCCTGGGCGAGGACTGGCGCGCCCTGGTGGCCTTTGCCGCGGCGTACTACCAACGGGGGATCGGTGAACTGGCGCTCACGGTGCTGCCGCCCGAACTTCGCAAGCTGGACGACACCCAGCTGGCGCGGCGGCTCAAGCGCCTGCAGTCGCTGCCGCCGCCGGACGCCGGCACGGCCCCCGAGCGCCCTGAACTGAGCGCCGAACAGGCGGCGGCGCTGCGCGCGCTGGCCGAGGCTGTCGAACTGCCGCCCAAGCCGGTGCTGCTGCACGGCGTCACCGGCAGCGGCAAGACCGAGGTCTACCTGCGTGCCGCCGAAGCCGCGCTGCTGGCCGGCGGCCAGGTGCTGGTGCTGGTGCCCGAGATCAACCTGACGCCGCAGCTCGAAGCTCGTTTCGCCGCGCGCTTCCCCGGCCGGCGGCTGGCCTCGCTGCACAGCGCGCTGACGCCCGCGCAAAGGCTGCGTCACTGGCTGCTGGCCCACCTCGGCCAGGCCGACCTGGTGCTGGGCACGCGACTGGCGGTGTTCGCCTCGATGCCACGGCTGGCGCTGGTGATCGTGGACGAGGAGCACGACCCCAGCTTCAAGCAGCAGGAAGGCGCGCGCTACTCGGCACGCGACCTCGCCGTCTGGCGCGCCCACCACCGCGGCGTGCCGGTGATCCTGGGCTCGGCCACCCCGGCGCTGGAGACCTGGCAGCGCATGCGCGAAGGCCGCTACCGGCGGCTGCCGATGGCCGCGCGCATCGGCGGCGGCGCCCTGCCGCGCGTGCGCCTGCTGGACATGACGACGCTGCCGCGCGGCAGCGACGCCCAGGCCCTGGCGCCGCCGCTGCTGGCGGCCATCGAAGACCGCCTGGCGCGCGGCGAGCAGAGCCTGCTGCTGCTGAACCGACGCGGCTACGCGCCGGTGCTGCACTGCGGCGCCTGCGGCTGGAAGAGCGGCTGCCCGCACTGCAGCGCCTGGCGCGTGTTCCACAAGCTGGACCGCACGCTGCGCTGCCACCATTGCGGCCTGGCCCAGCCCGTGCCGCGCGCCTGCCCGGACTGCGGCAACCTCGACATCGCCCCCATCGGGCGCGGCACCGAGAAGCTGCAGGAGCAGCTGGCCGAACGGCTGCCGCAGGCGCGCATCGGCCGGCTCGACGCCGACAGCACGCGCGGCGAAGGCAAGCTCGAGCAGCAGCTGCAGGCCGTGCACGCCGGCGAGGTGGACGTGCTGGTGGGCACGCAGATGCTGGCCAAGGGGCACGACTTCCGCCGCGTCACGCTGGTGGCCGCGGTGAACCCGGACACCGCGCTCTTCAGCAGCGACTTCCGCGCCCCCGAGCGCCTGTTCGCGCTGCTGATGCAGGCCGGCGGCCGCGCCGGGCGCGACGCAGCACAGTCCGAACGCAGCGAGATGTGGGTGCAGACCTGGCATCCGCGCCACCCGCTGTACACGGCGCTGCGGGCCCACGACTACGAAGCCTTCGCCGGCGCGCAGCTGGCCGAACGCCAGTCTGCCGGCCTGCCGCCCTATGCCAGTCTGGCGCTGCTGCGTGCCGACGCGCGCTCGGCCGAGGTGGCCACTGCCTTCCTGCACGAGGCCCGGGCCCTGGCCCAGGCCCATGGTGCCGTCACCGTCTACCCGCCGGTGCCGCCGCACGTGGCCAAGGTGGCCGACGTGGAGCGCATGCAGATGCTGCTGGAGTCACCTTCGCGCGTGACGCTGCAGCGCCTGCTGGCCGCCTGGCTGCCTGAACTGCACGACCTGCGTGCCCGTCACAAGGGCCTGCTGCGCTGGGCCATCGACATCGACCCGCTGGCCATCTGAAGGAGACGCACGATGAAGCTCTACGGCATCCCCAACTGCGACACCGTCAAGAAGGCGCGCGCCTTCCTGACCGAGGCCGGCCGCGAGGTCGAGTTCCACGACTTCAAGAAGCTGGGCGTGCCCGAGGACCGGCTGGCCGCCTGGCTGGCCGCCGCCGGCTGGGAGAGGCTGCTGAACCGCCAGGGCACGATGTGGCGCAAGCTGGACGAGGCCGAGCGCGCGGCCGTGGTCGACGCCGCCAGCGCCGCCGCGCTGATGCGGCGCGTGCCCAGCGTCATCAAGCGGCCGGTGGTGGAGTGGCCGGACGGACGCATCAGCGTCGGCTTCGACGCCCGGGCCTGGAGCGGCTGGCTGGGCTGAGCGCCCTCACGCGGCGAGCACCCGCTGAAGCTGCAGCGCCTCGGCCACGTGGGCCGTGGCGATGGCCTCGGCGCCGGCCAGGTCGGCGATGGTGCGCGCCACCCTCAGGCATCGGTGCACGCGGCGGCCGCTCCAGCCCAGGCGCTCGGCGGCGCTGCGCAGGAAGAGCGCGGCGGTGCCGTCCAGCCGGCAGACCGCGTCCAGACGGTCCACGCCCAGCTGCGCGTTGGGCACGCCCTGACGCGCCATCTGCCGCTCGTGCGCGACGGCCACGCGGGCCGCCACCACGGCACTGGGCTCCCCGTCCGGCAGGGCCAGCATCTCGGCCGGTGCGGCGGCCAGCACCTCCACCTGCAGGTCGATGCGGTCCAGCAGCGGCCCGGACAGCTTGCCTTGGTACTTCGCCACGGCCTCCGGCGTGCAGCGGCAGACGCGGCCCAGGCGCGCCGCGGCACCCAGCCAGCCGCAGGGGCAGGGGTTCATCGCGGCCACGAGCTGGAAGCGCGCCGGGAAGCTGGCATGGCGGGCTGCGCGCGAGATGGTGATGCGCCCGGTCTCCAGCGGTTCGCGCAGCGCCTCCAGCGCGGCGCGCGGGAACTCGGGGGTCTCGTCCAGGAACAGCACGCCACCATGCGCCAGGGAGATCTCGCCCGGCCGCGGCGGCGAGCCGCCGCCGACCAGGGCCACGGCGCTGGCGGTGTGGTGAGGTGCTCGGCAGGGCCGCGCGCCGCGCCTCGCGGCGGCGGGCGTTTCCGAAGCCCCGGCGGCGAGGCCGCGCAGGGCGGCACTGGCCAGGGCGTCCGCTTCGGCCAGCGGGGGCAGCAGGCCCGTCAGGCGCTGCGCGAGCATCGACTTGCCGCTGCCCGGCGGGCCCACCATCAGCAGGCTGTGGCCGCCCGCGGCAGCGATCTCCAGCGCGCGCTTGGCCGCGGCCTGGCCTTTCACGTCGCGCAGGTCCGGGCCCGGCGCGGGCTCTTCCGGCGACAGGGCCAGGGCGCGCGGCAGCGGCACGGCGGCCTCGCCCGGCAGCAGTGCGGCCACCACCTCGCCCAGCGTCGCGGCACCCCGCACGTCCAGCGTGGCGGCCTGAGCCGCCGCGCGGGCGCTCAGCGTGGGCAGCACCAGCATGCGACCACCACCCTCGCGCTCGGCGGCCAGCGCCAGCGCCAGCGCACCCCGCACCGGCCGCAGTTCACCGGCCAGCGAGAGCTCGCCGGCGAACTCGCAGGCCGCCAGGCGTGCGGCGTCCAGCTGCCCGGCGGCCGCCAGGATGCCCAGCGCGATGGGCAGGTCGAACCGACCCGACTCCTTCGGCAGGTCGGCCGGCGCCAGGTTGACGGTGATGCGCTTGTTCGTCGGAAAGGCGAAGCCGCCCTGCTGGAGCGCCGCCCGCACGCGCTCGCGGGCTTCCTTCACCTCGGTGTCGGCCAGTCCGACCAGGCTGAAGCTCGGCAGGCCGTTGGCCAGCTGAACCTCCACGTGCACGGGCGGCGCCTGCAGGCCGTCCAGCGCCCGGCTTCTCACCACGGCCAAGCTCATCGCCGAAGTCCTCCAGGTTGTTGGCGACGATTCTGGGAAGGGGGACGCCCGCCCGGAAGCACCTCATTGGTGCGCACCGCTTCGGGGCCCCCGGAAGGGGGTTGACCGCGCTCGTCCCGCTGCGCCAGCGCGCCACGCTGGGGCGGGATGGGGTGACAAGGCGTGGCACGGAAGCTGCAAACCCATCGCCCAGTTGCTGTTTTTGCCAACCCCTGGAGCCCCTCATGAAGAAAAGCATCCTCGGCGCCCTCGCGCCGACCCTGGCCGCCGTGGCCATCACCTCGATGCCCGCGATTTCGCACGCCGACCTGGCCTTCAACGTCGGCGCGGTCTCCGATTACCGCTACCGCGGCATTTCCCAGACGCGCCTGAAGCCGGCGGTCCAGGGCGGCGTGGACTACTCCAATGGCGGCTTCTACCTGGGCACCTGGGCCTCGACCATCAAGTGGATCAAGGACGCGGGCGGTGACGCCGACGTCGAGGTCGACATCTACGGCGGCTACAAGTTCGAGCTGGCCAAGGGCACGACGCTGGACGTCGGCGTGCTGACCTACCAGTACCCCAGCAACAAGCTGGCGACCAGCGCCAACACCACCGAGGTCTACGCCGGCCTGACCTTCGGCATCTTCACCGCCAAGTACTCGCATGGCGTGACCAACCTGTTCGGCTTCACCGACAGCAAGAGCAGCGGCTACCTGGACCTCTCCGCCGCGGTGGACCTGGGTGACGGCATGACGCTCACGCCGCACGTGGGCTACCAGAAGGTCGCCAACAACGGCACCTACTCGTACACCGACTACTCGCTGACCTTCGCCAAGGACATCAAGGGCCTGATCGTCAGCGCAGCGCTGGTCGGCACCGACACGAAGAAGCCCGGCGGCGTGCCGGCCTACGTGAGCCCGGCGGGCAAGAACCTCGGCAAGGCCACGGTCGTGCTGGGCGTCAAGTACAACTTCTGAATCGGGGAACGACCATGAAGATGGTGACCGCCATCGTCAAGCCCTTCAAGCTTGACGAAGTCCGTGAAGCGCTCAGCGGCATCGGGGTGCAGGGCATCACGGTGACCGAAGTCAAGGGCTTCGGCCGCCAGAAGGGCCACACCGAGCTGTACCGCGGCGCCGAGTACGTCGTCGACTTCCTGCCCAAGGTGAAGATCGAGGCGGCGGTGGACGAGAGCATCGTCGACCGCGTGATCGAAGCCATCGAAAGCTCGGCCCGCACCGGCAAGATCGGCGACGGGAAGATCTTCGTCACCACGCTCGAGCAGGTCGTTCGCATCCGCACCGGCGAGACCGGCAAGGACGCGCTCTGACGCGCCGCCTCCACACGAGAGACCCCCGAACACCATGAAGAAACTCATCACCATCCTGGCCCTGGGCATCGCGGCCCTGGGCTTCGGCGGGGCGGTGTGGGCGCAGAGCCCGGCGCCCGCCGCCTCGGCGGCAGAAGCTGCCGCCCCCGCCGCCTCGGCCGCCGAGGCCGCTGCACCTGCGGCAGCGCCTGCAGCGGCGCCGGCCGCCTCGGCCGCGCCGGCACCGGCCCCGGTGCCCAACAAGGGCGACGTGAGCTGGATGCTCGTGTCCACCCTGCTGGTCATCATGATGGCCATCCCCGGCCTGGCACTGTTCTACGGTGGCCTGGTGCGCAGCAAGAACATGCTGTCGGTGCTGATGCAGGTGCTCGTCACCTTCTCGCTGATCAGCGTGCTCTGGTTCGTCTATGGCTACAGCCTGGCCTTCACCGAGGGCAATGCCTTCGTCGGCGGCCTCGACAGGCTGTTCCTGAAGGGCGTGTTCGACCCCGCAGCGGGCACCTTTGCGATGGCGGCCACCTTCAGCAAGGGCGTGGTCATTCCCGAGATCGTGTTCGTGGTGTTCCAGGCCACTTTCGCGGCCATCACCTGCGGCCTGATCGTCGGTGCCTTCGCCGAGCGCGTGAAGTTCAGCGCCGTGCTGCTGTTCATGGTGATCTGGTTCACCTTCAGCTATGCGCCCATCGCGCACATGGTCTGGTACTGGATGGGCCCGGACGCCTACACCGGCAAGGACGTGGTCGATGCCATGAACGGCAAGGCCGGCCTGATCTGGCAGTGGGGCGCGCTGGACTTCGCCGGCGGCACCGTGGTGCACATCAATGCCGCCGTCGCCGGCCTGGTGGGCGCGTACCTGACGGGCAAGCGCGTCGGCTACGGCAAGGAAGCCATGGCGCCGCACAGCCTGCCGCTGACCATGGTGGGCGCCTGCCTGCTGTGGGTGGGCTGGTTCGGCTTCAACGCCGGCTCGGCGCTGGAAGCCGGCAACAGCGCGGCCCTGGCCTTCCTGAACACCTTCTCGGCCACGGCCGCGGCGGTGCTGGCCTGGTGCGCGGGTGAAGCGCTGATGAAGGGCAAGGCCTCGATGCTGGGTGCCGCCTCGGGTGCTGTCGCCGGCCTCGTGGCCATCACCCCGGCCGCGGGCAACGT
>JAEUPH010000087.1 GCA_016790395.1 Rubrivivax sp. | reverse complement strand
GTGTCAGGAGTCGGCGTAATCCGGCCACCCGGAGTCGGCATATGCCCGCCACTTGGCGTGGCGCCGAAGGGCATCTCGAAGCACCCTGTGGACGACGCTATTTTGCCGCGCTGACGACGCCCTTTTGGGGCGCCTTCTTGGACGCGGGCGCGACCTTGGGATCGCGGTAGGACGGCCCGTCGAGCTCCAGGCAGTAGGCGTTGTGGCGCAGCCGGTCCAGCGTGGCCGAGGCCAGCAGCCGGTTGGTGGCGAAGGCCTGATCCCACTCGTCGAAGTCCAGGTTGCTGGTGACGATGGTGGCGGAGCGCTCATAGCGCTCGGCGATGAGGTCGTGCAGGTCCTCGTCGGCCGGCGCGCGCAGCGGCTTCAGGCCGAAGTCGTCGATGATCAGCAGGCCCACGCGCGACAGCGTGGCCAGCTTGCGGTCATACATGCCGGTGGCGCGGGCCGCATTCAGGCTGTGCGTCAGGCCCGAGCAGGAGGTGAAGATCACGTCCACGCCCTGGCGCACCGCGCAGTGGCCCAGCGCCTGCGCCAGATGGCTCTTGCCGATGCCGCTGGGCCCGACGATGAGCACCGGCGCCTTCTCCTGCAGGTAGCGGCCGGTGGCCAGGTCGTGGATGAGCGCGCGGTTGAGCTTGGGCAGCCGCTCGAACTCGAACTGCTCCAGCGTCTTGGTGGTTCGGAACTGCGCACGGCGCAGCCGCATGCTGAACTTCTTGTTCTCGCGCCGGGCGACCTCGTCGCTGACGAGCATGGCCAGGAACTCGGTGTAGGCCAGCTTGGCGCTGATGGCCTGGCGGTTGCGCGACTCCAGCGAGTCCAGGATGCCCGACAGGCGCAGTTGCTTGAGCTGCGGGGCCAGTTCGGGGATGGGGTTGGTGTTCAAGGTCTTGATCCTTCAATCGTGGTGGGAGGCGGTGGGCATGTGGTCGAAGGGGCCGGACGGTGGGCAACGTGTACCCACGTTGTCCACGGGTCGGCCCCGGTGCGCGTCAGCGCATCGTCCACATGTCCACGGCCTGGCTGTTCATGGGGGTGGTCAGGGCGTGATCGTCGTGGCGGGTTCTCCTGGGGGGTTGATCAATGCAAGGTGCCGGGCTGAGGCCCGAACAGGTCGGCAGCGCTGCGCGTGAAGCGCGTGCGGCCGTAGGCTGCCGGGGTGTGGGGTTGCACCAGCGGCTGCAGATCGGCGCCGCTGGCCAGGATCGTCTTCACGGTGCGGTAGTGCGCGCTGTCGTGGGCCAGCGCGCGCTCGCACGCCGCCTCCAGCCTGGGGGTGCCGTAGCGCTTGGCCATGGCCAGCACGCCTTGGGCGGCACGCAGCCGCTCGGCGACGCGGTCGCCCAGCAGCCGCTCCACCAGTTCGGCGCAGCGCGGCCCGACGGCTTGGGCCTGGGTGGCGCACCAGCGGCGGTCGCGCTCGAAGAAGTGCCGCGCCTCGGGCGGCAGATGGTCGGCCACCGTCACGCGCTGGCCCGAGCGCTGCGCGCGCAGGTGGGTGTGGACATGCCGGTAGTCCTCGTACAGCGCCACCACCGTGTCGGTGGCGCGCAGCCATAGGGTCTTGCCCGCCAGGGTGAAGGGGGCGGAGTAGAAGGCCCGCTCGTGCTGGACGTGGCAGTCGCGGTGCAGCACCACGCGGTGCCAGGTCCCCAAGTCGGGCGCTGCCGCCGGCAGCTGCTTGAGCAGCGGACGCTCCAGCGCGTACAGCGCCAGCGGCTGCTCGCGCGTGGTGCCGTGGCAGCGCACGCCGGCCTCGTGCATCACCCATTCACGCGCCTGGGCGTTGAGGTCGGCCAGGTCGCGGAAGCTGCGGGTGGGCAGGAAGTTGCCCTTGAGGTACTTGACGCCGGACTCGACGATGCCCTTCTTCTGCGGGTCGTGCGGTGGGCAGGCGTCTATTCTGAAGCCGTAGCCTTCGGCGCACTCGGCGTAGGCCCGCTGCACCAGCGGGTCGTGGCTGCAGGCCTTGACGATGGCGCACTTGGCGTTGTCGATGATGACGCGCTCGGGCACGCCGTCGAACCATTCGAAGGCGCGGCGGTGGCAGCCCAGCCAGGTGGCACTGCTCTGGTCCCAAACGAACTCGACGTACTGGTGGCGGCTGTGGCACAGCGTCATCACGAAGGCCCAGGTACGGCGCGGCTTGCCGTCGGGGTGCAGCAGCACCGGGCCGGCGCCGAAGTCGACCTGCGCGGCCTCGGCCGGGGCGAAGCTCAGCCGCACGGTGACCTCGGGCGGCGCCTCGCCGCGCAGTTGGCGCAGCATGCGCACGACGGCCGAGTAGCTGCCCGTGTAGGCGTGCTCGCGCTTGAGCGCGGCATGGATGGCGCGGCCCTGCACGCCAGCGTGCAGCCAGGCCTTGACGGCCGCGCGGTGCGGCTCGACGCTGGAGACGGTAGAGCTGGCGCGCCGGCCCGGGCCGAGCGCGGCAACGATGGCCTGGTCGTCGGGGACGTCGGCGCCGGCATCCAGCCAGCCCTGGGATTGAGCCAGGGCCCGCAACTCGCCGAGCTTGTCGCGGCCCATCAGGCCTGAGCGCGCGATCTCGCGCACGGTGTCGCCCGCGCGCAGCCGCACGAGCACTTGTCGGTACTGGAACATCTCGATCCTCCTGCGGCCCACGACAGCCTCCTCCTCGGCAAAAGGCCGGCACGGTAGCTGCGTGGATCGAAAAAGCTTCGAGACGCTCTTGGCCGCCAGCGCTGGCCGGTATATGCCGACTGCGCTGTGGCCGGATTACGCCGACTCCGACGTGGCCGGTATATGCCGACTCCGCCGTCGTCGTCGCCGGCCCTCAGGTGGCCGGACTACGCCGACTCTGAAGTGGCCTGATTACGCCGGTCGCTGACAGAAGTAGGATGGCTAACGAAACTGCCGACCTCGGCGTGGCAGGCAGGCGCCCGCTGCCGACCAACGATGACTGCGCGCCGCGCTGAATTCACAACATGACCAAGACGTTGTGATCAAAGAACGGGAGAGAACATGTTCGGCACCATCGACAAGAGCAAGGGACTTCTGTTCGTCACCCACGATCTCGACTACTCCATACGGGCGACCATGCAGAAGATGCGACAGGAGGTCGAGGGTTTGGACGAAAAGCGGCTGCTAAACACCCCGCCGGAAGACCTGAAGCGCTACTTGGTCGAGAGGCACGGCATCACGCCGATAACGCTGCTGCGCGATCAGTGGTACGCCGACTATCAGGATGCGCCGGTGGATGTACGACACGACCCCATGCGATGGATTGATGACCGGAGCCGCCCGGCTTTGGTGGCGGGTGAGCGTGTCGAGGTTCGCATCCCCTTTGAGGGCGAGAGCGAGCTGTTCTACGCTAAGGCCAACACCTATTCGCTCAACCCACCCCGCGCCGTCATCGAGAAGAACGAGATCGTCCTGCGCTACGAGACCCCGGCCGACCAACCCCGCGACATCCGCGCGCTGGTCGAACAGACCCTGAAGGAGATCGAGCAGCATCTGGGATGGCAGCGCCCGATGATCGAAGCGCACAACCAGAGCCTCTCGCAGGCTGCGGAGCAAGCGATCCACGAGCGGCGCGAGCGCCTGCTGGCACAGTCACAGCGGGCAGAGGCCCTCGGCATCCCGATCCGGCGGCGCGCCGACGCACCGAAGACCTACGCGCTCCCCACGGTGAAGCGCAAGGCGGTTCCGACCTTACCCCCGGCGACGACGGCGCAGTTCAAGCCCGAACCGGCGCTCACTATGGAGCTGTACGAGCACATCCTGAAAGTGGTGCAGGACATGGCGCTCGTCATGGAGCGCAGCCCCGATGCTTTCAAGTCGATGAACGAGGAAGCGCTGCGTCAGCACTTCCTCGTCCAGCTCAACGGCCAGTTCGAGGGCAAGGCGACGGGCGAGACCTTCAACATGGCGGGCAAGACCGACATCCTCCTGCGCGAGGGCGACCGCAACGTCTTCATCGCCGAGTGCAAGTTCTGGAAGGGGCCGAAGGCCTTCGGCGAGGCCATCGACCAGCTACTCGGCTACGCCACGTGGCGCGATGGCAAGACGGCGATCCTCGTTTTCAATCGTGGCACCGAGACCTCAACGGTTCTCACCGGCATCGACGCGGTTGCCAAGGCGCACGGCAACTTTAAGCGTGTGGTGACGTGGCCGCACGAGAGCGGCTTTCGGTACGTCCTTCTCAGCAGCGGCGACAAGAACCGCGAGTTGGTCCTGACTGTGCTCGTGTTTCAAGTGCCGGCATAGCGGAACGGTGCTTCCTCACGGCCGAGCGTATGGCAACGGCGAATGGCAGGTTCCGGCGTCCGCTGCCGTTCGATGACAAATCCCGAACGGCAGCAATCAGTCTGAAGCGGGTACTTGGCCTCGACGGCCAAGATTGGCTCGCCGGTCATTGCCGGCGGCTCAGGCCGCAGAGACCAGCCATTCGAATCGCCGCTCGGCGCCCCATACGGCTGTTTTCAGACGGCGACGGCGTTTTGATCGGCGGCGTTCGAGCTGGGGATCCTGCGGCCCCTTCCCGTAACCCCACGCCCTAGACTGGCACCGTACCCGACGCGACGATCGAGCCCAGGGGCTTCTCCACGATGCCCGACAGCCCGCCGGCCTCCTGGCCCGGCGTGGTGAGGGCGCCGCGATTGGCGCGCCACCGCGCCGGGGGCAGCCGTCAGGTCACGCCATGGCGCCGCCGCGCCAGCGCCGCGCCCTGGGCCAGCGCCGCCAGCTTGGCCTCGGCCACCGCGCGCGACATCGGTGCCAGGCCGCAGTTGGTGCAGGCGATCAGCCGCTCCTTCGGCACGAACTGCAGCGCGCGGGCTATCGTGTCGGCCACCTCCTCGGGCGTCTCCACCTGGTCGCTGGCGACGTCGATCACGCCGACCATCACGTCCTTGCCCGCCAGCAGCGCCATCAGCTCGGCCGGTACCTGCGAGTGGATGCACTCCAGGCTGACCTGGTCGATCGAGCTCGCCGCAAGCGCCGGGAACACCTGCTCGTACTGCCGCCACTGCTCGCCCAGCGTCTTCTTCCAGGCGATGTTGGCCGCTATGCCGTAGCCGTAGCAGATGTGCACCGCCGTCCTGCACGGCCGGCCGCTGGCGGCGCCGGCCTCGTGCAGGCCCTGCGCCGCGCGCTCCAGCGCCTTCACGCCCCAGTCGGCCGCCTCGGCCATGTAGACGTTGAACGCCGGCTCGTCGAACTGGATGATGTCGACGCCGTCGGCCTGCAGCGCCAGCGCCTCCTGGTTCAGCAGTTCGGCGAACGCGAAGGCCAGCTTCACCTTGTCGCCGTAGAAGCGGTCGGCCACGGTGTCGACGATCGTCATCGGGCCGGGCAGCGTGAACTTGATCCGGTGCGTCGTGTGCGCACGCAGGAAGCGCGCCTCGGCCGCATGCACCCGGCCCGTCAGGCTCGGCGCGGCCACCCCCTGCGGCACCATCGCCTTGGAGCGGTCGTTGCGGATGCCCATCTCGACCTTGTGCTCGAAGTCGATGCCGGCCACCTGCTCCAGGAAGCCGTGCACGAAGTGCTGGCGGCTCTGCTCGCCGTCGCCGATGACGCTGAGGCCCGCGTCTTCCTGGGCCTTGATCCACAGCAGCGTGGCGTCCAGCTTGGCCTGCGCCAGATCGGCGCCATCGGCCTGCCACTTCGGCCAGAGCTTGCCGGTCTCGGCCAACCAGGCGGGTTTGGGCAGGCTGCCGGCGATGGCGGTGTCGAACATGGGGGGTCTCCTTCGTGAGCCCGCAAGGCTAACCGCCCGCGTTCAGTCGAGCACCCAGCGATCACCCGTCCCCAGGCCCGCCGGTGATCGGAGCGCTTGCGGCGCGGCATCGTCGCCCAGCAGGCGCCAGCGCCACCAGGCGCTGCTCAGGCGCGCCACCAACGCCTGGTGCGCGGGCTCGCGCTCGCGCGTCAGGGCATCGCGGCGGCGCCACGCGGCCGCGGCGGCAGCCCGCGGCGCGCCGCCACCGCAGGTGGCGTGGTCGGCGCCGTCCAGCCACAGCAGCGCGCGCTGCCCCGGCGGCAGCGCCGCGTGGATGGCGGCACGCGGTTCGCCAGTGCGGTAGCTGCCGAAAGGGTCGCCGTCCAGCGAGCCCGTCACCGCCATGAAGGGCCGCGTGATTCCCGCGAAGGCCCGCGCCGCGCTGCCGGCGGCCGGCGATGGGCTGAAGGCGATGAAGGCTCGCGGCCGCGGTTCTTCCACCTGCTGGCCGTTCGGGAAGCGCTGGCCGGCAACGGCCTGCGTCGTCACGGCGCCAAAGGAATGGCCGGCCACGCCGAGGGCGTCCAGGCGCAGGCCGGTCCAGGGCGCTGCGCCGGCGGCGGCACGGCGCGCCAGTTCGTCGAACGCGAAGCGCACGTCGCCCACCCGCGCCAGCAACTGCGGCGCACTGGCCGCGGCGCGCAGGGCGGCCAGGCCCTGCTTCAGCGTCCCGCTGTCGCTGCCCGGGTGCTGCAGGTGCAGCACCGCAATGCCGGCTTCGGCCCAGGCCTGGCCCCACAGCGCGCCGCCGTCACGGCTGCCGCCCAAGCCGTGGCTGTACACCACCACCGGCCAGGGGCCGGACGTCGCTGGCAAGCGCAGCAGCCACGGCAGGTGCCGCGAGCGTGCTGCGTCGGTCCACTCACCTTCCAGCTGCGCGGCCTGTGCATGCAGGGCCGGCCAGGCGGCGGCGCCGAGGAGCGCCAGGCCGGCGCGGCGGGTGATGGAGGCGGGCATGGCGCGATTCTGAGCCGTGCCCTGTTGCTGCCGCATTGCGCGGGCTTCGTCGCGCGGCGGCCCGGCTTGGTCGCTCTGGCCCTGCATGCGACGGGCGCGCGTTAGGCTTGATCCCCATGTCCACCCTCGCCTACCCGCCCGAACTGCAGCGCCTGGACCAGCCCTTGCCCGCCGAGCTTGCCGGCAGCGGACACGGCTGGTTCAACCGCTACCGCCGTTGGCCGGTGTTCAGCCCGGCCTGGATCAGCGGACGCACACGCATCTTCGGCGTGGTGCTGGCGGCGGCCCTGGCGCTGCTCATGCTGCCCCTGCTGGCCTTGCCGCTGGAGGACGTCCCCTTCGGCAGCCTGGCCCAGGTGGTGGTGCAGATGGCGGTGCCGCTGCTGCTGGGTCCGCGGCTGGCCGGCTGGGTGCGCCGCCAGGACCTGTCCGTGGCCCGGGAAACGCTGGCGCTGGCCGGCGTGATGGGCACGCTGGTGGTGGCCGTGCTGGTCTTCCACGACCTCGGCTCCGAGGCCATGAAGCAGTGGATCGCCGAACGCACCGGCCAGGTGGACGAGCGAGGCCAGCGCAAGCGCATGCTGATGTCCATTGGCGTCGTCGTCACCTCGCCGGACGCGGCCAAGGCGCCCGAGACACCCGCTTCGGCGCCGGCCGGTCCCATGCCGCTGTCGCCGATGGCGCGCGCCATGAACGGTGTGTCCAGCGCGATCACCACCTTCCTGCTGGCCGGCGGCGCCGGCATCTGGGGCCTGCGGCGAGAGCGAGCTGCCCTGGCCAGCCTGGCGCGCGAGCGCGAGCTGAGCCGCGCCCAGGCCGAGCGGCGAGAAGCCGAACTCAAGCTCTCGGTGCTGGCCGCGCAGGTGGAGCCGCACTTTCTCTTCAACACGCTGGCCGGCGTGCGCAGCGCCATCGCCACCGACCCTGCACGCGCCAGCGAGATGATCGACCGCCTGGTCGAGTACCTGCGCGCCAGCATCCCGCGCTTGCGCAGCAGCGGCGAAAGCGACGCCACGCTGGGCGGCCAGCTGGACATCGTGCGCGCCTACCTGGGGCTGATGTCCGCGCGCATGCCGCGCCTGCACTGGGACGTGCGCGTGCCCACCGAGCTGCTGGCCCTGCCCTGCCCGCCGCTGATGCTGATCTCGCTGGCCGAGAACGCGGTCAAGCACGGGGCGGAGCCGAAGGTCGGACCGGTGCAGATCGACATCGCCGCTCGGCGCGACGAAGATGGCCGGCTGGAAGTGACCGTGGCCGACGACGGGGCCGGCTTCGGCGCCAGCGTCGCCGGCAGCGGCCTGGGCCTGGTCAACATCCGCGAACGCCTGCACCAGATGTTCCAGGGCCGCGCCGCGCTGACGCTGCGCGCCCGGCCCGAGGGCGGCGTGGTCGCCACGCTCACCGTCCCCGCGGCCTGAGGAGCCCACCATGAACGCCACCGCCGTGATCGCCGACGACGAAGACCTGCCGCGCGCCGAGCTGCGGCGCATGCTGGCGGCCGCCTGGCCCTCGCTGCGCGTGCTGGCCGAGTGCGAGCATGGCGCTGCCGCCGTGGAAGCCATCGACCAGCACGAACCCGACATCGCCTTCCTGGACATCCGCATGCCGGGCCTGAGCGGCCTGGACGTGGCGCGGGCCGCCAGCGCCCGCTGCCACACCGTGTTCACCACGGCTTACGACAGCCACGCCGTGGCCGCCTTCGAGGCGGGCGCGGTGGACTACCTGCTCAAGCCGATCGCCGCCGAGCGCCTGCAGCAGGCCGTGCAGCGCCTGCAGGAGCGCCTGGCCGCGCGCACCGCCGCGCCGGCGCTGGACGGGCTGGTGGAGAAGCTGGCCGCGCAGCTGCAGCAGCAGCATGAGCAACGCGGCGGCACGCGGCTGCGCTGGCTGAGCGCCAGCGTGGGCGACACGATCAAGATGTTCGGCATCGACGAGGTGCTGTTCTTCCAGAGCGACGAGAAGTACACGCGCGTCGTCACCGCCACCGACGAGGCCCATGTGCGCAAGCCGCTGCGCGAGATCGCCGACGGGCTGGACCCGGAGGAGTTCTGGCAGGTGCACCGCGGCGTGGTGGTGCGCGCCAGCGCCATCGCGCGCGCGCAGCGCGACGAGCTCGGCCGCTTCACGCTGAGCCTGAAGAACCACGGCGAGAAGCTGGCCGTGAGCCAGGCCTGGGCCTGGCGCTTCAAGCCCATGTAGTCCTGGACTCCGGGGGTTCGTCCTACGCCTGGACGACGCGCTGCCGCGGCCCCCGTCCCTAGAATGGGCTCCATCGACGGAGGCCTTCGGAGGGACCTGGATGACCACCGCAACCCGCGCACTCGCGCTGGCCCTGGTGCTGGCCTGCGGCTGCGGCGCCGCACAGGCGCAGCTGATCAAGGACACCGAGGCGCGCAAGGCCATCGCCGACCTGGACGCGCAGTTCAAGGCCGGGGCCGCCGACATCGAGGCGCGCGCCGCCGCCCGCAAGGCGGAGACCGACCAGCTGGCCGAGCAGCTGGCGCAGTTGCGCAAGTCCATCGCCGAGATCGGCGCCGAGATCGGCAAGCTGCAGGAAGAGGCCGTGCGCATGCGCGCCGGCCGCGCCGAAACCTTGAACCGCGTCGCCGGCCTGCGCAGCCAGCTGGACGAGGAACAGAAGAGCTTCACCGCGCGCCTGGCGGCGCTGGAGCCCGTGACCGTCAGCACCGAGGCCGGCGACTTCCTGCTCGCCCCCGAAGAGGCGCGCCAGCACGACGAGGCCATGCAGCTGATGAAGGCCGCCGACTACGAGCGTGCGGCCGCCGCGCTGGGCGGCTTCGCGCGGCGCTTCCCGGGCAGCGAGGTGCTGCCCTCGGTGCGCTTCTGGCTGGGCAACGCCCAGTACGCGCTGAAGAACTTCAACGAGGCGCTGGGCGTGTTCCGCGCCATGGTCGCCAGCGCGCCCGAACATCCGCGCGCGCCGGCCGCCGGGCTGGCCATCGCCAACTGCCATGTCGAGCTGAAGAACCTGCCGGCCGCACGCAAGGCGCTGGAAGACGTGATGCGCCAGTACCCGAACAGCGAAGCCGCCGCCACCGCCAAGGAGCGGCTGGCCCTGCTGCGCGGCTGAGGCGGTGATGTCCATGCCACTGCTGTCCGCTTTCGCATTCGCCGTCCTGGCCTTGAGCATCGCGCTCCCGGCCGGCGCGCAGGAGGCCGTGGCCACCGACCTGCCCCCGGCCTTGAAGGAACGCCAGGAACGCGCCCGCGCTGCAGCCGAAGCCAGGGCGCGCAAGGAGGCCGAGCGCAACGCGAGCCGGCGCACGGCCACCCCCGCTGCCACCGCGGCGCCAGCGGCACCGTCCCAGGCCGCCGCGCGGCCGGGGCCCACGACGGTCGCCCCTCTGGCAGTGCCGGACGGTTCCTCGGGGGAGCCCGCCGTCGCCACGACCCGCGTCGAGAAGTGCGCCGACTGCAGCAGCCGGGCCGCGCGTCGCCTGGCCCTGCTGCCACCCCGCGTGGGCCCAGTGGCGCCCGAAACCGGCCTGGCGCCCGAGGCCCTGGGCCAGGCCGCCGCGACCCGCCTGCAGGCCGCGCTGGCGGCGCGCAACGGCCTGGCCCTGCTGGCCCCGGCCGCCGTGGCCGCCGCAGCGCCCCATGCGGACTACACCGCCCTGCTGGAGCCGGCGCGGGCGCGCCAGGTGCCTGGCGAGCTGGTGCTCCAGATCGCCATCGACCGCGTTGAACTGCAGCAGCAGTCGTCCACCGTGCCCAGCGGCGAGGCCAACGCCGCCCTGCAACGCGCCGAGCGCCTGGAAGCCGAAGCGATGCAGGCCCAGGAAGCGGCCGTGCAGCGCGACGACGAAGCCCAGGAAGCCCTGCGGCGCGCCGAGCAGATGCGGCGCCAGACCGAACAGACGCAGGCCCAGATGCGCCAGCAGCAGCAGAGCCGCGGAGCGCTCAACCTGGGTCTGCTGTCCAGCATGCTCAGCACCTACGGCGAAGCCTCCAGCACCCAGGACGCGCAGCGGGCCGCGCAGGCCGCCCGCAACAGCCGCGCCGAGGCCGAGCGCAAGTTCCAACAGTCCCGCATCCTGAAGGACCAGGCGGCGCGCGCCATGCTGACCGACCTCGTGGAGACCACGCGCACCACCGCGAGCGTGGCCCTGAGCTGGAAACTGGTGGACACGCTCACCGGTGAGGCGGTGGCCGCCGATGCCCTGCGCTTGAGCGACGATGGCAGCGACCAGCGCCGCGTCGGCAGCGCCTACGGCAACGGCCTCAACCCCGCCGCCACGGCGCGCGCGCGCAGCAGCGTGGAGAAGCTGCTCGACCAGGCCGTGGCCCAGGCGGCCGAGCGCCTGGCCACGGGGGCCGACCCGGTGCCCTTGCGCACGCGCATCGCCCGCGTCGACCGTGCCGCGGTGCAGATCGCCGGCGGCCGAAACCTGGGCCTGGAGGTCGGCGACAGCTTCGCCGTGCGTCGCATCGACCTCAACACCGTGGACCCCGCCACCGGCCGTCTGGTCAATGCCGCGGGTGCGCAGGAAGGTCTGCTGCGGGTGGTGGAGGTGGGCGAGGACTCGGCCAAGGCCGTGGTGCAGCAGGGCGCCGGCACGCTCAAGCGTGGCGACGTGCTGGAGTGGGTGGGCGTCTACAAGCCCGCCGCGCCCTGAGCCTGCGTCAGGCCGTCTCGAGCAGGCCGCGCTTGCGCAGCAGCGGCTCCACGGTGGCGTCGCGCCCGCGGAAGGCCGCGTAGGTGGCCCGCGGCTCCACGCTGTTGCCCGCCGCGTACACGTGGCGCAGCAGGCGCTGGGCCGTGGCGGCGTCGAAGGCGCTGCCGGCCTCGACGAAGGCGTCGAACCCGTCGGCGTCGAGCACCTCGGCCCACAGGTACACGTAGTAGCCCGAGGCGTAGGCGCTGCCCGCGAAGAGGTGCTGGAAGTGCGGGAAGCGATGGTTCAGTCCCGCTTCGGCAGGATGGCCGTGCCGGGCCAGCACCTCGGCCTCGAAGGCGCCCAGGTCGGCCGGTGGCTCGGCGTCTTCCAGCGCATGCACGGCCAGGTCGATGATGGCGCTGGCGGTGTAGCGCACGGTCTCGTAGCCCTGGCCGAAGCGCTGCGCCGCCTGCAAGCGCTGAACCAGCGCCGCGGGGATGGGTTCGCCGGTCTGCACGTGGCGAGCATGGCGCTGCAGGACCTCGGGTTCGGCGATCCAGTGCTCGAAGATCTGCGACGGCAGTTCGACGAAATCGCGCAGCACCTGCGTGCCCGACAGGCGCTCGTAGGTGACGTTCGACAGCAGCCCGTGCAGGCCATGACCGAATTCGTGGAACAGCGTGCGTGCATCGTCCAGCGACAGCAGCGTCGGTGCCCCGGGCGCGCCCTTGGCGAAGTTGTTGTTGTTGAGGATCACCGGCAGCTGCGGCGTGCCGCCATTGCGATGCTGCCAGCGCAGGCTGCTCATCCAGGCACCGCTGCGCTTGCCGGGTCGCGCGAAGTTGTCCTGCAGGAAGATGCCCACCAGCCGGCCCTGGGCATCGAAGGCTTCGTAGCCCTTCACGTCCGGGTGGTAGACCGGCAGGTCGGCACGGGGCCGGAAGTGCAGCCCGAAGAGCCTGCCGGCGCAGTCGAAGGCCGCCTCCACCACGCGGCCCAGCTCGAAGTACGGCTTGACCTCCGCATCGTCCACCTGGAAGCGGCGCTGCCGCACCTTCTCGGCCCAGTAGCGCCAGTCCCAGCCCTGCAGCGGCGCGGCCTCTCCGGCCTCGCGCATCTCTTCCAGCAACAGCTGGCGTTCCTGCGCCAGGGCTTCCAGCGCGCGCGGCCACACGGCGTCCAGCAGGCCCTGCACGGCCGTGCGCCGGCCGGCCATGGTGTCGGCCAGGGCGTGGTCCGCGAAGCACCGGTGGCCGTGCAGGCCCGCCAGTTCGCGCCGCAGGCGCAGGATCTGGCGCGCCACCGGCCGGTTGTCGTGCTCGCCGGCATGCTCGCCGCGGCGCATCCAGGCCTCCCAGACCTGCTGGCGGAGATCACGCCGCGTCGAGAAGGTGAGAAAGGGCATCACCTGCGAACGCGTCAGCGACACCACGTGCCCGGCCAGGCCGCGCTCGGCCGCCGCCTGCCGCGCCACGTCGCGCTGCGAAGGGGGCAGGCCGGCGAGGTCGCCCTCGTCCTTCAGGGGCAGCACGAAGGCGGCTTCGTCGTGCAGCAGGTTCTGGCCGAACTGCGTCTGCAAGCGCGCCAGCTCCTGCATCAGCTGCGAGTGGCGCTCGCGCTGTGCCGGCGCCAGGCGCGCGCCGGCACGCACGAAGTCCAGGTGCAGGCGCTCCAGCAGGCGAAGCTGTTCGGGCGTCAGCCCCAGCGTTGCGCGGCGCTGGTGCAGGTCGTCCAGGCGCGCAAAGAGCGCGGGGTCGGTGAGGATGGCACTGGCGTGGGCCGCCATGGGCGCGGCCATGGACCGCTGCACCGCTTGCAGCTCGGGGCTGGTGGCCGAAGAGGTGAGGTTGTAGAAGGTCGCCGCCACGCGCGACAGCAGCCGGCCGGCGCGGTCGAACGCGGCCACGGTGTTGTCGAAGCCGGGCGCCTCCGGCTCGGCGGCGATGGCGGCGAGTTCCTCGACGTGCTCCGCCATGGCCTGGCGCAGCGCCGGCTCGAAGTGCTCCGGCAGCAGCGCGCCGAACGGTGGCAGGCCGTGGGGGGTGTCCCAAGGCGCCAGCAGCGGGTTCGACACGATCACTTGCCGCGGCGGATGGCGATCTCGTCGTCTTCGCGGTAGCGGCGGCCACCACACTCGCTGACCCAGGCCGCGCGGTCGGCCTCCAGCGCCTTGCCAGCCTCGTTGGCCGGTGCGTTGCGGCCGTTCCAGTCCTGCACGCGGGCGTCCAGCGCGCCGGCCTTGGCGTTGTAGGCGTCGATGGCGGCCTTCATCTCGGCCTCCACCTTGGCGCGTTCGGCTTCCAGCTGCTTCTGCTCCACTTCCAGCGCCACGCGCTCCTCGTTGATCTGCGTGCGGATGCGCTCCGAGGTGGCGTCCTTGCGCGTGCTGGCCTGGAACTCCGCGGCCTTCTTGTTCCAGGCCTCGACGCGGGCCGCGTAGGCGCGGGTGCGGGCGTTCATCTCCTCGGCGCGCGCATTGCTCTGCAGCGCGGCACGCTCGGCCTTGAGCTTCTCCTGGTCGGCCGTGATCAGCTGCTTTTCCTGGTCCAGCGTGGCGCGGCGGGCGTCGTTCTCGGTGAGCCGGGCGCGCAGTTGCTCTTCGCGGCTGAGGCACACGCGCAGTTCGTCGCGGGTCATGATCGGTCCGCCGGACGCATTGCCCGTCAGCGTCGCGGTGCGTCCTTCGGGTGCCGCCGGCGCCGGCTTGGCCGGGGGCTTGGGTGCGGGCTTGGCAGGCGCGGGCTTGGCCGGTGCAGGGGTCTGCGCCAGGGCGGGGGCGGCGGCCAGGGACAGGCACAGGCTGGCGGCCAGCAGGTGGGCAAACTTCATCGTCTTCCTCGGAAAGGTCGGCGCCGGGCGCACCGGCAAAGCGGATGGCAATGATGCCACCCTTGCCCGTCGCCCCCAGCCGCCAGGACCGCGGGCTTGCACCAAGGCGGCATCAGGCCGCGCCGGTGTGGCACAGTGCGGGCCCGTTCCACGCCCGCACGCCCGTCCCCGGGCCCTTTCGATGGCCCTCAAATCCACGGTCTACAAGGCGACGGTCGCCATCGCCGACATGGACCGCTCGCTCTATGCCACGCACAGCCTGACGCTGGCGCGGCACCCCTCGGAGACCGACGAGAGGCTGATGGTGCGCCTGCTGGCCTTCGCCCTGCACGTGCCCGCCGACGGCCTGGACGGCCCGCTGGCCTTCGGCCGCGGCATCTCCGACACCGAGGACCCCGACCTCTGGCACACCAGCCTGGCCGGCGAGATCCGCCACTGGATCGACGTCGGCCAGCCCGACGACCGCCGCCTGGTGCGCGCCTGCGGTCGCGCGGAGCGCGTCACCGTCTACTGCTACAGCAACGCCTCGTCGATCTGGTGGAACGGCATCGCCAGCAAGCTGGCGCGGCTGGACGCGCTGACCGTGTGGCAGTTGCCCGCCGCGCAGAGCCAGGCCCTGGCCGCGCTGGCCACGCGCAACATGAACCTGCAGGTGACGGTGCAGGAAGGCCAGGTCTGGGTGGGCGACGGCAGCGAGAGCGTGGAGATCCACCCCGTCGTGCTGAAGGCCGGGAAGGCCTGAAGCGCGGCCGGGCGCGGCTTGCGCCATCATCCGGGCCCCGGCCACGAGCCGCTGCCACTCCCCGACCAATGAAGTCGCCCTGTCTTGCCGCCAAGGCCGCCACCGCGGCCTTGCTCGCCGGCCTGTTGAACCCCTGGAACGCCATGTCGCAGACCCCGCCCCCCGTCCCTGTCGACCCCTACCTCTGGCTGGAGGAGGTGCGGGGCGACAAAGCGCTGGCCTGGGTGCGGGCCCGCAACGCCGAAACCGAAACCCTGCTGCACGCCACCCCGGGCTACGAGGCGCTGAAGAAGAGCCTGCGCGAGGTGCTGGACAGCAAGGACCAGATCCCCTACGTCTCGCGCCGTGGCGATGCGTTCTACAACCTCTGGCGCGACGCGGCGAACCCGCGCGGCCTGTGGCGCCGCACCACGCTGGCCGAGTTCCGCAAGCCTCAGCCGGCCTGGGAGACGGTGATCGACGTCGACGCCCTGGGCAAGGCCGAGGGCGAGAACTGGGTCTGGGCGGGGGCCACCTGCCAGGGCCCGTCCTACCGGCGCTGCCTGGTGCAGCTGTCGCGCGGCGGTGCCGACGCCAACGTGGTGCGCGAGTTCGACACCGTCACCAAGCGCTTCGTCGAAGGCGGCTTCCAGGTGCCCGAGGCCAAGACCATGGGCCTGGACTGGATCGACGACGACCACATCTACATCGCCACCGACTTCGGCCCCGGCTCGCTCACCGACTCGGGCTACCCGCGCGTCGTCAAGGCCTGGAAGCGCGGCACGCCGCTCACCGCAGCGCGCACCGTGTTCGAAGGGCGCCAGACCGACATGTACGCCTGGGCGCAGGTGGACCACACGCCAGGCCACGAGCGCACCTTCTTCGGCCGTTCGCCGGACTTCTACACCAGCGAGATGTCGCTGCTGCAGGACGGCAAGCTGGTGCCCGTCGACAAACCGATCGACGCGCAGTTCAGCTTCTCCGGCCGCCGGCTCTTCGTCGAACTGCGCAGCGACTGGGCGGTGGGCGGCAAGACCTTCGCCCGCGGCTCGCTGCTGGTCACCGATGCCGCGGCGTACCTGAAGGGAGAGCGCCGCTTCACGGCGCTCTTCACGCCCTCCGCCACGCGCTCGCTGGCCGGCTACACGGCCACGAAGACCCGCGTGCTGGTGAACGTGCTGGACAACGTGGCCAGCCGCATCGAGGCCTGGAGCGAGAGTGCCTCAGGATGGACGCGCCGCGAGGTGAAGGCGCCCTACCCCGGCCACCTGAGCGTGGGCGCGCTGCACGATCCGCTTCTCAAGGACGACGGGCTGGCCGAGGCCTTCTTCCTCAACGCCACCGACTACCTGCAGCCCGACACGCTGCAGTTCGGCGATGCCGGCCACGACGGCCTGCAGGTCATCAAGTCGCGCCCCACCTTCTTCGACGCCACGGGCATGCGCGCCGAGCAGCGCTTCGCCACCAGCAAGGACGGCACCCGGGTGCCCTACTTCGTCGTCTGGCCGAAGGGCGCCCGGCCCGATGGCACGAACCCCACGCTGCTGTACGGCTACGGCGGCTTCGAGGTCGCGGAGACGCCCTTCTACTCCGGCGGCATCGGCCGCGCCTGGACATCCCGCGGTGGCGTCTTCGTCCACGCCAACATCCGCGGCGGCGGCGAGTTCGGCCCGGCCTGGCACCAGGCGGCCATCAAGGCGAACAAGCAGAAGAGCTACGACGACTTCATCGCCATCGCCCAGGACCTGATCGCCAGCAAGGTGACGAGCCCCCGCCACCTGGGCATCCAGGGCGGCAGCAACGGCGGCTTGCTGGTGGGCGCCGTGATGGTGCAGCGGCCCGAGCTCTTCAACGCCGTGGTCTGCCAGGTGCCGCTGCTGGACATGCAGCGCTACCACAAGCTGCTGGCCGGGGCCTCCTGGATGGCCGAATTCGGCGACCCGGACAAGGCCGAGGAGTGGGCCTACATCTCGCGCTACAGCCCCTACCAGAACGTGAAGAAGGGCGTGAAGATGCCAGCCGTCATCTTCACCACCAGCACACGCGACGACCGCGTGCACCCGGGCCACGCGCGCAAGATGGCGGCCCGCATGCTGGAACAGGGCCACACGGTGCGTTACTGGGAGAACACCGAAGGCGGCCACGGCGGCGCGGCCGACAACGGCCAGAAGGCCGAGATGATGTCGCTCGAGTACAGCTTCCTCTGGCAGCAACTCGGCGGCCGCTGAGCCTGCGGCGGCGGACATGCTGCGCTGGATCGATGACCGCATGCCGCTGCCGCCGCCCGAGGCGGCACTCGGGGCCGACACCGAGGTGCCCGGCCTCCTGGCCGCCGGCGGCCGTGTGACGCCGGCGCGGCTGCGCGAGGCCTACCCGCAAGGCATCTTCCCCTGGTACAGCGAAGGCCAGCCGGTGCTGTGGTGGAGCCCGGACCCGCGCATGGTGCTGCACACGGCGGAGTTCCATCTTTCGCGCAACCTGAAGAAGGCGATCCGCCGCTTCGTGCGCACGCCGGGCTGCGAGATCCGCTTCGACAGCGCTTTCGAGCAGGTCATCGCGGCCTGCGCCGGCACGCCGCGCGAAGGCCAGGACGGCACCTGGATCGTGCCGGAGATCCAGCGCGCCTACGCCGCCGCGCACCGCGAAGGCTTCGTGCACAGCGCGGAGACCTGGGTCGACGGGCGGCTGGTGGGTGGCCTGTACTTCGTCGCCCTGGGCCGCATGTGCTTCGGCGAGTCGATGTTCGCGCACCGCACCGACGCCTCGAAGATCGCGCTGGCGGCCTTCGTGGCCGCCTGCCGCGTGCGCGGCGTGGCCATGATCGACTGCCAGCAGAACACCGGCCACCTGGCCAGCTTCGGCGCGCGCGAGATCCCGCGGCGCGACTTCCTCGCCCACGTGGCCCGCGCCACCGCCGACCTGGGGAATCCGCCGCCGGCCGAATGGTCCTATGATGAAAAGGCCTGGGCGCTGGTGATGCCGCCCGCTGTTGCCGAGCCCACCACCCTGCCGTGACGCACCCGAAGGAATTGCCGCTGCGTTCGTTGCAGTTCTACGCAACGGCGCCCTACCCGTGCAGCTACCTGCCGAACCGGCAGGCGCGCTCGCAGGTGGCCACGCCCAGCCACCTGATCCACGCCGACACCTATTCCGGTCTGGTGGCCGCCGGCTTCCGCCGCAGCGGCATGTTCACCTACCGCCCCTACTGCGATGGCTGCCGCGCCTGCGTGCCGCTGCGCGTGCCGGTGGCCGAGTTCCAGCCCACGCGCAGCCAGCGCCGCGCGCACAAGGCGCACGCCCATCTCAAGGCCCGCGTGCTGCGCCTGGGCTTCGTGCCCGAGCACTACCAGCTCTACCTGCGCTACCAGAGCGGCCGCCACAGCGGCGGCGGCATGGACCACGACAGCGTCGACCAGTACACGCAGTTCCTGCTGCAGAGCCGCGTCAACTCGCGCCTCGTGGAGTTCCGCGAGCCGGCCGCCGACGGCAGCGCCGGCGCGCTGAAGATGGTGTCCATCCTGGACGTGCTGTCCGACGGCATCTCCGCCGTCTACACCTTCTACGAACCCGAGCCCAGCGCCAGCTACGGCACCTACAGCGTGATGTGGCAGATCGAGCAGACGAAGCTGCTCAAGCTGCCCCACGTGTACCTGGGCTACTGGATCCAGGAAAGCCCGAAGATGGCCTACAAGGCCCAGTTCCGCCCGCATCAGGTGCTGGTGGACGGCCGTTGGCAGGCCGCCGCCTCGCCGGCCAGGTCAACGGGCTGACCAGGCGTCGCTGGCGACGTCGTGCGCCGCCGCGCCCTCGGCCTGCAGCTTCAGCAGGTGCGCCAGCAGCGAACGCTGCGCCACGCCGTGCAGGGTGGCCGCCACGTCGGCATAGGCGTGGGGCACCAGCGCCTCCAGAGGCGCCGGCCCCGCGGCGCGCAGCGCGGCCAGCACCCGGGCTTCGCGCTTCAGCCGGTGGGCGATGAGCGAGCGCAGCACCGCCTGCGGCTCGGCCACCAGGAAGCCGTGGCCGGGCGCCAGCCACTGCAGGTCTTCGTCCAGCAGCGCGTTCAGCGAACGCAGGTACACGGCCATGTCACCGTCGGGCGGGTTGATGACCACGGTGGATCCCTGCATCACGTGGTCGCCGGTGAAGAGCAGCTGCTCTTCCTCCAGCAGGAAGCACAGGTGGTTGCTCGCGTGGCCGGGCGTGTGCAGCACGCGCAAGGTGGCATCGGCGCCGACGTCGATGCGTTCGCCGTGCTGCGGCGCGTGCACGGCGCTGAAGCTTTCGTCCTGCCAGGCCGGGTGCGCCGCCACGCGGCCCCAGACGGGGGCGCCCGTGGCCTGTGCCAGGGCCCGTGCGCCTGGTGAATGATCGCGGTGGGTGTGCGTGACCAGGATGCGCTCGATGCGCCCGGGCGCCGCCGCCAGCAGCGCCGCGAGGTGCTCTTCGCTCACCGGGCCGGGATCGATGACGGTGCAGCGCGTGCCGTCGCCGACCAGATAGCTGTTGGTGCCGGGCCCGGTCATCGGGCCGGGATTGGGCGCCGTGACACGCACCACGCGGGGCGACAGACGAGCGGCGCGGCCCGCCACGAGCATGGCGTGCACGTCGCCCCGGCCCTCGGGGTCGAGCCGGGCGACTTCGGCGTAGGCGTACTCGTGCGGCAGCACCACCGTTTCGCCCTGCGGTCCGATCGCACGCCGCGGCATCACCTGGGACACCGGGCCGGCCGAGCGCAAGGCGGCCAGGGCCTCGCCGACACGGGTGAAACCGGTCATGCGCTGGAGCAGCACACGGGTCACGGGCAGCAGCTTGAGGCCGAGCGCCGGCGCCAGCGCGGCGGCCGGCGTGAGCCACATCAGCTCCAGCGACTCCGTGCCATCCGCCTCGGCCACCTGCCCGGCCGGTGCGGCCACGGCAAAGAAGCGCGTGTCGAAGCGCTTGCCCGGCCCTGGCGGCGTGAGCCAGTGGGCGAAGTAGACGAGCTCGCGCAGGTCGAGCTTCAGCCCCGTGGCGGCGCAGAACTCGGCCGCCCCGGCGTCGCCTCGCTGCAGCCGGGTGCGCCAGTCGTGCAGCAGATCGGGGGACGCGCTGCCTGCGGCCAGCAGCAGGCCAACTTCCTCGAAGGTCTCGCGCACCGCCGCGATGCCGAAGTCCAGCCCGCCTTCGGCCACGCCGAGCAGCCGGCTGGCTTCGACGTCGCCGGGCCCGAGCGTGAACGCATGTGCGGCGCGGTCGCGCGCGTCGAGCACGCCACCGGGAAAGACCGCCGCGCCGCTGCGGCGGTCGTTGTGGCGCTCGGCTCGGCGCAGCATGAGCAACTCGAGACCCTCGGAGCCGTCGCGCAGCAGCAGCAGCGAGGCCGCCAGGCGCGCGTCGGCCGGGTGCCGGTAGCTGCCGTTCATCGTGCCACCCCGGTCGCGCGCAGCGCGGCAATGGCGGCGGCGTCGAAGCCCGCCTCCGACAGCACTTCGTCGGTGTGATCGCCGATCCCCGGCGCACCTGAGGGCACGCCGGCCGGCGTGCGGTCGAAGCGCGGTGCCGGCGCCGGCTGCACGACGCCGTCCACCGTGACGAAGGCCCCGCGCTCCCGGGCATGGCGGTGGGCGGGGGCCTCCTCGAACGACAGCACCGGCGCGAAGCAGGCATCACTACCCTCCAGCCGCGCGCACCAGTCTTCGCGCGTGCGCTGCTTCACCGCGGCGGCGATGGCCGCGCGCATCTCGGGCCACAGCGTGCGGTCGTACTGGCGCTGGACGAAGCGGGGCTCCAGCCCCAGCGCCGCCGCGAGGGTGGCGAAGAACTTGGGCTCCAGAGGCGCCAGGCTGACGTGGCGGCCATCGGCCGTCTCGTAGGTGTCGTAGAAGGGTGCGCCGCCGTCCAGCAGGTTGCTCCCGCGCTCACCGGCCCATTGGCCGGCGGCCTGCAGGCCGAAGAAGATGGAGGCCAGCGACGCAGCGCCGTCCACCATCGCCGCGTCCACCACCTGGCCCCGCCCGGAGCGCTGACGCTCCCACAGCGCAGCCATCACGCCGAAGGCCAGGTAGAGCGCGCCGCCGCCGTAGTCGCCCACCAGGTTCAGCGGTGGCACGGGTCGGCCGCCAGCCCCGCCGATGGCGTGCAGGGCGCCGGTGAGCGCGATGTAGTTCAGGTCATGCCCGGCGGCGGCGGCCAAGGGCCCGGTCTGGCCGAAACCCGTCATGCGGCCGTAGACGAGCCCGGGATGGCGAGCATGGCAGTCGCTGGGGCCCAGCCCGAGCTTTTCGGTCACGCCGGGACGCAGGCCTTCCAGCAGCACGTCGGCGCGGTCGATGAGGCGCAACGCCGCCTGCAGGCCTGCCGGCGCCTTGAGGTCCAGCGCCACCGAACGACGGCCGCGGGCATTCACGTCGTGCTTCGGGTCCATCGCCAGACCCAGGCCGCTGGGTTCCAGGCGGTCGATGCGGACCACGTCGGCGCCCAGGTCGCTCAGCAACATGCCGGCCAGCGGCACAGGGCCGATGGCGGCCAGTTCGACGACGCGCAAGCCTTGCAAGGGGCCATGTCTGCTCATGGCGCCGCAGTGTGCCGCAAGCCGCGGCCTGCGCCCTTCAGCGGCGGCGCAGCGCTCCCAGCGCAAGCAGACCGGCGAGCGCGAGCGACAGGCTGGACGGCAAGGGCACGCCCAGCGTCGGCGGACCGATCACCAGCGTGTCCACCGTGCCGATGATGCGGCCCCCTTGGCCGAAGTAGAACTGCGTGTTGGAGAAGTCCGCCGGGTTCAGCGGGGTCAGAGGCAGGTCGTCGGAGACGATCGCGGAGCCGCTCGGGTTCATCAGCGACAGGCTGAAGTCCAGGGTGTTGACGCCGAAGCTGTCCCAGCCACCCTGGTCGTCAAACACCAGGATGCCGCCGCTGACGCCGTCGGCCGCCGTGGGGAAGCGGCTCTCGAACACGAAGCTGCCGACGCGGAAGGCGGCCACGGTGCTCTGCTCGTAGATGCCGATCTTCGGATCGGCCACGATGTCGGGGGCATGGCTGTCGAAGGTGTAGTAACCGACGATGCGGTCGCCGACCGAGACGCCGCCGACCAGCGACCGCAGCACCTCCCCGCCGAACTGCACGGTGACGAGCGCGGCCGTGGCCGGCGCAGCGGTCGCGGCGATGCTGGCGCCCAGCAGGGCTGCCCTGATCGTGGGAATGAACATGGCGAAGGTCCTCCATCGAGCCCGGTGAGGGAGAAGACGTCTTCGGCGGGCGCCGGCGACAGCGTAGGGCCCACCAGGACCCACGCCACCCGAAAGGGGCGTTGGCGTGTCCTGGGCATCGGTTCCAGCTGCGCTGACGCGCGGCATTGCACCCGGCTCAGGGCTTGGGCGTGCAATGCATCGGCGGGGCGCCGTAGCCCCAGGTGATCGTGGCCACGCCCGCTTGCTCCACGAAGGTCTCGTTGCGTCCCGCGTACCGCAGAGCGCCGCTGGCCTCTTCGGCAAACATGATCGACCTGGCGTCGCCGAACCCGGCCACCAGCGTCGGTGGCTGGGTGGCAAAGTGCGTGACGATGACTTCCTTGGCGGCTTGACCATCGCACGCGAACGCGATCGGCCCGCGCCCTGGGAGCAGTCGGTAGCTGGCCTGCAGTTCGGCGATGCGGCGGACATATTCGCCCCGGATGCAGACCTTCGGGGCAGCGGCCTTCCAGCAGTCGTTTCGGCCCTTCACCCAGCCTCTCTGCTCGGCGCGCAGCACCGGCGGCCTCTGGTTGGCGGCCCGGGCCTTCGCCGCAGCGTAGACCCCGTCCAATTGCCGATCCAGCGCGACGAGCTCGGGTTCGCTGCAGATCATCGACTCGATGCTCCCGCGTTCGACCCGGCGGCAATCGAAGGTCGGACCCTGAGCCTTCGCGGCTGCGCTCGCTGCCGGCGCCGGGTGCGCTCTCGCACGACCATCGATGTAGCGGCACCAGGCGTCGCTGCCACGCGCCGGGATGTCGGGTCTGCCGCGCACGCCCAGGCGGAACTCCACGCTGCTCATCCACTCGTCGGTCCCGACGTCGGGGCCATGGCCCCGGCCATCCCCGGAACCGACCCGGGCCTCGATCATGCGGTTCCAGGCCTCCGAACATGGCGCAGGCGCCGGGTGGACGCCGGCCACGGCGGGCCTGTCGGCTGCCTGGGATGCGCCCAGCGCCGCAGCCAGTGCCAGGCCCAGCCATCGTGTGATCCCGTTCATGGTCCCCCTCATCCTTCCGTCTGGTGGCTCGGCCAGGAGTATGGCGGCGCGAGGCGCGGCGATCGCTTGGCCGGTGTTGCCGCGCCGTTTATGCTGAACGCAGGAAGCGGCAAGGTGCCGCTGAGCTTCCAGCTGCGGAGAGGTCCCATGCGCCCAGAATTCGCCACGTGCATCCGGTTTCGTGCCTGCGCCCTCGTGGCGCTGTTGAGCCTGGGCCTGCCCCTGCCGATGCCGGCGCAGGCCTATGAGGACGGATGGCGTGACTGTGCGGAAGAGGGGCAGACCTGCCGCGTCTCCGGTCGGGCGGTGGTGCGCTACGGGGCCGAGGGCCAGTGGACCACGCGTACCGTCTTCGACGGCATCGCCTGCAACAACGAAGCCTTCGGCGACCCGGCGCCGCAGATGCGCAAGCGTTGCCAGGTCCGCGCGTCGGGCCATGGCTCTGCGGGCGGGCACGGTCCTTCTGCGGGATGGTCGTTCTGTGCCGCCGAAGGCGAGATCTGCCGCTTCCAGGGGCGCAGCGAGGTCCGCTTCGGCCAGGGCGACCGCTTCATCACGCGCTCCGCGTACGGGAGCGTGCGTTGTGATGTGCGCGACTTCGGCGATCCTGCCGTGGGCGTCACCAAGTTCTGCGAAGTCCGCAGTTCGGCAGCGATGAACGGCGGCAACAGCACGCGCCCCGACTGGAACGGTTGGGGTCAGCAGGGCGACTGGCGCTACTGTGCCGCCGAAGGGGGCAGCTGCCGGGTGGACGGACGGGCGCAGGTGCGCTTCGGCGACGGCCAGCGCTTCAGCACCCGCTCCGTCGAGGGTGACGTGAGCTGCAATGTCGACACCTTCGGTGATCCGGCCGTCGGCGTGCTGAAACACTGCGAGATGAAGGCCGGCCGGGGCCTTGCCGGCGGAGAGGGGTGGAGCCCATGTGCGAGGGAAGGCAAGTTCTGCTCCTTCTCGGGCCACGCGCAGGTGCGCTACGGCACCCTGGGCCGCTA
>JAEUPH010000083.1 GCA_016790395.1 Rubrivivax sp. | reverse complement strand
CGGCCTTGCAGTCGCTGCGGCAGCCATCGCGCTGGCCGGCTTTGGCACCTTCCGCAAGGGTCTGACCGCCCTGCGCCACGGCCGCCTGAACATCAATGCGTTGATGTCTGTGGCGGTCGCGGGAGCCTTCGTCATCGGTCAGTGGCCCGAGGCGGCCATGGTGATGGCCCTGTACGCCATCGCTGAGTTAATCGAGGCTCGTGCGGTCGACCGCGCGCGCAACGCGATCAGCGGCCTGCTGGCGCTGTCGCCCGATACCGCCGACCTCCGGCAACCCGACGGGACATGGCAGTCGGTGCCCGTTGGCAACGTCCCGATCGGCGCCACTGTGCGCGTGCGGCCCGGCGAGCGTGTGGCCATGGATGCGGTCGTCACCGATGGCAGCACCAGCGTGAACCAGGCGCCGGTGACCGGCGAAAGCATGCCGGTGGACAAGGGCCCCGGCGATGCGGTCTTCGCCGGCACCATCAACCAGACCGGCTCCATCGAGTGCCGCGTCACTGCCGCGGCTTCGCAATCGACGCTGGCCCGCATCATCCACGCCGTCGAGCAGGCGCAGGGCAGCCGCGCGCCAACGCAACGCTTCGTCGACCGCTTCGCAGCCGTCTACACGCCGGCGGTGTTCGTGCTGGCACTGGCCGTGGCCATGGCCGGGCCGTGGCTGTTCGGCTGGACCGCCCTGGTCGCGGTCTACAAGGCCTTGGTGCTGCTGGTCATCGCCTGCCCGTGCGCGCTGGTGATCTCGACGCCGGTCACCGTCGTCAGCGGCCTGGCGTCGGCGGCCAGGCGCGGCATCCTCATCAAGGGCGGTGTCCACCTCGAACAGGCGCGCCGGCTCAAGGCGATCGCACTCGACAAGACCGGCACCATCACCGAAGGCAAGCCGCGTCTGGTCGAATGGGAGATGCTGACGACCGGCCTGCCCAAGCCGCAGGCCGAACACATCGCAGCGGCACTCACTGCGCACTCGGACCACCCCGTGTCGCATGCCATCGCCGCCGGACTGACGCCCAGCAGCGTCAAAGCCCGCAACTTTGCGGTGCTGTCGGGGCGCGGTATCGAGGCCGACATCGACGGCCAGAGCTACGTGCTGGGCAATCATCGCCTGATCGAAGAGCGCGGCCAGTGCTCCGCCGAGATCGAGGCCGTGCTTCACCGCCACGAGCAGGCCGGCCGCACGGTGAGCCTGCTGGCCTCCGCGTCGGGCGTGGTGGCGCTCTTCGCCGTGGCCGACACCATCAAGCCGTCGTCGGCGGCAGCCATCGGCGAGCTGAAAGCCATGGGCATCACCCCGGTGATGCTGACGGGCGACAACCAGGCCACCGCCGAGGCGATCGGCCGCGAAGCCGGACTGACCGACATCCGAGGCAACCTGTTGCCCGAGGATAAGCTCGCCGCGATCCAGGCGATGCAGAAGCACTATGGCGCGACGGCGATGACTGGCGACGGCATCAACGACGCGCCAGCACTGGCCCAGGCCGACATCGGCGTGGCCATGGGTGCGGCCGGCACCGACATCGCGATGGAAGCCGCCGACGTGGTGGTGATGAACGACGACCTGCGGCGCATCGCCGAGACGGTGCGCCTGTCGCAGCGCACCCATGCGGTGCTGTGGCAGAACATCAGCCTGGCCCTGGGCATCAAGGCGGTGTTCCTGTTGCTGGCGCTGTTCGACAACGCCAGCATGTGGATGGCCGTGTTCGCCGACATGGGGGCCAGCCTGCTGGTGGTCTTCAATGGCCTGCGGCTGCTGCGCAATTCGGAACGCAGCTGAGGCGACCATGGATGCCCAAGCGCGCCTCCTGCAGCCCAAGGCCTTGCCCGTTGCAACCCTGTAGCTGCTAGACTCTTTTGATGCGCCGCTGGCTCGCCATCCTCATGCTCACCTTGCTGCCGATCCAGTCCAGCTGGGCGGCCGTGGCGGCGTATTGCGGGCACGAGCGCGGCCAGCAGGCCCATCATCTGGGCCACCACGAGCACCAGCACGCCGACCAGGTCAAGGCGGACAAGGACGGCGCACCTGCCGAGCAGGGCGCACCGGCCGGATTCGACTTCGACTGCGGGCACTGCCACGGCTCCTGCGCCAGCATGCCGGCCCCCTTGGCCGGCATGGCGTCGCTCACCGTGGTCTCGCACCCGGCGGTGCTGGCCGAAGGCACCATGCGCACCCTCGCGCAGAGCCCGCCCGAACGCCCTCAGTGGCAGCCCCTCGCCTGATCGGCGAGGCGGGCCTCTTCCTTTTCTGACGCCCGTTCGCGCCTTCGCGCGCGCTGCTTGACGTTTTCGTCTGCGGTGCCGTTCGAGGCCCGACACGACACTGAGCATTTCAGCGTCGCCCCTTGCCGATCTCCCGTGGGTTGTTTTCAACACTGGAGCATCGAATGCACCGACGAAGAATTCTGGCGGCTGGGCGGTGGCGACTCACCACCCGCGCCACCCTGGCCATGGCACTGGCCACAGCGCTCAGCGGCGGCCCGATCGCCGCGCATGCGCAGACTGCCAGCACACCCAATGAAGCGGACCGGCCGACGCTGAGGGGCGCTTTCGAAGCGGCCTGGGCCCGGCAGCCCGAAGCGCAGGCGCTGGCGGCCCGTCGAGACGCCGCACGCGCGCAATCGCAGGCGTCCCGCGCGTGGACCCCCGAGCCGGTAGCCCTGGAGATGTCCACCAAGTCGGACCGGCTCAATCGAAACCTGGGCACGCGCGAGTACGAGGCCGGTGTCGCCATTCCCTTGTGGCTGCCAGGCGAGCGAGGCCGCAGCCGGGCGCTTGCCGATGCCGAGGGGCGGGCCGTCGAAAGCCGCACCACGGCCGCTCAGCTGCGCGTGGCGGCCATCGTTCGCGAGGCCTGGTGGACGTGGCACCGCTCGCGTGCGGATCTGGATGCCGCGCGGGGCCAACTCGACAATGTCCGTCGCATCGCGACCGATGTCGGGAAGCGTCTGAAGGCAGGCGACCTGGCCCGCGTTGACCAGCACCAGGCCGAGGGTGCCGTCGCGGCAGCGGAAGCCGCTGCGGCGCAAGCCGAGGCATCGCACACCGCAAGCCTGCTGCAGCTGCGTGCATTGGGGGCGATACCGTCGACGGCCGCCGCCACGGACACGTCGGGCCCTGTCGCGGAGCCGGAGCCTTCCATGGCTGCAACCACGCCCGGCGATGCGGACAAACACGCGGAACTGATCGCGCTCAAGGACCGCGCCGCCGTCGCGGAAGGGTCGGCTGCGCTGGTCGCGGCGCAGTCCCGTGCCAACCCGGAACTGACGATTGCCGCCACGCGCGACCGCGGCGCCTTCGGAGAGTCCTACCAGCAGACCTTCACGGTCGGCGTGCGCATCCCTTTCGGTGGCGGACCCCGACACGATGCGCGGGCAGCCTCGGCACGTGCCGAGGCGCTGGAGCTGCAGGCGCAATGGGCCCTGGAGCGCACGCGGCTGTCCTGGAAGACGTCGCGCAGCTTTCAGCCGTACGCCACCCGCGGTATCGCCCTCCAGTACAGGGACCAGATGCCGGCGCGCTCTGGATGGGGACCGGTGACGCCCTTCGCGTTCTCTGACAAGGTGGAAGCATGGGACTGATCGACTCTATCGCGAAGTTTGCCGACCCGTACGACCGTCAGGCGCGGCTCTACCCGGCCCTGCTCGCGCTGTTCCCCTTGGCGATCGTGATCACGATCGTCTTTGCGCAGCAGGCGTCAGCGCTCGGCAATCTCGCCGTGGCGGCCGCCGGGTGCGGAGCGCTGTACTGGATGGCCGGCGTGGCCCGCGACCGCGGCAAGCGGATGGAGCCG
>JAEUPH010000074.1 GCA_016790395.1 Rubrivivax sp. | reverse complement strand
GTTGATCATGCCGCCCCACGAGGGTGCGAGCAGGATCAGCGAGAACAGCATGCCGACGGACTGGGTCCAGTCGGGCAGCGCCGTGTAATGCAGATGGTGCGGACCCGCCCACATGTAGGTGAAGATCAGCGCCCAGAAGTGAACGACAGACAGACGGTAGGAATAAACCGGACGACCAGCCTGCTTCGGCACGAAGTAGTACATCATCCCCAGGAAGCCTGCAGTCAGGAAGAAGCCCACGGCGTTGTGACCGTACCACCACTGGATCATCGCATCCTGCACCCCCGAGTACATGGAGTAGGACTTGGTCAGGGTAACCGGCATGGCCATGCTATTGACGATGTGCAGCAGCGCGACGGCGATGATGAAGGCGCCGAAGAACCAGTTGGCCACATAGATGTGGCGCACCTTGCGCGTCCCGACCGTCCCGAAGAAGACGATGGCGTAGGACACCCAGATCACGGCGATCGCGATGTCGATCGGCCACTCGAGCTCGGCGTACTCCTTGCCGCTGGTGATGCCCAGCGGCAGCGTGATGGCCGCCGACAGGATGACCAGTTGCCAGCCGATGAACGTGAACATGGCCAGGCCCGGTGCGAACAGCCGGGTCTGGCAGGTGCGCTGCACGATGTAGTACGAGGTGGCGAAGAGCGTCGAGCCGCCGAACGCGAAGATCACCGCGTTGGTGTGCAGCGGACGCAAGCGGCCGTAGCTCAGGAAGGAAATGCCGAAGTTCAACTCCGGCCACGCCAGCTGGGCCGCGATGATCACGCCCACGAGCATGCCGACGACGCCCCACAGAACGGCGGCCAACGAGAACAGCCGGACGGCTGTGTCGTTGTAGACGCTCTGGCCAGGTGCGCCCGCTACGGCGGTTTGTGCCATTGGTTCTCTCCTCGTTGCCAATTCAGGAATTCAGCGGCCGGATTGTTCCGGCGGGTGCAGGGGGCCGCCTTGACCGGTATCAACCGGGTCGCCCTCGTCTGTCAGGATTCGTTCACCTTCATGGTCTAGGTCCTCGAACTGTCCGCGGTTCACGGCCCAGCCAAAGACACCCAGGATCAACAGCACCAGCCCCGCCGAGATGGGGATCAGCAACCAGAGGCTTTCCACGGCGCCCGTTTCAGCGCGAGGCGCGCAGCGCGTTGAAGACCACCAGCAGCGAACTGCCGGCCATGCCCAGGCCCGCAGCCCAGGGGGGCAGCCAGCCGACCAGGGCCAGAGGGATGCTGGTGGCGTTGTAGGCGGCGGCCCACATCAGGTTCTGCCGCACGATCCGCACCGACCTCAATGCGGTCAGGCGTGCACGCACGAGGTCGCCGAGGTCGCTGGAGGTGATCACGGCGTCGGCCTGGCTGCGCGAAACCAGCGCGCCCTGCCCCATGGCCAGCGAAACGTCGGCGCGGGCGAGCACCGGAGCGTCGTTGACCCCGTCGCCCACCATGGCCACCCGCCGGCCTTCGGCTTGAGCCTGGGCCACCGCCGCCAGCTTGCCTTCGGGCGTGGCACCGGCCAGCACCTCGGTGATGCCCAGGCGCGAGGCCAGGGCCTGCGCTCGCTCGGTGCTGTCGCCGCTGAGCAAGGTGACGCGAAGCCCGGCGCTCCGCAGCAAGGCCACGGCCTCGGCGGCGCCGGACCGAACAGCCTCGGTGAAGCTGAAGCGGGCCACGGTGCGGCCCTGGCACCCCAGGCTGGCGCTGGCGCCATCGTTGTTGGCGGCATCGCCCACCCAGGCGGCGCGACCGAGACGCCACTCGTGGCCCTGTGGGTCGAGCGCGCGCAGGCCCAGCCCGGCCACCTCTTCGACGCCGGTCCAGGCCGGCACCGCCACCCCGGGCGTGCCGGCCGCCGCCATGGCCTGCGACAGCGGGTGCGAGGACCATTGCGCCAGGGAGGCGGCCAAGGCCAGCGCGCGGGCTTCGTCGATCACCGCCGGCGCCGAGTCCAGCCGCTCGATGCGGGCCAGCTGCAGGCGGTCTTCGGTCAGCGTGCCGGTCTTGTCGATGAACACCTGCTGCACGGCGGCCAGCCGCTCCAGGGCGTCCAGGCGCTGCAGCAGCACGCCCCGCCCGGCCAGGCCACGGGCCGCCGCCACCAGCGTGGCCGGCGCCGCCAGCGAAAGCGCGCAGGGGCAGGTGACGATGAGCACCGAGACGGCCACCCACACCGCGCGTGAAGGATCGAGCACGCTCCAGGCCGCGGCAGCGCCAGCCGCCAGCAGGAGCACGGCCCACAGGAACGGCGCCGCCCAGCGGTCGGCCAGCTGCGCCGATGCCGGGCGCTGCGACATCGCGCTCTTCATCATCGAGACGATGGTTTCCAGCCGCGTGTCGCCACCCACCCGCTGCACCCGCATCAGCACCGGCGCACCGAGGTTCGTGCTGCCGGCCACGACGTCGGCGCCCGGGGGCTTGTCCACGGGTGCGGACTCGCCGGTCAGCAATGCTTCGTCCGCCCGGGTGTGACCCTGCTCGGTGACGCCATCGGCCGGAAAGGCCTGTCCCAGCGGCACGCGAAGCAGGTCGCCAGGCTGCACGCGCTGCACGCTCACCGCCTCGGTGCTGCCGTCGGCCAGCACCCGCCAGGCGGTCTCCGGCAGCCGCGCCAGCGAACGCTCCAGCGTTTCGGCAGCGCGATGGCGGGCGCGCAGTTCGAGGTAGCGTGCGCCCAGCAGGAAGCTGGCGAACATGGTGAGCGAGTCGAAATAGACCTCGTGGCCGAAGACGCCGCCGGGCTCGAAGGTGGCACCGGTGCTGGCAACGAAGGTGATGGCCAGCCCGATGGCCACCGGCACGTCCATGCCGATGCGGCGGTCGCGCAGCGAGCGCCAGGCACCGGTGAAGAAAGGGCCTGCCGAAAAGGCCATCACGGGCAGCGAGAGGATCCAGCTGCCCCAGTTGAGCAGCTGGCGCATGTCGTCGGCCAGGTCGCCCGGCCCAGCCACGTAGCTGGGCGTGGCCATCATCATCACCTGCATGGCGCAGAAGGCGGCCACGAACAGCCGCCACAGCGCCTGGCGGTGGGCCTGGACGCGCAGCGCACGGGCCGGGGCCGCTGCGTCGGGCACGGCGCCATAGCCGGCGGCGCGCACGGCGCGGATGAGCTGCGAGGCCCGGGCCTGTTCGGGATCCCAGCGCACCGTGGCGCGTTCGGCGGCCGCGCTGACGCGCGCTTCGACGACGCCCGCGACTCCCGTCAACGCGCCTTCGATGATGCCGGCGCAGGCGGCGCAATACATCCCGGACAAGGCCAGGGAGGTCTCGGCCAGCTTGCGTCCGGAGGCGTCGACCACCCAACGGGTGCTGCGGCCATACTCGGCCGGATCGTCGAGCACGCCCAGGGCGTCGGTGTCGGTGGCGGCAGTGGTCATGCAGAGGGCGTGGTGAGGCGCCGATAATCTAGGGGCTTCACTGCCGAGCCCGCATGATCCCTGTCAAGCCCTTCGCCCTCCTGACCGCCACGCTGGCCTCGTGGTTTCTCGCCGCCCTGCCCGCCCTCGCGCAGGACGGCCCACAGCCCCGGCTGCAGACCACGCCGCTCACCCTCGGGATGCACGTCATCCAGGCCGAGCTGGCCGTCACGCCGCTGCAGCAGCAGACCGGCATGATGTTCCGCAAGAGCATGGGCACCAACGAGGGCATGCTCTTCGTCAACGACGAGCCCGGGCTGCGCTGCTTCTGGATGCGCAACACGCTGCTGCCGCTGACCATCGCCTTCATCGCCGACGACGGCACCATCGTCAACCTGGCCGACATGAAGCCCCTGGACGAGTCCTCGCACTGTTCGCTCAAGCCGGTGCGCTTCGCGCTCGAGATGAACCAGGGCTGGTTCGCCAAGCGCGGCTTCAAGGCTGGCGCCAGGCTGCGCGGCGTGCCCTTCGGCAGCAGGTAGTCCTGCCGCGGCTCAGGCCGCCAGCCGCACCGTGAATCGCATGCCCCGGCCCTGCGGTGGCCGCGCGGCCGTCAGCGTGCCGCCCAGCCTTTCGACGATCTCGCGCGCGATGGCCAGCCCCAGGCCGGTACCGCCGTCGTTGCGCAGATCGGCCCGAGGACCGCGCCAGAAGGGCTCGAACAGGCGCGGCAGGTCGGCATCGTCCACGCCGGGACCATCGTCTTCCACGGTGACTTCGGCGCCTCCGGCGTCCAGCGCGCGCACGCGCATCACGATGTTCGGCCCGCCGTAGCGCTGCGCGTTGTCGAGCAGGTTGTTGACGACCTCGCCCAGCCAGGTCGGATGCGCCCGCGCCACCACGGGCTCGGCCGGCGCGTCCAGCTCGATGCAGCGCCCCTGGCGCAGGCCGTGCAGGACCAGGGGCTCGGTGGCCTCGCGCAGCAGCGCCACCACGTCCTGGGGACGGTGCTCGGCGTTCATGGTCAAGGCCGTCTCGGAACTGGCCAGGCTGAGCAACTGGCCGATGAGCCGCGTGAGCCGCTCGCCGGAGCGGTTGAGTTCGGCCAGCAGCGGCTGCCAGCCGCGCTCGCCGGCGGCGGCCAGCTCGCGCTCCAGTTCCTGTGCCAGCACGCGGATGCCGGCCACGGGGGTGCGCAGCTGGTGGGCAGCGTCGGCCACGAAGCGGCGCTGCAGGGCTACCGAGCCCTGCACGTCCAGCAAGAGCGCATTGATGCGCTCGACCATGGGCACGGCTTCGGCGGGCACATCCCGCAGAGGCAGCGGGCGCCAGTCGCCCAGCTCGCGCTCGGCCACGGCCATGCCCAGCGCACGAAGCGGCGCCAGGCCGCGCCGGACGCTGAATCCAAGCAGCGCGAAGGTCAGTGCGCCCAGCAGCAGCGCCGGGCCGGCGATGGCCAGCTGCACGTCGCGCATCAGGGCGCTGCGCTTGCGGCGCGTCTCCACGACGACGATGGAGACGCGGCGGTCGATCATCGGCGACGTCACCGAGAAGACCGCGCCGCGCACCGGCTCGCCCTCGAACTGGGCATCGAACATCACCGGGCGCTCGAAGCTGTCGCTGCGGTCCAAGGGCACCGGCACGCTGGCGTCGCCGGCGAGCGGGTTGCCGTCGATGTCGACCATGACGAAGCCGTTGCGCTCGCGGCTCTCCCATCCGGGCAGCTCCAGCGTCTGCCGGCTGACGTCGAGCAGCGGGCCGCGGTCGCTCCATTCGACCTTGGTGGCCAGCGAGGCAGCCTCGTCCTGCAGAGAACGGTCGAAGGCCGCGTTGGCGGCACTGCGGGCCAGCCAGTACGCCCCCATGCCGGCGGCCGCCAGCCCCACCAGCCAGAACAGCGCCAGCGGCAGCAGCAGCCGCCGCGCCAGGCTGGGGCCGTGTTCGGCAGGGCTCATTCCGCGCTGCCGCCGGCCCCTTCCGCGGCTTCCAGCACATAGCCGAATCCGCGCACCGTCTTGATCACCACGCCGAGGTCGGCGAAGCGCTTGCGCAGGCGGTGGATGTAGACCTCGACCGAGTTCTCGCTGAAGTCGGCCTCCCAGCTGGACAGCCGCGCCACGATGGAGTCCTTGCCGACCACCCGCCCGGCCTTCTGCATGAGCAGTTCGGTCAGCGCCAGTTCGCGCGGGCTGAGCGAGACGCGCTCGCCGCGGCAACGCAACTCATGCCCGGCCATGTCCAGTTCCAGGCCGGCGAAGCACAGCACGTCCTCGGTGAGGCCGGCAGAGCGTCGGCGCAGGGCGCGCAGCCGGGCCAGCAGTTCCGGCAGGTCGAAGGGCTTGACGAGGTAGTCGTCGGCGCCGGCATCCAGGCCCTGCACGCGGTCGGCGAGGTCGTCGCGAGCCGTCAGCAGCAGCACCGGCATCGTGACGCCCTGCGCGCGCCAGTGGCGCAACACCTCCATGCCGCTCTTGCGCGGCAGGCCGATGTCCAGCACGGCCAGCGTGTGCTCGCGCAGCGTGCCCACCTGCGCGGCCTGCTCGCCATCGGCGAGCGTGTCGACCTGCCAGCCCTCGCGTTGAAGGGCATGCAGGATGCCCAGGCTCAGTGCCCGGTCATCCTCGACCAGGAGCACCCTCATCGCCGCCGGCTCCCGCAGGCCGGGTCAGGCGAAGTTCGCTTCCGCGAACCCCCAGTTGACCAGCTTGTCGAGGAAGGTCTCGACGAACTTCGGACGCAGGTTGCGGTAGTCGATGTAGTAGGCGTGCTCCCAGACGTCGACCGTCAGCAGCGCCTTGTCCGCGGTGGTCAGCGGGGTGCCCGCTGCGCCGGTGTTGACGATGTCCACCGTGCCGTCGGGCTTCTTCACCAGCCAGGTCCAGCCCGAGCCGAAGTTGCCCACGGCGCTCTTCACGAAGGCCTCGCGGAACGCGGCGTAGCTGCCCCACCTGGCGTTGATGGCGGCCGCCAGTGGGCCGCCGGGTTCGCCACCGCCGGCCGGCTTCATGCAGTTCCAGAAGAAGGTGTGGTTCCAGATCTGCGCGGCGTTGTTGTAGATGCCGCCCGAGGACTTCTTGATGATCTCCTCGAGCGTCAGTGCCTCGAACTCCGTGCCCTTCTGCAGGTTGTTCAGGTTCACCACGTAGGCGTTGTGATGCTTGCCGTGGTGGAACTCCAGCGTTTCCTTGCTGTAGTAAGGGGCCAGAGCGTCGATCGCGAAGGGCAGTGCGGGCAGGGTGTGTTCCATATGCGGTGTCCTCGGGTGGCAGGGGAATCTGAAGCGGGCGGATTGTAGGCAGCGGCTCTCACGACGCGGGCGGAAGGGGCTCCAGCCGGGTCACGCGGGCCTCGGCCCTGCCGTCGGACCAGACGGCCCGCACGGCGTCCCCAGGCTGCAGCGCGTGGACCGAGACCACAGGGCGACCCTTCGCGTCCTCCACCCAGGCGTAGCCGCGGTGCAGCACGCGGCGCGGATCCTGTGCGTTCAGGCGCTCCTGTGTCGCCTCCAGGCGTCCGGCCAGTGCCTGCAGCTGCAGCGCTGCGGCATGGCGCAGCCGGTCGAACTGGCGTTGCGGCGTGTCGACCAGACGCTGGCGACGGGCGGACACGGCCAGCGTGAGCCGGCGCGCCAGCGTTTCCAGACGCGTGGCTTCTCCCAGCAGCGCCTTGGCCGGCTGTCCGAGGCGCGGGGCCAGGGCGTCCAGTCGCTGGGCGCGTTGCTGGAGCGCCCGGTCGGCCGCACGGCGCAACAGCGCGGCCCGCGCCTCCAGCGCTGCGCCCAGTTCGTCGCGCGAGGGCGAAGCCAGTTCAGCCGCCGCCGTGGGCGTGGGCGCGCGCAGGTCGGCAGCGAGGTCGGCCAGCGTCACGTCCGTCTCGTGGCCGACACCACAGACCACGGGCAGCGGGCTGGCCGCGATGGCTCGCACCACCCGCTCGTCGTTGAAGGCCCACAGGTCTTCCAGCGAGCCGCCACCACGCACGAGCAGCAGCGCCTCCACCTCGCCCCGCCGACCGGCCGTCCGCAGGGCCTCGGCCAGCGCCTCCGGCGCTTCCGCGCCCTGCACGGCACTGGGGTAGACGATCACGCGCACCTGCGGTGCGCGCCGGGCCAGCGTGGTGAGCACGTCGCGCAGGGCCGCGGCCGCCAGCGACGAGACGACGCCCAGCACCTGCGGGTGCCGCGGCAGGGGCCGCTTGCGTGCCGCGTCGAACAGGCCTTGCGCTTCGAGCCTCGCGCGCCGGCGCAGGAACTCCTCGTACAGCGACCCCGCGCCCAGGCGTTGCAGCGACTCCACCACCAGCTGGAGTTCGCCGCGCGGCTCGAACACGCCCAGGCGCCCGCGCAACTGCACCTGCTGGCCATCGGCAGGCTGGAAGTCCAGCAGCGTGGCGGCGCGTCTGAACATCGCGCACCGCAAGAGTGCCGAAGCGCCTTCGGCGTCCTTCAGCGAAAAATAGCAGTGTCCGCTGGCCGCGCGCGTGAAGCCGGAGAGTTCGCCCCGAACGGCCACCGCGCCGAAGCGGGCGGCCAGGGCATCCTGCGTGGCCAGCAAGAGCGCCGCCACACCCCAGGGCAGGCGCTGCGACGTGGTGTCGTCAAGCGACATCGGCCGATTCGCGAGGCGCGGCGCGGGTTCGGAACTCCACAGCCGCGCCACTGCAGGCCAAACGGACCGATGGCGCCGTCATGCGGCAGGCTTGTACATGCAAGTCATTGATTCGCCTTGAGAATTTGCGGCCCCTTGGCGGGCCGGCGGGCCCGGGCCGACCGGCCGGCCCGGCAGGGGCGCATTGGGCCGCCTGTTGCCCACAGTGTTATCCACAGCCGGCGCTGCGGCGGCGCAGGCGAGAGGCGCAGACCTCTCGGCCATAATCCCGCGCGTCGCTGGCACCCTGCCGGCCCATCCCAAGCCGCCCGAGAACCCCTTGCTTTCGATCATACAAGCGGCCGGTTGGCCGATCTGGCCCCTCTTCCTGTGCTCGGTCGTCGCGCTGGCGCTGATCGTCGAGCGGCTGTACCACCTGCGTGAGCCCATGGTGGCGCCGGCCAAGCTGCTGGACGAGGTGATCGGTGTCACCCGTTCCAGCCTGCCCTCGTCCGACGTGGTCAACAAGCTGGCCGACAACTCGGTGCTCGGCGGCGTGCTGGCCGCCGGCCTGCGTGCGGTGAGCGCGGAGCCGCGCATCGCCGAGCCGGCCCTGCGCCAGGTCTTCGAGAACGCCGGCCGCGCAGCCGTGCACCAGCTCGAGCGCTACCTCAACACGCTGGGGACCATCGCTGCCGCGGCGCCGCTGCTGGGCCTGTTCGGCACCGTCGTCGGCATGATCGAAATCTTCGGCTCGCAAGCCCCCGGTGCCAGCGGCACGGGCAATCCTCAGATGCTGGCGCACGGCATCTCCGTGGCGCTGTACAACACGGCCTTCGGGCTCATGATCGCCATCCCGTCGCTGATGTTCTACCGCTACTTCCGCGGCCGGGTGGACGCCTTCCAGCTCGCCATGGAGCTTGCGGCCGAGCGCATGGTGCCGCACCTGATGCGCTTCGCCGTGCGGGCGCAGAACGCGTAGGGGCGTCGCATGCGATTCAGCCGCCGCCCGATGGAAGAGCCCGAGATCAACCTGATCCCGTTCATCGACGTGCTGCTCGTGGTGCTGATCTTCCTGATGCTGTCGACCACGTACTCGCGATTCACTGAGCTGCAGATCAACCTGCCCGCGGCCGACGCCGAGAAGCTGCGCGAACGGCCGGGCGAGGTGATCGTCGCGGTGGCCGCCGACGGCCGCTACGCCATCAACCGCAAGCCGGTGGACGGCAAGAGCGTGGAGGTGCTCGCCGCCGAACTGGGTTCGGCCGCCGCGGGCCGTGCCGACACGGTGGTCATCATCTCGGCCGATGCGCTGGCGGCGCACCAGGCGGTGGTCAACGTGCTCGACGCGGCGCGGCGCGCCGGCCTCTCTCGCCTGACCTTCGCGGCGCAGACCGCAGGCGGCCGCTGATCCCCCGCATGCCGGCCGGCTTTGCCGCCCGCGCGGAGGCCTTGCTGGCCCGCCACTGGTGGCAGCCTCGGCCGACCTGGCTCGCCCGCGCCCTGCTGCCCCTGGCGCGCATCTATGGCCTTCTCCTGCGTCGCCATCAGCGCCAGCCTGTTCCAGCCACCCGGCTGCCGGTTCCCGTGCTCGTGGTGGGCAACGTGATCGCCGGCGGTGCCGGCAAGACCCCGACCGTCATCGCGCTGGTGCGGGCGCTGCGGGCCGCCGGGCACCGGCCGGGTGTGGTTTCGCGCGGCCACGGCCGCCAGGGCGCCGGGGTGCACGAGGTCGGGGACGGCGATGACGCCCGCCGCAGCGGTGACGAGCCCCTGCTCGTCCGCCGCCGCTGCGGTGTGCCGGTGTTCGTGGGCCGGCAGCGCGCGGCGGCAGCGGCGGCGCTGTGCGCGCGTCACCCGGCCGTCGATGTGATCGTCGCCGACGACGGTCTGCAGCACCGCGCGCTGCCGCGTCAGGCCGAGCTGCTGGTCTTCGACGAACGCGGCCTCGGCAACGGGCTGCTGCTGCCGGCCGGGCCCCTGCGCGAGCCGCTGGCGCTGCGGCTGTCCCCGAGGCTGCGTGTGCTGCACACCGCCGGCCCGGCGCCGGGCACACCGACCGGCGCGCTGGCGCGGCGAAGGTTCGGTGCGGCCTGGCCCCTGCAGGCCTGGCTGGCGGGCGACGAGGCCGCGAGCCAGCCGCTGCACACGCTTCGCGACCGGCCCCTGCTGGCGGCGGCCGGCCTGGCCGCGCCGCGCAAGTTCTTCGACATGCTCGCGGCCGCCGGCCTGGTCGCCGAGCCGCTGCCGCTGCCCGACCACTTCGACTACGCCACGCTGCCCTGGCCGGCCGCCACCGCCGACGTCATCACCACCGAGAAGGATGCCGTGAAGCTGCAGCCCTCGCGGCTGGGCAGCACGCGCGTCTGGGTGGTGCCGCTAGACTTGGACATCCCCGACGGCCTCGTGGCCGATCTTCTTGCCCTGCTCTTTCCTCGAGCCGCACCATGAGCCTGGACCACCGCCTGATCGATCTGCTCGTCTGTCCCGTCTGCAAGGGCCCGCTCGAGATGCAGCGTGACGCCGAGCAGCGGCCCGTGGCCCTGACCTGCCACGCCGACCGGCTGGCCTTTCCCATTCGCGACGGCATCCCCGTCATGCTGGAGAGCGAGGCCCGGCCCCTGGACGGCCCGGTGGCCGCGTGAGCGGCGGCTTCACCGTCCTCATCCCCGCGCGGCTGGCGTCGACGCGGCTGCCCAACAAGCCGCTGGCCGACATCGCCGGCAAGCCCATGGTGGTGCGCGTGGCCGAGCGCGCCGCGCTGAGCGGGGCGCAGCAGGTCGTGGTGGCCGCGGACGACACGGCCATCGTGGCGGCCTGCGCCGCGCATGGCGTGCGGGCGCTGCTGACGCGCCAGGACCACGCCAGCGGCAGCGACCGCCTCGCCGAAGCCTGCGAACAGCTCGGGTTGGACGGCCGCGACATGGTGGTCAACGTGCAGGGCGATGAGCCCCTCATCGACCCGGCCCTCGTGCAGCGCTGCGCTGCGCTGCTGGCCGAGCGCGACGACTGCGTGATGAGCACGGCCGCACACCCCATCGTCGACCTGGCTGACTTCCTCAACCCCAACGTCGTGAAGGTGGTGCTGGACGCCGCCGGGCGCGCGCTGCTCTTCAGCCGCGCACCGCTGCCCTGGTGGCGCGACGCCAACGCCGGTGGCGTGACGCGCCTGCCCGCCGCGCCGGCGCCGCTGCGCCACCTGGGCCTGTACGGCTACCGCGCGGGCTTCCTGCGACGCTTCCCGCAACTGCCGCCGGCCCCGCTGGAGCAGACCGAAGCGCTCGAACAGCTGCGCGTGCTCTGGCACGGCGAACGCATCGCCGTGCACGTGGCCGCCGAAGGGCCGGGCCCGGGTGTCGACACGCCCGAGGACCTGGCCCGCGTGCGCGCCTTGTTCGCGCGTGGCGCGTCAGCTTGATGCCAAGCATCGCGTGATATTCTGGCCCGGCGCCCTCGCGAGACAAGGCAGCCGACGATCCGCCGGCCGTCGGCGCGGTCCCCTACAAACACACTTCTCGAGGACTCGATGAGACTCATCCTCCTGGGCGCGCCCGGCGCCGGCAAGGGTACGCAAGCCACCTTCATCTGCCAGAAGTACGGCATCCCTCAGATCAGCACGGGCGACATGCTGCGCGCTGCCGTCAAGGCCGGCACGCCGCTGGGCGTGGCCGCGAAGAAGGTGATGGACGCGGGCGGCCTCGTCAGCGACGACATCATCATCGGCCTGGTCAAGGAACGCATCGCGCAGCCCGACTGCGTGGGCGGCTTCCTGTTCGATGGCTTCCCGCGCACCATCCCGCAGGCCGACGCCATGAAGGACGCCGGCGTCCAGCTGGACCTCGTGCTCGAGATCGACGTCCCCGACGAAGCCATCATCGAGCGCATGAGCGGCCGCCGCGCCCACCTGCCCTCGGGCCGCACCTACCACGTCAAGTTCAACCCGCCCAAGGTGGAAGGCCTGGACGACGTCACCGGCGAGCCGCTGATCCAGCGCGACGACGACAAGGAAGAGACCGTGCGCAAGCGCCTGCAGGTCTACCAGAGCCAGACGCGGCCGCTGGTCGACTACTACGGCCGCTGGGCCGCCGGCGGCCAGCCCGGGGCGCCGCGCTACGCCAAGGTGAGCGGCGTGGGCACGGTGGACGACATCACGGCCCGCGTGATGGCGGCGCTGAACGGCTGAACTCGAAGCGGAGCTGGGTCATGGACATCGCAGGCAAGGTCTTCATCGTCACCGGCGGCGCCTCGGGCCTCGGCGAGGGCACGGCGCGCATGCTCGCGGCCGCCGGCGGCAAGGTCGTCGTGGCCGACCTGCAGGCCGAGCGGGGCCAGGCCGTCGCCGCCGAGATCGGCGGTGTGTTCGTGAAGTGCGACGTCAGCCAGGAAGCCGACGGTCAGGCCGCCGTGGCCGCCGCGCTCGGGCTGGGCAAGCTGATGGGCCTGGTGAACTGCGCAGGCATCGCGCCCGCGTCCAAGACCGTGGGCAAGGAAGGCGCGCACCCTCTGGCGCTGTTCTCCAAGACGATCACGGTCAACCTGATCGGCAGCTTCAACATGATCCGGCTGTGCGCCGAGGCCATGGCGAAGAATGCGCCCGAGTCCACGGGCGAGCGCGGCGTGCTGATCAGCACCGCCAGCGTCGCCGCCTACGACGGCCAGATTGGCCAGGCGGCGTATTCCGCCAGCAAGGGCGGCGTGGTCGGCATGACGCTGCCCATCGCACGCGACCTGGCGCGCAACGGCATCCGCAACATGACCATCGCGCCGGGCATCTTCGGCACACCGATGCTCTTCGGCATGCCGCAGGAAGTGCAGGACGCGCTGGCCGCCAGCGTGCCCTTCCCCAGCCGCCTGGGCACGCCTCAGGACTACGCCAAGCTCGTCAGGCACATCGTCGAGAACGACATGCTCAACGGCGAGGTGATCCGGCTGGACGGCGCCATCCGGCTCGCGCCACGCTGAGCCCGCCCCCGCGATCGCGGGGGCTTCGCGGGTGGCCCTCCCCATGGGTGCGTGCCACCAGTTGCGAGAAAGCCACTACACGGACTTGAGTTGGGCCCAAATCCGGGCCCGCCCCTCGGGCGTGACGCAGAATTTCCCCGCCCTGGCTGCGGGATGACATTTTTTGGTCATGCCGTCGCCGGCCCTCTATCTCGTGTTCCTTCCATTCCCAAGAGGTCACCAATGACAAGTCGATCGATCAGGTTCAGGCCTTCCGCATTTGCGCTGGCCATCGGCATGGCGTTCACCGCCGCCGCGCTGGCGCAGAGCGCCGACGGCTCGCTGTACGGCAAGGCCAAGGGCGGCGCCACGGTCACCATCGTCGCCGTCGATACCGGCACGAAGCGTGAAATCAAGGCCGACGCCGACGGCAGCTTCAACTTCAGCAAGCTGCCCCCGGGCCGCTACCGCGTGACCTCCGGCGGCATCACCCGCGAAGTCAACGTGGCCATCGGCTCCGGCAGCGAGGTCGTGCTGGAAGGCGACGCCCAGCGCATCGAGATCTCCGGCTCGCGCATCCGCTCGGGCATCGACGTCACCAGCGTCGAGAGCAACACCGTGTTCACGCAGGAAGAGATCCGTGCCCTGCCGGTGGCCCGCAGCATCGACGCCGTGGCCCTGCTGGCCCCGGGCACGGTGAAGGGTGACAACTTCGGCCGCGACCTGACGCTGCCCTCCTTCGCCGGCGCGTCGGTGGCCGAGAACGGCTACTACATCAACGGCCTGGACGTGACGAACATCCGCACGTTCCTGAGCTACGCCGACCTGCCCTTCGACGCCATCGCGCAGCAGCAGATCAAGTCGGGTGGCTACGGTGCCGAGTACGGCCGCTCGCTGGGCGGCGTGGTGTCGCTGGTGACCAAGCGCGGCACCAACGAATGGAAGGGCGGCGCCGCGTTCTACTGGGAACCCAAGGGCCTGCGCGCCAAGGGTTCCGACGTGATGGACAAGGAGCCGGAACGTGCCGGCCTGCCCTACGTCTTCAACTCGGCCGACAAGGTGGATCTGAAGAGCTACGTGCTGTACGGCGGCGGCCCGATCATCAAGGACCGCCTGTTCGTGTTCGGCATGGTCGAAGCGGTGGACAACACGCGCCAGCTGTTCAACCAGTCGGCCAGCGAGAAGCGCAAGCGCTCCAACCCGAACGGCCTGCTGAAGATCGACTGGTCGATCACCGACAGCCACCTCGTCGAGTTCACGGCGATCACCAGCAAGCGCAAGTACAGCTACACCGACTACGACAGCGCCCGGCCCTACTCCACCTCGCACGACGGCGTCGGCAAGGAGAGCAAGAGCGACGAAGGCGGCAACGTCTACATCGCCAAGTACACCGGCTACCTGACCGACGACCTCACGGTCTCGGCCCTGGTCGGCCGCGTCAACGACAAGCGCGCCCTGTTCACGGGTGCCCGCACCGAAGGCCTGGACTGCCCGGTGGTGCTGGACCTCGACGTCTCGGAAATCGGCTGCTGGGCCGGCCCGTTCCCGGGCGTGGGCGCGCCCGATCCCGCCGCCCCGCGTGACGAGGACAAGCGCAAGTCCTTCCGCTTCGACGTCGAGTACGCGCTGGGCAAGCACACGCTGAAGGCCGGTATCGACAACCAGACCTTCACGTCCTCCGAGGCCGGCGGCTCCAGCTACACCGGCGGTGCCTACTACCGCTACTTCCTGGTCGGCGCCAACGGTTCGATCAACGGCGTCTCCGGCTTCACCCCCGGCACCCAGTACGTGCGCAAGCGGACGCTGCAGTCCACCTCGGGCAGCTACGAGGTCAAGAACTCCGCGCTCTACATCGAGGATGCCTGGAACCTCACCAAGAACTGGCTGCTGTACGGCGGCCTGCGCTGGGAGTCGTTCGAGAACAAGAACAGCGACGGCGTGGCCTTCGTCAAGAAGGACCGGCTCATGGCGCCGCGCCTGGGCTTCTCGTGGGACGTCAACGGCGACGCCTCGATGAAGATCTACGGCAACGCCGGCCGCTACTACATCCCGGTGGCTTCCAACACGAACATCCGCGGCACCCGCGCCGAGCTGTTCGTGCAGCAGTACTACCAGTTCGCCTCACGCGACCCGCGCACCCAGGGCCCGGTCGGCCTGGGCGCCGAGATCGGCAACCCGCAGGTCGTCTCCGACGGCACGCTGCCCGATCCGGGCACGATCGCCGACACGCAGCTCAAGCCGATGAACCAGGACGAGTTCATCCTGGGCATCCAGAAGGCCATCACCAAGCAGTTCAACATCGGCCTGAAGGGCACCTACCGCAAGATCAACGCGGGCATGGACGACTACTGCGACCACACCCGCGTGGCCGCGTGGATCACCGCCAACGTCGACTCGAACTACTCGGACAACCTCGCCAGCTGCATGCTGATGAACCCGGGTGAAGACCTGAACATCAAGGTCGACCTCGCCGACGACGGCAACCTGGTGCCGGTGCGCATCCCCGCCAGCGCCCTGGGCCTGGCCAAGTACGAGCGCACCTACAAGTCGCTGGAGCTGACCTTCGAGAAGCCCTGGGACGGCAAGTGGGCCCTGGGTGGTTCGTACACCTGGTCCAAGAGCGTCGGCACGGCCGAAGGCTACGTGCAGTCCAACCTCGACCAGGAAGACGCCGGCATCACGCAGGACTTCGACTTCGGCTCGTTCACGGACGGCGCCAAGGGCTACCTGCCCAACGACCGCAAGCACGTGATCAAGGCCTTCGGTCGCTACCAGCTCACCGACGAGTGGCGTGTCGGCGGCAATGCGACGATCTCCTCGGGCCGCCCGATCAGCTGCATCGGCTTCGTGCCGCCGACGGTTTCCGACTTCGCCGGTTCCGGCCAGTACAGCAGTGCCTCCGCGTACTACTGCATCAAGGACCCGAACAAGCCGGCCGAACTGGTGAGCCGCGGCACGGTGGGCCGCACGCCCTGGACCTACAGCTTCGACCTCGGCATCGCCTATGAGCCGCTGTGGGCCCGCAAGAAGCTGACCCTGGCCGTCGACATCTTCAATGTCTTCAACAGCCAGAAGGCCACGGAAGTGAACGAGGTGCGCGACTACAGCCGCGGCGAGTCCAACGCGACGGTGTTCCCGCTGCGTCAAGGCGCGAACTACCTGTCGCCGACGGGCTTCCAGGCGCCGCGCTCGGTGCGCCTGACCGCCCGCTACGAGTTCTGACGCACCCGCGCTGAGCTCGCTCTGACAACGCCCGCGTCCTCAGGACGCGGGCGTTTCTCTTTTCCGGGCCGCCAAAACAGGCTCACGCCGGGGGTGCCGCGAGGGAAGAATAGGTCTCAGTTGCGTCCGCGCCACGGCCGCGCCACTGCGTGACTGCCCGTATCGGAGTTCAAAGAAAAGTGAACCAAAATGCCCCACGCCTCGGAGGGACAGATGCAGGGAAAACCCTTTGTCCACGGCGTCTGGCCCTACCCACAACCACGCCTGCCCTCCGAGTTTTTCCCTTCTCACCGGAGACCTGAATGATTCGGAAAACGGCGATTGCTCGCTCCATTGCGCTGGCCTTCGGCCTGGCCACCGCAGGCATGACGATGGCCCCGACGGCCTTCGCGCAGTCCAACACCACCGGCACCATCTACGGCACGGTCCAGGCTGCCGCCGGCGCCGAAGTGGTCGTGGAAAGCAAGGAAACCGGCTTCAAGCGCACCATCAAGCCCGACGCGTCGGGCCGCTTCAACCTCACGTCCATCCCTGCCGGCACCTACAGCGTCTCGCTGGTGCGCAACGGCCAGGTGGTGAACAAGCAGGATGGCATCGAAGTCCGCATCAGCCAGGGTAGCGAGGTCACGCTGAGCGGCACGCAGACGGTGCAGATCCGCGCCAGCCGCATCGCCAAGATCGACACCTCGTCGGCCACCTCGGCCGCGGTGTTCACCGCCAAGGACCTGGAGCGTCTGCCGGTGGCCGGCACCGTTGGCGCCATCATCCAGCTGGCCCCCAACACCACGCGCGGCGACGCCCGCTACGGCGGCGCCGGTGCCCCGGCCTTCGGGGGCTCGTCGGCCTCTGAGAACGCCTTCTACATCAACGGCTTCCCGGTCACCACGCTGCTCACGCAGGTGGGCTTCTCGCAGCTGCCCTTCAACTCCATCGGCCAGGCCCAGGTGCTCACCGGCGGCTACGGCGCCGAGTTCGGCCGTTCCACCGGCGGCGTGGTGAACATCATCACCAAGCGCGGCAGCAACGAGTGGGAAGTCGGCGGCCAGATCTCCTTCGAACCGCGCCGCACGCGCGCGAAGGAGAAGAACATGTACTACGAGCCGAACGGCACGCTGAACGGCAACAACGTGGCCGGCAGCACCTGGAACGGCGTGCTGCGCGTCTACAACGCCGACAACGAGCAGGACCGCACCATCATCGGCGCCTACGCCGGCGGCCCGCTGATCAAGGACAAGCTGTTCTTCTTCGGCTCCTTCGAGCAGACCCGCACCAACCGCGACAGCGTGCGCCTGGCCAACGCCTCGGCCACCTACAACAACACGGCCGCCACCAACGCTGCCGCCTGGGAAGAGCGCCAGATCACCATCCCGCGCTACCTGCTGAAGTTCGACTGGGCGATCACCGACAACCACACCGTCGAGTACACCCGCGTGTACGACAAGGTCAAGGACGACCGCAAGTACTTCGGCTTCAACTACGCCACCCTCACCCGCAACGGCGTGCAGTCGGGCGGCGCGAACTACGTCAACTGGGGCCCCACCCCGGTGGCGGCGGCGCAGGGCGCCACCGTGGACATCGTCAAGTACACCGGCTACCTCACCGACAACCTCACCGTCACCGCCCTGGTCGGCCGCACCAGCACGCCGCACAGCCTGAGTCCCGTCGGCTACAACCCGGCCTTCCCGCAGGTGGCCATCACCGCGCCGGCGCCCGGCATCACCTACGTCAACAACCAGACCATCGGTGGCAACCTGCTGGTGGAAGGCGCCTTCGACAAGAACAGCGGCAAGCGCTTCGACGTCGAGTACAAGCTCAGCTCGTCGCACAAGCTGCGTGCCGGCCTGGACTACAACACCATCAAGTCCTACTCCGGCCAGGCCACGGCGGGCGGTTCGCTCTACACCTACGCGCAGACCAACCCGGCCGTGCCGCTGGACACCAAGACGGTGGCCACCAACACCGTCACGGGCAACGCACTGGCGCAGCTGGGCTACTACGTCGCGCGCAACGTCACCTCCACGGGCTCGCGCCCGACGGTGGACCAGCAGGCGCAGTACATCGAAGACCAGTGGCAGGTCACCAAGGACTTCCTGCTGATCCTCGGCCTGCGCAACGAAGGCTTCGACAACAAGAACGGCGACGGCCAGTCCTACATCAAGCTCAACAAGCAGCTGGCCCCGCGCCTGGCTGCCACCTGGGACCTGAAGGGCGATGCCTCCTCCGTGCTGAAGGGCACCTTCGGCCGCTACCACGTGCCGGTGCCCACCAACGTCGCCATCCGCGGCGCGGGCTCCTCGCTGGTGGCCCAGCAGAACTTCGTCTACACCGGTGTCGATCCCGCCACCGGCGCGCCGACGGGCACCACGGCCATCAGCCCGCTGTACTCCAACAACAACGAGCTGGGGCAGGCGCGCGACCCGCGCGAGGTGGCCGCCAAGGACATCAAGGGCAACTACCAGGACGAACTGACCCTGGGCATCCAGCAGTCGGTGGCGCGCGGCTGGGTGGCCGGCGCCAAGATCACCTACCGCTCGCTGAAGACGGCCATCGACGACCATTGCGATCCTCGTCCGTTCGTGGCCTGGGGCAATCGCAACGGCATCGCGAACGCCGACAACTTCGAGAGCCTGTACCACTGCGCGCTGTTCAATCCGGGCATCGGCAACCGCTTCACGCAGGACCTGAACGGCGACGGCACGATGGAGAACATCTACCTGTCGGCCGCCGAACTGGGCTTCCCGAAGGTCAAGCGCACCTACACCGCGCTCGACCTGGAACTGGAGCATCCGTTCGATGGCAAGTGGTGGGGCAAGGTCACCTACACGCTGTCGCGCAACGCCGGCAACACCGAAGGCCAGCTGCTGTCGGACATCGGCCAGGGTGACGTCTCGACGACGCAGGCCTTCGACTTCCCCGAGTTCTCGGTGAACTCCAACGGCCTGCTGCCGAACGACCGCAAGCACCAGTTGAAGCTGTTCGGCTACTACCAGGCCACGCCTGAGTGGGCCTTCGGCGGCAACATGACCTTCGCCAGCGGCCGTCCGCGCAACTGCATCGGCAATGCGCCGACCAGCGCCGCGAACTCCGACCCCTACGTCGAAGGTGGCGTGGTCAACAACTACGCGGGCTACGGTTCGGCCTACTTCTTCTGCCGCGGCGTCGCGTCTCCGCGCGGTTCGCTGGGCCGCCTGTCGGCCGAGTTCAACGTCGACCTCGGGCTGAAGTACACGCCGCAATGGATGCCGGGCCTGTCGGTGAAGGCGGAGGTCTTCAACGTCTTCGACCGCCAGGTCGGCGAAGTCATCGAAGAGCGCTTCAACGCCGCCGGCGGCTCCAGCCTGGTGCGCAACACCTACGGCGCGATCGTGGGCTACAGCGCGCCGCGCTCGGCGAAGTTCACCATCGCCTACGACAAGAAGTTCTGACGCCGTCGGGGCGGCCGATGGCCGCCCTGCAGCCACGAACGACGAAGGCCCCGGGCACTGCGCCCGGGGCCTTTTCCTTTGCAGCGGCGCCCAGGGCGCCTACCAGCCGATCAGCGCGTGGCGCCCGTCGACGAAGAGCTGCACCTTGCGCCCCACGGGCAGCGTCACCTTCGGGTGGACATGGCCGAAAGGCAGGCCGGTGAGCACCGGCACCGCCGTGGCCTGGCGCAGCTGCGCCACGGCTTGCTTGAGCCCGTAGCCGCGGTCCAGCGGCGACGGCTTCCACGCACTGAAGGCGCCCAGCACCACGGCCTTCTGGCGCTCGATCACGCCCGCCTGCAGCAGCTGGAGCAGCCCCCGTTCGACGCGGTAGGGATGCTCGTTGACGTCTTCCAGGAACAGGATGCCGCCGTGGATGCGCGGCCAGTGCGGCGTGCCCAGCAGCGAACAGACCATGCACAGGTTGCCGCCCCACAGGCGCCCGTTCACGGCCACGCCGTCGAAGCCGGCTTCGGTGCGGAAACCCACGGCCTCCAGCGAGCCGTCCATGGCTTCCACGAAGCAGTCGCGCGTCACCTCGTCCACGCCGCCGGCGTCTTCGGCGCGGCTGAAGTCGTCGATGGCCATGGGGCCGGCCCAGCTGTCGGCACCGCAGTGCGCGAGCAGGCCCAGTTGCAGCGCCGTGAAGTCGCTGTGGCCCACCCAGCGCGTGCCCTGCTCGACGCTGCGCGCCAGCAGCGGCCAGTCGATGCGGTCGAGCAGGCGCGTGAGGCCGTAGCCGCCCCGCGTGGCCATGGCGACGGACGGCGCCGCCAGCGCCACGCGGTGCAGCGCGGCCAGCCGCGTGGCGTCGCTGCCGCCGAAGCGCTGCCGGCGCGCCTGTGCGTCCGTGTCGAGCGCCACCTGGAAGCCCAGGCCGGCCAGGCGCCGCGCCGCCAGGCGCAAGGGCGCGGCCTGCGGCACCACGCCGGACGGCGTGAAGAGGGTCAGTGCACTCACGGGGTCAGCGGTCCTCGGGATCGTGGTGAGGCAGTTCGACGGCGTCGCCGGCGGGGATCGGGGCGTCATCGGTGTCCGGCTCGGCCGGTGCGGCCACGGCCGCCTCGCGTTCGGCCTTCTGCTGCGCACGCCGCTCGGCAAAGAAACGCTTGAGCAGCGCGCCGCAGGTGTCGGCCATCAGTCCGCCCTCGAGCGCGGTGTGGTGGTTGAGTTGCGGCAGCTCGAAGAGGTTGATCACGGAACCGGCGGCGCCGGTCTTGGGGTCGGCGGCGGCGAAGACCACGCGCTTGAAGCGCGCATGCATCAGCGCCATGGCGCACATGGCGCAGGGTTCCAGCGTGACGAAGAGCTCGCAGTCGGGCAGGCGGTAGTTCTCGGCCAGCGATGCGGCGTGGCGCAAGGCCACGATCTCGGCGTGGGCCGTGGGGTCGTGCGTGGTGATGGGGCGGTTGTAGCCGGTGGCCACGACCTGCGGGCCGTCCGGCGTGGGCCGCACGATCACCGCACCCACCGGCACCTCGCCCACCAGCCAGGCATTGTGGGCCTGGTCCAGCGCCAGGCGCATGGCTTGTTCGTCGGCAGGGGTGAACATCGGCCGCGATTGTGCCGCGCCGCCTCAGGCCGCCGGCAAGTCCACCACGAACTCGGCGCCACCGCCGGACGCCGGCCCGACCGTCATGCGACCGCCGTGCTGCTCGACGATGCCGTAGCTGATGGACAGGCCCAGGCCGGTGCCCTTGCCCACCGGCTTGGTGGTGAAGAAGGGATCGAAGACCCGCGGCAGGTGTTCCTCCGGAATGCCGGGGCCGTTGTCGGTGAAGCGCAGGCGCAGCCATCCGGCCTCCTGCTCCAGCGCGATGCGCAGCCGGCCGTCGGGCAAGGCGGCACAGGCGTCGGCGGCGTTCTGGATGAGGTTCATCAGCACCTGGAGCAACTGCCCGCTGCTGCCGTTGGTGATGCAGGGGCCGGACGGCGGCAGCCATTCGACCCGGAAGCCGGGCGCCGCGCCCTTCTTCATCCAGTGGATCGCGCGGTCGACCACGCCCACCATGTCCACCGGCGCACGGTCTTCACGGTCGACGACGGAGAAGCGCTTGAGCGCGCTGACGATGTCGGCCGTGCGCTGGGCGCCTTCGCTCATGCCCTCGATCAGCGACGGCAGGTCGGCGAGCAGCGCGTCGATGCGCAGCTGCGCCCGCAGCGGCGCCAGCGCCGGCGCACCCGGCCCGGCATGCACGGCGCCCAGGTACTGCGACAGGCGCCCCGCGTACTTGCGCAGCGCATCGACGTTGCCGAGCAGGAAGCTGATCGGGTTGTTCAGTTCGTGCGCCACGCCCGCCACGAGGCGGCCCAGCGAGGCCAGCTTCTCCGAGTGCAGCAGCTGCTGCTGGGTGCGCTTGAGCGCCTCGTGTGCTTCTCGAAGGTCATGGTAGGCGCGCTTGAGCTCGCCCAATGGCCGGCCGACGAAGACATGGCCGATGCGCCGGCCGTTGCTGTCGACGCGCGCGCTGCAGTTGAACTCCACGGGCACCCCGGGTGCCGCCGGGCCCTGCAACTCCACCTCGAGCGTGGCCGAGTCCTGGCGCGTCAGCACGGCACGCTGGGCCTGCACCAGCTTTTCGCACGATGCGGTGTCGGCCATCAGCGCGGCCAGCGCCGTGCCCTGCAGTTCGGCGTCGCTGCGGCCCACCAGGCTGCACAGCGCGGCATTGGTCTGCTCGACCCGCCCCTCCAGGTCGGCGGCCACCAGCACATCGCTCATCGAGGCCAGCAGACCGTAGATGAACTGCTGGCTCTGCTCCAGCGCGGCGTTCTTTTCCTCCAGCGCCACCTCGTCGGCGATGAGCTGCGAGTACACCTCGTCCATCTTGCCGATGACGGCCATCCAGGTGGCGTCGTCGACGACGGCGCCGGGTTCGGCCACACGGGCCGGCAAGGGCGGGCGGGACTTCTTCATCGGCAGCGCGCTCAGTGCACGGTGCAGACCATACACGGGTCGAAGGAGCGCACGATGTGCTGCACCGCCAACGGCGTGGCTTCTCCGGGCTCCACCGGCGTACCGGCGAGCGCGGACTCCAGGGCGCCGGGAACGCCGGCAGCGTCGCGCGGCGAGAAGTTCCAGGTGGTGGGCGCCACGATCTGGTAGTTGGCCAGCCGGCCGCGCTCGATGCGCAGCCAGTGCCCCAGAGCGCCGCGCGCCGCCTCGGCCAGGCCCACGCCGGTGGCTTCCTCAGGCAGGGCCACGCGGGCGTGGAAGGGCTCGCGGGGGACCAGCGCGCCCAGGGTCTCCTCCATCAGCACCACCCCGGCCGACAGCTCCAGCAGCCGCGCCAGCACGCGCGTGTGCACGGTGCCGCCGCCGCGGCGCACCGCTTCGCGCAACATCGGATGGCCGCCGACCAGCCAGCGCGCCAGCGCGCCGGTCTCCACCACCTGCCCGGCCAGGCGCGGCGCCTTGTTCCAGGTGTAGGCGGCCGGCTTGTCGGGTTCGGGCTGCGTGAGGCCGTCGAAGGGGTGTCGCGGGCCGAGGCCGCCCGCGGACATCCAGGCCGAGGCCGCGTCTTCGGTGATGGCGGCGAGGTCCAGGGTGCGCAGGCGTCCGGCCGGGCCCTCCCAGACCCCTTGGCCGACGCGAAGACGGCCGTCGGGCTGCGGCCAGCCGCCGTAGCTGAGCCAGCGCTCCGGGCCGCGGCCGAGGAGGTGCATCTCCGTGTCCGCGGAGATCGTCAGCCACAGACGCAGATCGCCGCGCGAGGGGTCCTGCGCCCGCCAGCGCTCCAGCGCGGCTTCGCTGTCCAGGGACAGCACGTGCTCGATCGCATCGCCACCCAGCAGCACCTCCTCGACGAAGGCGCGGAACTCGCGCACCTGCGTCAGCAGGCGCAGCCGCTCGGCGGCATCGATGGCGCGTGCGCTGCCGCCCGGCACGATGCTGTGGGTGTGGGGCCACTTGCCACCCAGGGTGCCCATCAGCTCGAACCAGCGCTGGCGTGCCGACAGTGCCCGCCGCACATGCTCGCCGCTCAGCGTGGCGAAGCGTCGCTGCACCTCGGCGTACCAGGCGCGGCCGGCGTAGGCGGACCGCGTGAAGTCGGGCATGAAGAACAGGTAGAAGTGCGAGAGGTGGTCGGCGGCGTTCTCGCAGCCGAGCATCAGGTTGGTGGCATGCAGGCCGTTGGGCGGCGGGCGCTGGCCGGCGGCATCGGCCAGTGCCCGCGCGGCGGCCACCGACTGCGAGACGGAACAGATGCCGCAGATGCGCGGCACGATGGTCATGGCGTCGTGCGGGTCGCGGCCGGCCAGCATCTGCTCGAAACCGCGGTACATCGGCGAGACGACCTGCGCCGACACCACCCGGCCCTGCTCGACATCCAGCCGCACTTCGAGGTCGCCCTCGACACGGTTGAAGGGGCCGACGATCAGGCGGCTCATCGATGGCGCCCGGCCGCCCGAAGCCACCGAGCGCCCCCCGGGGCGGCTGCGAGCTTGTGCGAGCTTGGGGGATTCACTTCAACCGCGTTCGCTTGACGGCCGGCGGCACGACGACGTGGTCGGCCGCGGCGTTCGCCTTCACGCGCCGCGGCGTGGCGCTCTTGGCCAGCGAGGCCAGGGCCACGAACCAGGCCTTGGGCATGTCGGTGGGCAGGCCGATGGGGATGCCGGCCAGCTTGGGCGTCTGGTGGTAGGCGTGGCCCGGATCCTGGAAACCGGGCTCGGTGCAGCTGATGCAGGCGTAGCCGCCACGCGTGCAGCTGCCCTGCCCGTTCCACAGGCGCGTGTTGCAGTCGGCATGGGCCTGGGTGCCCTTGCAACCCATGTTCTCCATCATGCAACCCAGGTCCGAGGGCTGCTCGGCACTGGCCTTGAACTCGTAGTACTCGTTGCGCGTGCAGCCATGGTGCACCAGCTGGTCGGCGTAGGAGCGCGGCCGGTTCAGAGGATCCAGGTCCGCGGCGGTGAGGGCGTCCGCCGCCAGTGCGGACAGCGTGTCGAGCACCCAGCCGGGGTGCGTGGGGCAGCCGGCGACGTTGACCACCGGCAGGCCGCCGCGTGCGCGGAAGGCGGCCCCCAGCAGGCCGCCCGGACGGTCGTCGTCGTACTGCAGGCCGCAGGCGTCGGTGGGATTGCTGCCGGTGGCGCTGACGCCACCCCACGCCGCGCAGCTGCCCACCGCCACGACGTGCCGGGCCACGCCGGCCAGCCGGCTCACCCACTGCGTCATCGGCAGGCCCGTGCCCGCCAGCAGGTGGAAGCGGCCGCTGCCGTTGGGCCCGCGCAGCAGCGCGCCTTCGATGCACAGCACGTCGACACGCTGGCGGCCCTGCAGGCAGTCGTCCAGCAAGGCCGTCAGCTCGTGGCCGCTGGCCAGAGACAACGAGGGGTGCCACAGCAGCTGCACACCGGCGGCCCGCAGCCGCGCCGGGAAGTCGCCGGTGTCCGCACACAGCAGCGACATGCTGCAGCCGCCGCAGCCCCCGCTCTGCAGCCAGAGCACCTGGATCATGGCGCCGCGCCTTCCAGGCCGAAGCGCACGAGCTTGGCGCGCAGCCCCATGCGCGACAGGCCCAGCTCGGCCGCGGCCTTGGTCTTGTTCCATCGGTGGCGCAGCATCACCTCGCGCAGCACCAGGGCCTCGATGGCGTCCAGCCGTTCCTGCAGCGTGCCGCTGTCCGGCAACGCCGCCGCAGCCGGGCGCGGCGTGTGCCCGCCCAGCAGCCGGCGCGAGAAGCCACGCGCCTGCAGCACCGGTTCGTCGCCCAGGGCCAGCGCTCGCGCCAGTTCATTGCGCAGTTCGCGGATGTTGCCGGGCCAGCCGTAGCCCATGAGCACGGCCCGCGCGTCGTCGTCCAGCGCGGCCGGCGGTCGGGCGAGCTCCGCGGCCACGTCGGCCAGCAGGCTCTCGGCGATGGGCACGATGTCGCCGGGGCGCTCGCGCAGAGCCGGCATGCCCAGCGTGACGGTGGCGATGCGGTAGTAGAGGTCTTCACGGAAGTGGCCGGCGGCGACCTCGGCTTCCAGGTCGCGGTGCGTGGCCGCGATGACGCGCACGTCCACGGGCACCGGCCGCGGCGCACCCACGGGCCGCACCTCGCCTTCCTGAAGCACGCGCAGCAGCTTCACCTGGAAGGCGGGCGTGGTCTCGCCGATCTCGTCCAGGAACACGGTGCCGCCGTGCGCGCGCTGGAACAGGCCCACGTGGTCTTCGACGGCACCAGTGAAGCTGCCGCGCTTGTGGCCGAAGAGTTCACTTTCCAGCAGCGTGTCGGCCAGCGCGGCGCAGTTCTCCACCACGAAAGGCGCGCTCAGCCGGGGCGATGCCATGTGGATGGCGCGCGCCAGCAGTTCCTTGCCGGTGCCCGATTCGCCCTGCAGCAGCACCGAGATGTCATGCCGCGCGATGCGCTCGGCCATCTCGCACAGCGCGTCCACGGGGCTGCCCGGGGCGCGCACGATGCGCTGGAAGCCGAAGGCCCGCTGCACCTCGCGCAGCTTCTCGGCCTGGCGGCGCGCGAGGCTGCGGCCGCCAGCGCGCAGATCCAGCTCCAGCCGGTGCAGGCTGTGGTGGGCGGCGCGCGCCTCCACCGCACCCTGCACGGTGGCCAGCAGGTGCGCCGGAGCCCAGGGCTTGAGCACGTACTGGTAGATGCCGGCCTCGTTGATGCCGCTGATGATGTCCTGGCTGTCGGTGTAGCCCGAAACCAGGATGCGCACGGTGTCGGGCCAGCGCTCGCGCAGCTCACGCAGGAAGTCGACGCCCGTCTGGCCGGGCATGCGCTGGTCGCACAGCACCACGGCCACGGCGTGGCGCTCCATCAGCTCTCGCGCCTGCGCCGTGTCGCCGGCCACCAGCACGCGGTAGCCGTCCTCCAGGGTGCGGCGCATGGCTTCCTGGGAACGGACCTCGTCGTCCACCACCAGCACCAGGGGCAGCTCGGCAGGGGCCGGCACGGGGGCGTGGGCGGAGTCGCGGGCGTTCATGGAGGCGTTCAAGGGGGCAGGAGGATCGTAGCCGGGATGGGCCCCGGCCAGCTTCAGTCGCGCAGCAGGCGCAGCATCAGTTCGGTGGCCGCTCGGCGGCCGCGGTAGATGGCCACGGCGTCGCGAAGTTCGTCCAGCGCGCGGCGCAGCGGCATTGGCTCGGTGGCCGCCGCCAACGGCGCCAGGCGCTCGCCGGTGCCAGGCCCGAACAGCGGCTCGAAGGCGGTCCAGGCACGCGCCATCAGCGCGCGGTGCTCGTCGGGGGTGAGCGCCTCTTCCGGGAACAACGTGGGGAGCTGCGAGGCGGCCGGGTCCGGCCGCGAAGCACCGAAACCCGAGACGAGCTGCCCCAGCGCCGCGCGCAGCCGTGAGGGCGCCGCCGCGGTGGCCGCGGCCGCCTCGCGTTGACGCGGCGGGGCCACGGCCTCCAGCAGCCCGGTGTCCACGAGGCGCTGCAGCAGCGGGCCCACGGGCTGGCTCATCCGGTCCGACAAGGCGGCTTCGCTCAGCTCGCCATTGCACAGGATGAGCAGCATGCGCGCCCGGAGGTCGAGCCCGACGCGACGCAGGCGCACCTCTTCCGCGCCGGCGGCGGTCTTGCGGTACAGCGGCGCGGGCACGGCCGGTCCCTGGCCGCGTCACCCGACCGCGGCGCCCGTGAGAGGCGGGCAGCGCGCGCTCACGCGGCGTCCAGCACCATGAACTGCTCGGCGTCGCCGTCGCACTGCGGGCAGCGCCAGTGCGACGGCAGCTCGGCAAAGGCGGTGCCGGCGGGCACCTGCCAGACGGGGTCGCCGGCCGCGGGTTCGTAGACCCACCAGCAAATCTTGCACTCCAGCCGCGCGTCGCGCGGCAGACGTGCGCGGTCGCCCAGGTAGCTGCCTTCGAACATCGCCGCCCTCAGCCGCCATCCACCCAGGCCAGCACCTCGGCAAGGCGGTCCAGCGAGTCGTGCAGGTCTTCGGGCGCGGCGCAGGCCACCTCGGGCACGCCACTCACTTCGACGGTGTTGAGGATCACCTTGTCCTGCGAGTTGTAATAGACCAGCCGCCAGGTGTTGGCGACGGCGCAGTTGGTGATGCGGCAGTTGCCGTAGCCGCGCGACAGGATGACCACGCGGCCGGTGCCCAGCACGTGGTCCAGCCAGGCGATGTCTTCCGGCGTCACCGGCAGCAGCGTCAGGTTGACCATGTGCGTCGCGTCGCCAGGCTGCCAGCGCGCGCGGGCATCCGCCAGCTCCAGCAACAGCGCGGGCGCGTTCATCACCGCGCCCGGGGCCGGGCCGGGGGCTGGGCGCGGCGCGACGGCGTCTTCCTGCGCCGCGCGGGCCAGCACGGTGGGGATGGCGCCGACCTCGATGCGATCCTGCGTCACGCCGTCGGCGGTGGTCTCCAGCACGCGCCAGATGCCGGCGAAGACCGACTCCTGCACGGTCACCATGCCCTGGCCCGCCACGGACTGCACCTGCGCGCTGACGTCGCCTTCGCCCAGCACCTGGTTGACCAGGGCCAGTTCCTCGGCCGACAAGCCGCGCAGCACCACGGGCGCGGCGCCCTCGCCGGCCTCGGCACGGCGCAAGGCCTCCAGCACCTCGTGCAGCACGCGCACGGCGCCGCGGCGGCCGGCCAGTTCCTCGGGCTCGGGCACGCTGGGCGGGCGGTAGGTCTCCATGCCGGCAGGCATGGTCATGTAGTCCAGGCCTTCGTCTTCGGGCTGGCTGCCGGGGCCGAAGGCGACGACAGGCACGGGAAAGGGCTTCATGGTGCGGGCCTCGGTCTCAGTGGCAGG
>JAEUPH010000267.1 GCA_016790395.1 Rubrivivax sp. | reverse complement strand
CTATTCCGTCGACATCGTGTTCCAGTTCGAAGCCGACACGGCGAGCTGGGAGAACATTTTCGGCGTGTCCAACCGGCAGAGCGACAACGCGCTCTACATCGATCCGGGCCAGCGCCTGGAGGTGTGGCCCAGCGGCGACGGTCCGACGCCCTTCACCTATGGCGAATACCACCGCGTCACGCTGACCAACAACGGCAACGACACGGTGACCGGCTATATGGATGGCATCTTCCAGTTCACGCTGAACTCGACCTCGATGAATTTCAGCGCCTATGCGGCGGCCAATCCGTCGCGCCTCATCCACTTCTTCGCCGACAATCTGGTGGGCGGCGGCCAGGGCGAGTTCGCCGACGGCCGTGTGGCGTCGATCCGGCTGTACGACATCGAGCTCGACGGCGATCAGGTCGGCGAACTGCCGCCGCTGCCGGCGGTGCCCGAGCCGTCGACCGTCGCGCTGATGCTGGCCGGTCTCGGCGTGGTCGCGGCGGCGACTCGCCGCCGCGCCTGAAGCACGCGGGACGGCGGCCTACCACTTGCCGATGGACTTGATGTAGGCCACCAGCTCCCAGATTTCCTCCTGCGTGAACACCTCGCCCCAGGGCGGCATCGGCGTGGCGCCCTTGCCGCCGTCGCGGATGGTGTTGAACACGTATTCCGCCTCCAGTCCCTCGCGTTCGACGAACAGCGCCGGCTTGTGGCCGTGGCAGTAGTCGGCGCAGGTCGACTGGAAGCGGCCCTGGCCGGCCTTGATGCGGGCCGGGTCGGCGAGGTCGAAGGGGGCGGGGCCGGCGGGTGTTGCGCTGTCCGCGGCCTTGTCCGGCAGCACGGCGTTGAAGGCCATCGCCGACGCCATGCCGCTCATGAGCGCTGCGAAGATGAGTTTCCGTTTATCCATGGATCCGTTCCGGGTGTTTCGGTGAGTTGGATGGCCGTGCCGCGCGGGTGCGCGACACGGCCGGACGTCGGTGGGCTCAGTCGACCTGGACGGCCACCAGTTCGGCCGGCAGGCCGGCGCCACCGATCGGCACCACGACGTACTGCCTGCCGCCGGCGCGGTAGGTCATGAGCGCGCCGAAGGCGGCACCCGGCAGCTTCACCTCGCCGAGTACGTCACCGGTGCGCGCGTCGTGCGCGTACAGGAAGGGTTCCTTCTCTTCCGCGGTCGCCTGCGTGATCAGCGCATTGCCGCGCGACGACAGGCCAAGCACCGAGTTCGTGCCTTCCGGTGCGAGGAAGAGCACGTCGTCGGTCAGCGCGATGAAGCTTTCGCGCGGCACGCCGACGCGATCCAGCTTCAGGTCCTTGAGCGCCGGGTGATCGACCGGGCCCCTGCCTGCCGGCACGCGCCACAGGTGCTTGCCGGTGTTCATGTCGATCGCGGTGACGGTGGAGAAGGGGGGCTTGAACAGCGGCAGACCCTGCGGGCCGCCGACGCCGGCCCAGGTGCCGGTGTAGTCGTACACGCCCTCGTTCTCCTTCTTCAGCTTGATGCCGAAGGGGATGGTGAAGGACGGCACGTACAGCACATTGGTCTTCGGGTTGTGCGCCGCACCCGCCCAGCTGGCGCCGCCCAGTACGCCCGGCACCTGCAGCGTGCCGGCCTTGTCGGTGGTCGGAGGGTAGTACAGCGGGCCGTAGTTGTAGCGCGACAGGATCTTCTTCGCCTCTTCCTTCAGCTGCGGCGTCAGATCGATCAGGTCGTCCTCGGTCACGCCCTGCTGCACGAAGGGGGCGGGCAGGCTGGGGAAGGGCTGGGTCAGCGACGACCGTTCGCCCGGCACGGAAGATTGCGGCACCGGCTTTTCGGTGATCGGCCACACCGGCGCGCCGGTGCTGCGGTCGAAGGTGAACACGAAGCCCTGCTTGGTCACCTGCGCCAATGCCTTCACCTTCTTGCCATTGACCGTGAGGTCCATCAGATTGGGCGCGGTCGGCAGGTCGTAGTCCCACAGGCCGTGGTGCACGATCTGCTGGTACCAGGCGATCCTGCCGGTCTTCGCATTGAGCGCGACGACCGATTCGCCGAACAGGCCGTCGCCCTTGCGATGACCGCCGTAGAAGTCGTTGGTCGGCGTCGAGAAGGGCAGGTAGACCAGGCCCAGTGCGTCGTCGCAGCTCGGGCGCGACCACATATTGGCCGAGCCGGTGGTCTTCCACGAACCGTCTTCCCAGGTTTCGTTGCCCGGCTGGCCTTCCTGCGGCGGCTGCTCGAAATGCCACACGCGCTTGCCGCTGCGGATGTCGAAAGCCTGGATGTCGCCCGGCGGGTGGTTCTTCATCGGCGCGCGACCGACGGCGAACGAATCGAGCACGGCCAGGCTGGGCACGATGGTGTTGCCGCAGACGATGGGCGGCGAAGTGAGCGCAACCAGCGAGCGGTCGACGAAGCGGCGCAGGCCCTTGGTCATGTCGATGCGGCCCTTGTCGCCCCAGGACTGGATCGGCTTGCCGGTCTTCGCGTTCAGCGCGATCAGGTAGCCGTCGCCGGTGCCGACCAGGATGCGCTTGTCCTCACCGTCCGCCCAGTAGGACAGTCCGCGGCTGATGAAACCGAGATTGGGCGGCGTGCCTTCGACATAGGCCTTGGGGTCGTAGGTCCACAAGGTCCTGCCGGTCTTGCCGTCGATCGCCGACACCATGGACATCGGCGAGCTGGAATACAGCACGCTGTCGATGGCCAGCGGCGTCGATTGATTCACCCAGGTGCGCAGCTCGGCGTTGTCCTGCCAGATCTTGTTGTCCGGCATGGCCCAGCGCCAGGCCACCTTCATCGACTTCACGCTCTGCGCGCTCACCTTGCCGCCGGCCAGATAGCGCGAGCCGGCCTTGTCGCCGTTGTATTCGGTCCAGTTGCCGTCGCCGGCCGCGGCCATCGCCATCGGTGCGGCGCCCAGCATGATGGACAGCCACCATGTCTTCCTGGCTGCGCGGGGAAAAGCGCCCGCGGAATTCAGCATCGCCATGTTTACTCTCTCCAATCGAGTTCGTTGTGTTCGTCTGTGGATCGCATCGGCGGCCTGCCGGTGCGTGTCACGACGACGCAAGATCGGTGCCGCTGGAAATCAGGGAAATGCTCCCGGCATCCGGCGGGAAAACGTCGGGCGAGATACGGGTGTCTCGGTTTTCGGGGCGGGCGCGGAGACGGCTGTATCGCCGCGAGGGGCGTTGTCTCAGTGCGATGCGCCGGTGCATGACGCTCGCCCGGCAGTGATTTCCCTGCTTGTCTGTCGTACATCGACGACCCGGCGTCGGGTATCCCGCACTCAACATGGCCGCCGTCGCCGAAGAAAAACCGACGGCGCGCGGCGGCACGTCCCGGTTCAGCTGCGTTGGCCGGGGCGCAGGTGACGAAAGGCGGCCGGTGCGTGCGACACGACGGAGGACGCGACCAGCAGCAGCCAGAAGATGCCGGCGGCGAGCTGGGGCAGCACGATCATCGCGGCCACGCCTGCCAGTTTGAGCGGGATGAACAGACCGGCAAGTTCGATGGCGTGGCGCGGCTTGCTCCACACTTCGATGCCGTACAGGCCGATGCCGGTCACCAGCATCAGCGCGGCCGCTGCGGGCCGGTATGCATCCTGATCACCGAGCAGCGCGGCGCCGACCAGTACGACACCGATCAGATGCACCGAACGCAGCGCGACCAGCAGCCAGCGGCGGCCGGGAAAGTCGCGCCGGTTACTCGGCGCGAAGTCGTGGGGCAGGTCGTGGGTCGACATGGCGCGAGTATGACCGAGCGCCGGGTTCACCATGCATCCACCGGGCTGATGTCGTCGCCCGCGAAGGGCAGGAAAGGGCCGGTGCCGCTGTGTTCGGCGCTGGACGCCGGCACGAAGGCGCCCTGATGCACGTCGAACACATGCACTTCGCCGTCCTCGATCACGTAGTGCCAGCCGTGCAATGCGAGCTGACCGGCATCGACCTGACGGCGCACCATCGGGTAGTCCATCAGGCGTTCCAGCTGCAGCACGACGGCGCGCTGTTCGGTACGGCGCAACGCCTCGTCGGTCAGCTGCACGGGCAACACCGCTTCGCGGCCGAGGTCGAGCCAGGCGTTCAGATTGGGCGCGTCCGGCCCGACGCCTTCGTACAGCGCACGCACGCCGCCGCAGTGGCTGTGACCGCACACGATGATGTGCGCCACCTTCAGGTTAAGGATGGCGTATTCGATGGCGGCGGTGGTGCCGTGAAAGCCGGCCAGTCTCCCGCCGCTGGCGTCGATGTCGTAGGGCGGGACGAAGGCGCCGACGTTGCGCACGATGAACAGCTCACCCGGACCGGTGCCGGTCAGCAGATAGGGCACCAGGCGCGAGTCCGAACAGCCGATGAACAGGATGGTCGGGTGCTGGCCGTCGCGTACCAAATCCTGGAACTGTTCCTGCACGCCGGGAAAGGTGTGCTCGTGGAAGCGGCGCAGGCGGGCGAGCAGTTCGTCGGGCATGGCGATGTCCTCCGGGTCAGGCGGGTCGGTGCAGCAGCGGGCCGATGGCGTCCAGTGTGTTCTTCAGCAGCAGGCCGTACTCGGTGTCGCCCTCCATCACCAGCGCGCGTTCGAAGAACAGGCGGTCGGCGTCGTCGTCGCCGCGCAGCAGGCGCAGATAGCTGGCGGCTTCGGCGGCGATGCGCAGCGCGACCGGGCCGTGGTCGGGCGCGCTGCGGAAGCGGCCGTCGCGCAGCGCGAGGCGGCAACGCAGGCCGAAGTCGCGCACCTCGATCTCGACCGTGTGGTCGGCGAGTTCGAGCGCCGCGTCGGCCGGCAGGCGCGGACGCAGCACGCGGTTCAGCGCGGCGGCGAGCAGCAGCGACGGCGGTCGTATCGGCAGGCGGGCGATCAGCGTGTGCAGCGCGGCGGGCGGCGGCGGCAGTGCCGGCAGCCTGATCGGGAACGAGGTATTCATGCGGGCATCCTTTCCAGTCCGGGGCGGCGGTGGGCGTAGCCATTGACCAGACCGCCGGGCAGGCTCAGCGCTGCGAGCGCCGCGGCGGCTTCAGCGACGTCGGCCTGACCGTTCCAGGTGCGCTCGAACAGGTCGACCACGGTGGCGAAATCGCGCGAGGTGGGCGACAGCCGGGCGCGGCTGACGCCGGCGGCGCGCAGTGCCGGGGCGTCCGCGATCAGGCAATGCTGCGCCGCCGACTGCGTCTGTATGCCATTCAGGGCGAGGAAGTGCTGCTGTTCGGTGGTGTCGAGCAGCAGGCCGTCCGGGTGTTCGATGCAGCGGAAGCCGCACTGGTCCTTGCTAAGGTGGAAATGGCGCGCGGTGAAACAGCGTGCCGAGAAAGCCAGCGGCAGGCGGCCGAAGGCGAACGCCTCGGTGGCGATCGGTGTGTCGTTCGCCGGTCCGCCACTCACCGGCGCGGCCGGCGGATTGATCAGCGCCAGCGCGTCCAGCGCAAGTTCGACCGGTGCCACCCAGCGGACGGCGCCGAGCGCCGCGTGCTCGCGCAGGGCCGGCTGGCTGTAGACGTTGATGTGCGGGCCGAGTACGAAAGGCCGGCCGGCCAGTGCGCGCAGCGCCGAGGCGTCGCCAGCTTCGACCAGGAATTCGGTCTGGTCGGCCCAGCGATGCAGCGCGCGCAGGTCGGCGGCCGATTCGAGCAATGCCTGGCTGGCCAGCACGACTTCCTTGCCGCAGGCGGCGAGGTCGCGCGCGAGGGCCAGCCAGTCCTCGGCCTTCATTTCGTGGCGGCGGCTGCACACGACTTCGCCGAGCACCACGGTGTCGGCCGGCGACCCGGCGATGTCGGCGTAGAAGTCGAGCAGCGTGCGGCGCGGCCAGTAATACAGCACCGGGCCGACGGTCAGGGCGATGCGGGTGTTCATCTGTGTGTTCATGGATTCACCGCCACGGCCGGTCGTAGGCGCCCAGCGTGTGCTGCTGGCCTTCGGCCCAGCGGCCGAGTGCGGCGGTCCATTGCGGCTGTACGCCGAAGCGCGCCGGCTGCGCGGCGCAGTCGTCGATCGCCGCACGCCAGACGCGGGTGACCTGTTCGACATAGGCAGGGCTGCGCTGTCGCCCCTCGATCTTGATCGCGGCGATGCCCACGTCCATCAGCTGCGGCAGCAGCGCCAGCGTGTTCAGGCTGGTCGGTTCTTCCAGCGCGTAGTCGCGCGCGCCGTCGACGTCGAAGCGACCCTTGCACAGCGTCGGGTAGCCGCGCGGCTCGTCCGGCGCATAGCGGTCGATCAGCACGCCATTGAGACGGGCCGACACGCCGCCGGCGCCATCCTCCCAGCGCACCGCCGACGGCGGCGAGCAGACGCCGGCGGTGTTCGGCGACTGGCCGGTCGCGTAGGAGGACAGCGCGCAGCGGCCCTCGACCATGACGCACAGGCTGCCGAAGCCGAACACCTCGATCTCGGCGGTGCTGTTGCGGCACACCTGTTCGACCTGCGGCAGCGTGAGTACGCGCGGCAGCACCGCGCGGCGGATGCCGTAGCGCTCGCGGTAGAACTCGATCGCTTCCCAGGTGGTGGCCGAAGCCTGCACCGACAGGTGCAGACGCAGATCGGGATGATGGTCGCGCGCGTAGGCCAGCAGCGCGGTGTCGGCGCAGATCAGCGCGTCGATGCCCAGTCCGGCGGCGGCATCGACCGCGGCGAACCAGCGTTCGGGCGCACGGGCGTCGGCGAAGGTGTTGAGCGCCATCAGCACTTCGCGGCCGCGGCTGCGGGCGTAGGCGATGCCGTCACGCGCCTGCGCGAGGTCGAAGTTCAGGCCGGCGAAGTTGCGTGCGTTGGTGGCGTCCTTCAGGCCCATGTAGACGGCGTCGGCGCCGGCGTCGACGGCCAGCGTCAGCGCGCGCAGCGAGCCGGCGGGGCAGACGAGTCGCGGTTTGCGCAGCGCTTGAGGTGGTTCGCAGGCCAGGCTGGATGCGGACATGTCATGAACGGGACGGGAAGTTCAGGGGGCGCCGAGGCGTCGTCGGCCGGTATGCCGGGCGTGACCGTGAAGCCATCGCACCGGCGTTGATCCGGCGTCGCCGCGTAGAACGGTCATCGATTGGCCGCGTCGTTCCGGACCGTGGCCGTTCCTACTGCACCAGTGGCGAGTCCGCACGGTCGAGGTCGATGCCTTCGACGACCGCGTCTGCGGCCAGCACGCTCAGGTACTGACGCAGTGCCGTGACGAAGCTCTGCTGGCGCAGCGTACCTGCCACTGCGCCACGCACCGATTCGTAACTTTGCGCAGTGCCGGGGTTGCGTTCCAGCACCTCGACCACGTGCAGGCCGAAGCGGCTGTGCACCAGGCGCGGCAGCACGCCAACCTCGACATGGCCGAACACTTCGCGTGCGAATTCCGGTGCGCAGTCTTCCGCCGTGAGCCAGTCGAGTTCGCCGCCGCGCGCGCCGCTCGGGCAATTCGAAAACTGCTCGGCGGCGTGTGCGAAGGTGTCCTGCTCAGCGCTGTCATGGCAGCGTACGTCCAGTAGTACGCCTTCCGCCCGCTTGCGCAGCGCCACCACGTCGACGCCTTCGGTGACGGCGAAGAGGATGTGTCGCACGCGCACCTTCTCACCGGTGCGGTAATTCGTTTCGTGGGCTGCATAGTGCCTGCGGCAGGCTTCGTCCGACGGCTCGGGAACCTGAACCGACCTTTCGACCAGCGCGTCGATCGCCGACGCGGCCGATTCGCTGATGACGCCATCCGGCGTCGCCATTTCGTCGGCAGGCAGCAGGCCGGCGGCCTGTGCTGCCTGACGCAGCAACTCCGTGTAGGCACGCTGCTGCAGCGCCTCCCGGGTCAGGGTTTCATCTTCACCGTTGATCTGCACGCCATTGACGCGTGCGACGCGGGACAGGTTCTCGATGGTCATGGTGATCTCCTCAGACGCTGGCGTCGGGCTGACGCGGCTGGTTTTGGCCGGTCGGCAGGTTGAGCCGGCGGGAACGCACCACCTGGTAGGGACGGAATGCATAGAAGACCGACGCGAAGCCACTCCACACATGCACCAGACGCGTGAAGGGGAAGATCAGGAAGATGCTCATGCCGAGGAACATGTGCGTCTTGAACACCCAGCCCGCTTCGGCCAGCAGTTCCGGCGCGCCGGCGCGGAAGGTGACGATGCGCTGCGCCCATTCGGCAAGCTTCATCATCATGCTGCCGTCGAGGTGCTGCGCCGACATCGGAATCGTGGCCAGCCCCAGCAGCAGCTGAAGCCACAGCAGCGCGGCAATCATGATGTCGCTGGTTTTCGAGGTGGCGCGGATGCGCGGCTCGGTCAGCCGGCGGTGCAGCAGCAGCGTGAGTCCGATGAACGCAAGCAGACCGGCGATGCCGCCGGACACCATGGCCACGACCTGCTTGGCACCGGCGCCGATGAAGTGCTCATAGACGAAGTGCGGGGTGAGCATGCCGAAGAAGTGCCCGAAGAACAGGAACAGCACGCCGATGTGGAACAGGTTGCTGCCGAGCCGCAACTGTCCGCGGCGCAGCAGTTGCGACGAATCGCTCTTCCACGTGTACTGATCGCGGTCGAAGCGCAGCAGGCTGCCGATGAAGAAGACCGCAAGGCAGATGTACGGGTAGTAGCCGAAAAGCAGGGTGTCGAGCCAGGTGTTCATGGTTGCGCTCCTTGAGTGGCGGAGGACTTGCGGACGATGTTGACGGGTTGCGGCGTGCCGGGCTTCGCCTGGCCGTTCGACGAGCAGCCGTCGAAGGCCAGCGGTTCGGCCCAGCTTTCATCGATCGGCTCATCGGGTGCAATGGTGACGGCCTGCGCCTTCTCGCCGGCCAGTTCGATCAGTGCGCCGAGCACGCTGGCGTAGGCACTTTCCTGCTGCAGCAGCGCCGAAAAGATGACGTTTAGGATGTGTGCCATCTCGGCAAGCAGTGCGCGAGCCTCCTTCGGTGGCTGGGTGGAGGCGAACTCCAATACCGCCGGCAGGTAGTCGGGCAGCTCGTCGGGACCGAGGTACAGGCCGGCCTTCTCGTAGGTCTGCGCCAGATCGATCATGGCCGGCCCTCGGTCACGCGAATCGCCATGCACATGCTCGAACAGGTGCAGCGAGGTGCGCCGGCCACGGTCGAACAGTTCGACGTAGTCCGCCTCGGTATCGAGGGCGTCCCCGCCTTCCAGCGCGTCGATCAGAGCGTCGAGCTCCGACAGTCGCGATGCTGACAGCGCCCGTTCGCTGCGCAGTGCTTCGCGCAGTTCCGGCAGGTGCCCGCGCAGCGTGGCGTCGGGGTAGGACAGCAGATGGGCCATCACGCGCAGCGTGAGCGTCATGCGCTCGGGGGTGGGTGCGTTGAACAGTCCCATGATCACACCACCGCCTTGATCGGGATCGTGCGCCGTTTCGACCCACCGAACAGGCTGGTGTCGGAACTGCCCTCCGAACAGCCGTTGCCGAACGAGAAGCCGCAGCCGCCGCGCACATCGAAGGCGTTCTCGGCATATTCGCGGTGCGCCGTCGGAATGACGAAGCGGTCCTCGTAGTTGGCGATGGCCATCACGTGATACATGTCTTCGACCTCGGCCTGGGTGAGGCCGACCTGATTCAGTGCCGCCATATTGGTTTCGCCATCGACATGCTTGGCGCGCTGCCAGGCACGCATCGCCAGCATGCGTTCGAGTGCGCGCACCACCGGCTGCGTGTCGCCGGCGGTCAGCAGGTTGGCCAGATACTTGACCGGAATGCGCAGCTGATTAACGTCCGGGATCTGGCCATTCACACCGACCTGACCGGCGTTTGCGGCGGCAGTGATCGGCGACAGCGGCGGCACGTACCAGACCATGGGCAGCGTGCGGTATTCCGGGTGCAGCGGCAGTGCCACCTTCCACTCGACGGCCATCTTGTACACCGGGCTGCGGCGCGCCGATTCCATCCACGAATCGGGTATGCCATCGGCACGTGCCTGCTCGATCACCTTCGGATCGTTCGGGTCCAGGAAGATGTCGAGCTGCGCCTGATACAGATCGCGGTCGTGTTCGACCGATGCCGCTTCCTGGATGCGGTCGGCGTCATACAGCAGCACGCCGAGGTAGCGGATGCGGCCGACACAGGTTTCCGAACACACGGTCGGCTGACCGGCTTCGATGCGCGGATAGCAGAAGATGCACTTCTCGGCCTTGCCGGACTGCCAGTTGTAATAGATCTTCTTGTACGGGCAGCCGCTGACGCACATGCGCCAGCCGCGGCACTTGTCCTGGTCGATCAGCACGATGCCATCCTCTTCGCGCTTGTAGATCGAGCCGGACGGGCAGGAGGCGACGCAGGCCGGATTCAGGCAGTGCTCGCACAGTCGCGGCAGATACATCATGAAGGTGTTCTCGAACTCGCCGTAGATCTCCTTCTGCACCTCGTCGAAGTTCTTGTCCTTCGAACGCTTGCTGAATTCGCCGCCGAGAATTTCCTCCCAGTTCGGGCCCCACTCGATCTTCTCCATGCGCTTGCCCGTGATCAGGCTGCGCGGGCGTGCGGTCGGCGTGGCCTTCGATTCCGGCGCCGACTGCAGATGGTCGTAGTCAAAGGTGAAGGGCTCGTAGTAGTCGTCGATCTCCGGCAGGTGCGGATTGGCGAATATCTTCATCAGCAACTGCCACTTGCCACCCTGGCGCGGCGCGATCGAGCCGTCATTCCGGCGGATCCAGCCGCCCTGCCACTTGTCCTGGTTTTCCCATTCCTTCGGATAGCCGATGCCGGGCTTCGTTTCCACGTTGTTGAACCACGCGTATTCCATGCCGGGGCGGCTGGTCCACACGTTCTTGCAGGTGACCGAACAGGTGTGGCAACCGATGCACTTGTCGAGATTCAGCACCATGCCGATCTGTGCGCGTATTTTCATGATCAGTATCCTCAGGCGTGAGTCGTGTCGGCCGTCGCGGCTTCGTTGTCGAGCCAGTCGATGCGCTTCATCTTGCGCACGACGACGAATTCGTCGCGGTTGGTGCCGATCGTTCCGTAGTAGTTGAAGCCGTAACTGAACTGCGCATAGCCACCGATCATGTGTGTCGGCTTGAGCACGATGCGCGTGACCGAGTTGTGGATGCCGCCGCGCGCCCCGGTGATTTCCGACCCCGGGGTATTCACGATCTTTTCCTGCGCGTGATACATCAGTACCATGCCCGGGTTGACCCGCTGGCTGACGACCGCGCGCGCAGCGATCGCGCCGTTGATGTTGAACAGCTCGATCCAGTCGTTATCGACGATGCCGGCGCGCTTCGCGTCGTCTTCGCTCATCCACACGCACGGGCCGCCTCGACTCAGCGTGAGCATCAGCAGGTTGTCCGTGTAGGTCGAGTGGATGCCCCACTTCTGGTGCGGCGTGATGAAGTTGAGCGCGATCTCCGGATTGCCGTTCGGCTTGATGTTGTGGATGCCGGCTGTGGTCTTCAGATCGACCGGCGGACGGTAGCTGGTGAAGCCTTCTCCGAAGGCGATCATCCAGGGGTGGTCCATGTAGAACTGCTGACGGCCGGTCAGGGTGCGCCATGGAATCAGTTCATGCACGTTGGTGTAGCCGGCGTTGTACGACACGGTTTCCGACTCGATGCCGCTCCAGGTCGGACTCGAAATGATCTTGCGCGGCTGCGCCTGGATGTCGCGGAAGCGGATCTTCTCGTCCTCGCGATACAGCGCGAGGTGTTCATGCTCGAGACCGGTCTGCTTGCTCAGCGCCTGCCAGGCCTTCACCGCGACGTGGCCATTGGTTTCGGGTGCCAGCTGCAGCACCACTTCGCAGGCGTCGATGTCGGTATCGATCTTCGGCATGCCGCAGGTGACGCCTTCTGCCGTGACCAGGCCGTTCAGTTCGCCCAGCTGCTTCACTTCCGTCTGTGTGTTCCAGCTGATGCCCTTGCCGCCGTTGCCGACCTTGTTCATCAGCGGGCCGAGTGCGGTGAAGCGCTTGTAGACGTTCGGGTAGTCGCGTTCGACGACCACCATGTTCGGTGCCGTCTTGCCCGGAATGAGCTCGCATTCGCCGCGCTTCCAGTCTTTCACGTCGAAGGGCTGCGCCAGTTCCGACGGGCTGTCGTGCATCAGCGGCGACAGCACCAGTTCGCGTTCGACGCCGAGATGGCCGACGCACACTTCGCTGAACTTCCTCGCGAAGCCCTTGTAGATGTCCCAGTCGCTGCGCGATTGCCAGGCCGGGTCGACAGCGGTCGACAGCGGGTGGATGAAGGGATGCATGTCGCTGGTGTTGAGATCGTTCTTCTCGTACCAGGTCGCGGTCGGCAGCACGATGTCGGAATACAGGCAGGTGGTACTCATGCGGAAGTCGAGCGTCACCAGCAGGTCGAGCTTGCCTTCCGGCGCCTTGTCGTGCCAGACGACTTCGGTCGGCTTGGCCTCCTCGATGCCCAAGTCCTTGCCCTGCACGCCGTTGCTGGTGCCCAGCAGGTGCTTCAGGAAGTACTCGTGACCCTTGCCCGACGAGCCGAGGATGTTGGAGCGCCACACGAACATGTTGCGCGGCCAGTTGTCCGGATGATCCGGGTCGGTGCAGCTCATCCTGAGCGAACCGTCCTTGAGCCCACGCACGGCGTAGTCCTTCGGGTCCATGCCGGCGCCGGCGGCGTCGCGCACCACCTGCAGCGGATTGGTCTGAAGCTGCGGTGCCGACGGCAGCCAGCCCATGCGTTCGGCGCGCACGTTGTAATCGATCATGCTGCCGCCGTACATCTTCTTGTCGGCCAGCGGCGAAACTACTTCTTCCATGCCCAGCTTCTCGTAGCGCCACTGATCGGTGTGCGCATAGAAGAAGCTGGTGCTGTTCATCTGCCGTGGCGGACGGATCCAGTCGAGCGCGAAGGCCAGCGCCGTCCAGCCGGTCTGCGGACGCAGCTTCTCCTGGCCCACGTAGTGCGCCCAGCCGCCGCCGCTCTGGCCGATGCAGCCGCACATCATCAGCATATTGATGACGCCGCGGTAATTCATGTCGCTGTGATACCAGTGGTTCATCGCCGCGCCGATGATCACCATGGACTTGCCCTTTGTCTTGTGAGCGTTGTCGGCGAACTGGCGGGCGACGGTGATCAGCTGCTCGCGCGGCGTGCCCGTGATGCACTCCTGCCACGCGGGTGTGTAGGGCGTGTCGTCGTTGAAGTCCTTCGCCGCAAGTTCGCCCGGAAGGCCGCGTGCGATGCCGTAGTTCGCCACCTGAAGATCGAACACGGTGGCCACCAGTGCGTCGCGCTTCTCGCCCGCCTTGCCGAGTGCGATGCGCTGCACCGGTACGGTGCGGACCAGCACGTCGGTCTGTGCATTGTTCGGGAAATGTTCGCTGACGATGCCGCCGAAGTAGGGGAAGCCGACACGGGCTGTTTCGCTGCTCGGCGCTTCGCCTTCCAGCAGCGACAGCTTGAGCTTGACGTCGGTGCCGTGGCGCGCCTCCTTCGCTTCGAGATTCCACTGACCTTCGTCGGCGCGGCCGTCCGCACCCCAGCGGAAGCCGATGGCACCGTTCGGCAGCACGACCTTGCCGCTCTCGTCGAAGGCCACCGTCTTCCATTCCGGATTGTTGGCCTGCCCCAGCCTTCCGTTGAAGTCGGAGGCGCGCACGTAGCGGTCCGGTACAAGGATAACGTCGCCGTTCGGCAGCGTGTGCTCCTTCAGCATCACCAGCATCGGCATGTCGGTGTAGCGGCGCACATAGTCGTCGAAATAGGCGCTGCGCTCACCGCTGTCGGGGAAGTAGAACTCCTTCAGGATCACGTGGCCCATCGCCATGGCGACGGCCGCGTCGGTGCCCTGCTTGGGCTTCATCCAGATGTCGGCCAGCTTGGCGACTTCCGAATAGTCGGGCGTGACGGCTACGGTCTTTGCGCCCTTGTAGCGCACCTCGGTGAAGAAGTGCGCGTCCGGTGTGCGCGTCTGCGGCACATTGCTGCCCCAGGCGATGATGTAGGTCGAGTTGTACCAGTCGGCCGATTCCGGCACGTCCGTCTGTTCGCCCCAGATCTGCGGGCTGCTCGGCGGCAGGTCGCAGTACCAGTCGTAGAAGCTCATGCAGACGCCGCCGATCAGGCTCAGGTAGCGACTGCCTGCGGCGTAGCTGATCATCGACATCGCCGGAATGGGCGAAAAGCCGATGATCCGGTCCGGTCCGTGTTTCTTGATGGTGTAGACGTTGGCGGCCGCGACGATTTCGTTAACCTCGTCCCAGCTCGAGCGTACGAAGCCACCGAGGCCGCGTACCTGCTGGTAGTCGCGCCGCTTCGCATCGTTCTCGACGATGGACGCCCAGGCTTCCACCGGCCCGTGCTTCAGGCGTGCCTCGCGCCAGATCTTGAGCAGGCGGCCGCGCACCATCGGATACTTCACGCGATTGGCACTGTAGAGGTACCAGCTGTAGCTGGCGCCGCGGGCACAGCCGCGCGGCTCGTGGTTGGGCATGTCCCAGCGTGTCCGCGGGTAGTCGGTCTGCTGGGTTTCCCAGGTGACAATGCCGCCCTTGACGTAGATCTTCCAGGAGCAGGAACCGGTGCAATTCACGCCATGTGTCGAGCGCACGATCTTGTCGTGTGCCCAGCGGTTGCGGTAAGCATCTTCCCAGCTGCGGTCCTCGCCGGTGGTGATGCCATGGTCGCCCGAAAATGCTTCCTTCGGGTTCGAGAAGTGATTCAGGCGGTCTAGAAAGTGGCTCATGTGTGGTCTCCGTGATGCGTTCTGAATGGGCGCTGTGCGGGCGTCGTTTCGGGGATCAGGGGTTCTTCACATACGCATTGCTGCGCAGGTAGAACCACCAGTTGAGAACAAGGCAGATCGCGTAGAAGATTGCGAAGCCGTACATGGCAAGTTCGGGTGTTCCAGCCTTGATCTGTTCGCCGATGACCACCGGTGCGATGAAGGCGCCGTAGGCGGCGACGGCCGAGGTCCAGCCGAGGACGGGACCGGCCTGGGTGCGGTCGAAGATGACGCCGATGGTGCGGAAGGTCGAGCCGTTGCCGATGCCGCTGGCGAAGAACAGCACCATGAACAGACCGAGGAACATCGGGAAATATTGTTCCGGCGTGGCCGAAGCGTAGGCCTGCATCATCACGTAGCCAACCCACACCGAGGCCACTGCCATCACGACCGAAATCACCTGAGTCACGATGGAGCCGCCGAGCTTGTCGGAAATCCAGCCGCCCAGCGGCCGTACGGCGGCGCCGACGAAGGGACCGATCCAGGCGTAGGTCAGGGCCGACGGCGCATTCGGGTTCTTCAGCGTGTGCTGCATGACACCGGCGGCATCCGGCACGTGGCTGGTGCCGAAGATGACGGTGATGGCCAGCGGCAATGCCATCGAAAAGCCGATGAAGGAACCGAAGGTGACGATGTACAGCGCGGTCATCGACCACGTGTGCTTGTTCCTGAAGATCGCGAACTGCTTCGTCACGCCTTCCTTCATTTCTCCGAAGGCGGCCACCTTCATGACCAGCAGCGCGAGCATGATGTCGAGCGGAATTGCGACCCACATGCTGAGCACGCCCAGCCCGGTCGGTGCAGGCAGATACAGCCACAGCATGAAGATGGCGGGCACGAAGGCCAGCGTGTACAGATAGGTGATCTTCGAAAAGGCGACGATGGGGTTGCCGGTGTCGGGCGATACCGCCTTCAGGTTGTTCATGCCGAACCAGCACAGGATGGACAGCGGCACCAGCGACAGCACCCAGGCGAAGCCGGCGTTCTGGATCCAGGTCGGCGTGCCGGCGGAGATCTTGCCGAAGATCCAGCCGCTGTCCTTCACCAGCGTCATCGGCTCACCGCCGAAGGCGCCGAGCAGCGGCACCGTCATCACCAGCGGGATGACGATCTGCATCGTCGTCACGCCGAAGTTGCCGAGGCCGGCGTTGAGGCCCAGTGCGGTGCCCTGCAGTCGCTTCGGGAAGAAGGTGCTGATGTTGGACATCGAACTGGCAAAGTTGCCGCCGCCGACGCCGCACCACAGCGCCATCAGCTGGAATACCCACAGGGGCCAGTCGGTGTGCTGCAGCGCGATGCCGGTGCCGATGGCCGGCGCCAGCAGCATGGCTGTGGTCAGGAAGATGGTGTTGCGGCCACCGGCCAGCCGGATCAGGAAGGAGGCCGGGATGCGCATCGTGGCGCCGGAGATGCCGGCGATGGCAGTCAGCGTGAACAGCTGGTCCTGGGTGAAGGGGAAGCCCAGGTTGAGCATCTGCACGGTGATGATGCCCCACATGCCCCAGACCGCGAATCCGCACAGCAGCGCGGGAATCGAGATCCACAGGTTGCGGTAGGCGATCTTCTTGCCGGTCGATTCCCAGAAGGCATCGTCCTCCGGCCGCCAGTCCTCGACATCGGGGCCGCGGGGGGCGCCCTGTACCGGATGTGTGCCGGCGTGTGTGCTTGCGTTCATGATGATCTCCGTGGTGTCCGGTTCAGGACTGGGCTGCGGACGTGCCGTCCATCAGCGGGGTGCGGCGAACTTCGGTGAAGTACATCCAGATCAGCGACACCCACACCACGGCGTACATCAGCATGAAGGCGCTGGAGCGTATGCCGGTCAGGTCGAGCAGGGCGCCGAACATGATGGGCAGCACGAAGCCGCCGAGGCCGCCGGCCAGGCCGACGATGCCGCTGATGGTGCCGATGTTGGCCGGGTAGTCGTTGCTGATGTACTTGAACACGCTGGCCTTGCCGAAGGCCCAGGCGATGCCGAGGACGAACATCAGGCCGGTGAAGGCATACACGTTGAGGCCGATGTCGAAGGTCTTCGGGCCCTCAACCGTGACGATGGTGAAGTGGGTCTGCGGATAGCTGAGCAGGAAGAGGCAGATCCAGCTCACCCACAGCACCCACCAGGTGACGCTGTGTGCGCCGTACTTGTCGGACAGCCAACCGCCGATGGCGCGCAGCACGCCGCCGGGCAGCGAGAAACAGGCGGCCAGCAGCGCGGCGGCGCGGATGTCGAGGCCGTACTCGCCGACGTAGTACTGCACCATCCACAGGCTCAGCGCGACATAGCCGCCGAACACGATGCTGTAGTACTGGCAGTACTTCAGCACCTTGGGGTCCTTCAGCGCGGCCAGCTGGTCGACGAAGCGCACGTTGGAAGGCACCAGGTGCTTGGGGTCGCTGTGGCTGCCGAGCCAGAAGACGATCAGCGTGCCCAGCATGACCGCGGCGTAGACCTGCGGCACCATGGTCCAGCCGAAGCCGACCAGCAGCGCGGGGGCCACGAACTTGTTGACGGCCGAGCCCGAGTTGCCGGCGCCGTAGACGCCCATCGCCATGCCTTGCCGGTGTTTCGGGAACCAGCGCGCGACATAGGGCGTGCCGACGCTGAAGGATCCGCCGGCCAGGCCCACGAAGAGGCCGATGACGAGGAAGTGCCAGAACTGCGTGGCGTAGGCCATCAGCCAGATCGCCGGCACCGTCAGGGCCATGAGCACGGTCATGACGATGCGGCCGCCGTAGCGGTCGGTCCAGATGCCCAGCGGCACGCGGATCAGCGAGCCCGTGAGCACCGGCATGGCGGTGAGCAGGCCGAACTCGGTGGCGTTGAGCCCCAGCGTCTTCTTCAGCGGGATGCCGATGACGCCGAACATCATCCACACCATGAAGCAGGTGGTGAAGGCCAGCGTGCTGACGATCAGCACGCTCCAGGCGGGGCGCGGGATCGGGGTGGCGGGGCTCGCGGTGCGCATGTCACGGCTTTCGAAGCGGTGAAGGCACTGTCGCTGCGCCATGGCGCAGCGAACATCCGCATGACGGCCCGGCCAGAGGCTGCGGAAGAACGAGCCCGCCACAGCGGACCCTCGTCCTGAAGAACTACCCGGGCCGCTTTGTGCGGCCGGCTTGATTCAGCGCAAGCCGGGCGGCGCCCAGTCGGCGATCAACTCGTGCGCCGATGGCCGCTGGCGGCGCTTCACGCCCGTGGGCGTGCCGATGGAGACGAAGCAGGCCGCCCGCTCCCCCTCGCGCAGCCCGAAGGCGCGCTCGAAGTGCGCCGTGCGCAGCGCGTGGCCGCTGGTCAGCATGGCGGCGTAGCCCTGGCCGTGGGCGGCCAGCAGCAGGTTCTGCAGGGCCGCGCCCAGGGCCACGTAGCGTTCGCTCTCGGGCACGTCCTCGTGCGCCGGCAGCAGCCTCGCCACGGCCAGCAGCAGCACGGGGGCGCGGTAGGCTTTCTCGCGCGCCATGCCGCGGGCATTGGCGTCGGCCTCGGGCACGCGCTCCAGCAGCGCAGCTTCGAAGACATCGGCCAGCGCGTCGCGCTGGGTGTCGGCGATGCGCAGCAGCCGCCAGGGCCGCAGCAGTTCGTGGTCGGGGGCGCAGCCGGCCGCTTCCACCAGGGCCTGCAGTTGCGCGGCGCCCGGCCCTGGCGCCACCAGGCGCTTGGGCGACACCGAATGGCGGCTGGTGATGAGGGCCAGGCTCAGGGCGGCCAGGTCCGGGGAGGCGGGGGCGTCGTTCATGCCGTTTCGAGGGCCGATTCTGCACGCCGGCCGCCGGGGCCCTCAAGTCCGGTCCGGGCTGGCCGAAAGAACCGGTGCCGCGCGGTGGACAGGGCCTGCAAGGGCAGCGCCCGTTCGACAGCGCCTCGACCGGGAGTACACCTTGAACGCGCTCATGAACCTGAAGCTCGGCACCCGCCTGGGCTTGGTCTTCACCATCATCCTGCTGCTGGCCGCCGGCGTGGTGGGCATCGGCATCACGCGCCTGTCGGCCATCACCGAGAGCCTGACGCTCATCGACCAGGACCGCGTGCCCAAGGTCCAGGCGCTGGCCGACATGACGGACGAGCAGAACCTTGCCGCCCGCGAGCTGCGCAACATGCTGATCTTCGAGGATGCGGCCAAGGTCAAGGCCGCCATGGAGGCGGTGGCGCAATCCCGCGAGCGCAACGCCAAGCTGATGGACACCATGGTGCCCACCATCACCAGCGACGAAGGCAAGAAGCGGCTGGCCGCCCTGCAGGAGGCCCGCGCCGCCTACCTGCCCGTGATGCAGAAGTTCATCGCGCTCATCGAGAAGGGCGACAAGCTGGAGGCCGTGGGCCTGCTGGACGAGAAGCTGCGCCCGGCGCAGCTGGCCTACTTCAAGGCCACCGACGGCCTCAAGGACCTGCAGATCGAGCTGATCGAACGCTCCGCCGAGGACGGGCGCGCCAATTACGCCCAGGCCAAGCTGCTGATGTTCGGCCTGCTGGCCGGCATGGCCGCGCTCGGCGCCGGCCTGGGCTGGTGGATCACGCGCTCCATCACGCGGCCCATCGCGCAGGCCGTGACGGTGGCCGAGCGCGTGGCCGCCGGTGACCTGGGCTCGCGCATCGAGATCACCTCGCACGACGAGACCGGCCGCCTGCTGACGGCGCTGAAGGCCATGAACGAGAGCCTGGTGAAGATCGTCGGCACGGTGCGCAACAGCAGCGACAGCATCGCCACCGGCTCGGCGCAGATCGCCAGCGGCAATGCCGACCTGAGCCAGCGCACCGAAGAGCAGGCCAGCGCGCTGGAGGAGACGGCGGCATCGATGGAGCAACTGGGCTCCACCGTGCAGCAGAACGCCGACAACGCGCGCCAGGCCAACCAGCTGGCGCTGAACGCCAGCGGCGTGGCGGTGCGCGGCGGCGAGGTGGTGGGCCAGGTCGTGGACACCATGAAGGACATCAACCAGAGCAGCCGCAAGATCGCCGACATCATCGGCGTCATCGACGGCATCGCTTTCCAGACCAACATCCTGGCGCTGAACGCCGCCGTGGAAGCGGCGCGCGCCGGCGAGCAGGGCCGCGGCTTCGCGGTGGTGGCCAGCGAAGTGCGCAGCCTGGCGCAACGCAGCGCCGAAGCGGCGCGCGAGATCAAGTCGCTGATCAACGCCAGCGTCGAGCGCGTGGAGCAGGGCACCGAGCTGGTGGACCAGGCCGGCACCACGATGCAGGAAGTCGTGCAGGCCATCCAGCGCGTCACCGACATCGTCGGCGAGATCACCAGCGCCAGCGCCGAGCAGAGCGCCGGCGTGCACCAGGTGGGCGAGGCCGTGAGCCAGATGGACCAGGTGACGCAGCAGAACGCCGCCCTGGTGGAAGAAAGCGCCGCCGCGGCCGACAGCCTGAAGCAGCAGGCGCGGCAGCTGGTGGAGGCGGTGGCCGTGTTCAAGCTGGGCCACGAGGCCCCGGCGTACCACGCTGCCGCGCCCGCGCCGACGCACCGGCCGGCGACGCCCAAGCCGCCCGTCGCCAGGCCCGCCGCCAAGCCGGCGGCCAAGTCGGCCACCGCCGCCGCGCCGGCCGCACCCGCCCCGCAGCCCGTCGCGGCCGGTGGCGACGACGACTGGGCGCAGTTCTAGTGCAGGAAGGGGCCGGGCGGCGCCCGGCCCGGCGGGCCTTCAGGAGTTGGCCCGCACCTCGCCGATGGCCGTGACGCCGGCCAGCACCTTCTCGATGCCGTCCTGGCGCAAGGTGCGCATGCCGCCCGCCAGCGCCTGGCGCTGAAGCTCGTCGGCGCGCTGGCCGGTCTGGATCATGTGGCGCAGGCCGCGGTCCACCGTCATCAGCTCGTGGATGGCGATGCGGCCGCGGAAGCCGGTGCCGCCGCAGTGGTCGCAGCCCGGCGCGTGGTGGTGGCGCAGGCGCCCGCCCTGGCCGAAGCGTTCGCGCCAGCCGGCCAGCACCTCGTCGGCCGAAGGCGCCTCGGGCACGCCTTGCGTGACGTGCTGCCAGTCGTGCAGCAGTTCTTCGGTCTCTTCGGACGTGGCGTCGCGCTGCTGACGGCACTGCACGCACAGCTTGCGCACCAGGCGCTGCGCCAGCACGGCAATCAGCGCGTCGGCGAAGTTGAACGGGTCCATGCCCATGTCCAGCAGCCGCGTCCCCGTCTCGGGCGCGCTGTTGGTGTGCAAGGTGCTCAGCACGAGGTGGCCGGTGAGGCTGGCCTCGATGGCCACCTGCGCCGTCTCGTCGTCGCGCACTTCGCCGACCATGATGACGTCCGGGTCGGCACGCAGGAAGGCGCGCAGCGCCTTGGCGAAGGTCCAGTCGATGCGCGGGTTCACCTGCACCTGGCGCAGCCCGGCCTGGCTGATTTCCACCGGGTCTTCGGCCGTCCAGATCTTGCGTTCCGGCGTGTTGATGCTGGACAGCAGCGAGTGCAGCGTGGTCGTCTTGCCCGAGCCCGTGGGGCCGACGCAGAGGATGAGGCCGTAGGGCCGCTCCGCGGCGGCCCGCAGGCGCTTGAGGTTGGCCGGCGCCAGCCCCAGCGCTTCCAGCGGCAGCGGCTTGGTGCTGGCCAGCAGGCGCAGCACGGCGTCTTCCAGGTTGCCCTGCGTGGGAATGGTGGCCACACGCAGTTCCAGGCGCACGCCAGGCACGAACTTGGCGAAGTTGATCTTGCCGTCCTGCGGCTTGCGGCGCTCGCTGATGTCCAGGTCGCACATGATCTTCAGGCGGCCGATGAGCGCGCTGCGGTGGCTGGGCGGCAGCTCCAGGTAGGGCCGCAGCACGCCATCCTTGCGGAAGCGGATGCGCACCTTCTCGCGGCCCGGCGGGCATTCGATGTGGATGTCGCTCACACCCTGGTTGTGCGCTTCCAGGATCATCGAGTTGATGAGGCGCACGAGCGTGTTGTCGCTCTGCTCCAGCGCGGCCTCGTCCGGTTCTTCGTAGTGCGCTTCCACGCGCTCCATCGAAGCCAGCAGGCCGCGCGCATCGGGGGCCTCGAACTCCAGCGGCGCCGAGGGGTCGGTGGCGCGCGGCGCGAACTCGGCGGCGCCCACCTTCTCGTAGGCACGGTCCACCGCGCCCAGCAGCACGTTGCTGCGTGCCAGCACCGGCACCAGCTTGCACTGCGCGGCGAACTCCAGCTCGTCCAGCTTGGCGCGGTTCGAAGGGTCCTCCACCGCCACCACCAGACGGCCGGCGCGCACCATGAGCGGCAGCGCCGGCACGCGCGCGGCCAGCGCGTAGGGCAGGCGCGCGACGGCTTCCGCGTCGGGCGGGTACTGCATCACGTCCACCAGCGGGTAGCCCATCTTTCGGGCCAGCGCCGTCTGCAGGTCGGCGCGCGAGACCATGCCCCGGCGCACCAGCAGCTCGCCCAAGGGCACGCCCCGGTCCTCGCGCTGCTGCACCAGGGCGTCTTCCAGTTGCGCTTCGGAGATGAAGCCCAGGGCGGTGAGCGCCTGGCCGATGCGCACCATGGGCATGCGCGCCTGCTGGTCGATGGCCTCGGCCAGTTCCTCGGGCGTGATGATCTGGCGCACCACCAGCAGGTCGCCCAGCCGGCGCTCGCGCAGGGCCTCCTGCTCGGCCAGCGCGGCCTGGATCTGCTCCGGCGTGGCCGAGTCCTGCTCCACCAGCGCCTGGCCGATGGGCATGCCGATCTGCGCGCCGGCCAGCGCCGCGCGTGGCACGAACCAGCGCCGCACCGTGCCGTTGTCGTCCAGCGGCTCGAAGAGGAAGTAGCCGATGTCGTTCTCCCGCGCGCCCAGGGTCTGGCCCTGCCAGTGGTGGGCGGTGCGGAAGGTCAGCATGAAGGGCACGCGCGGCCATTCGCCCAGGCCCGTGGGTGCCTCGGGCACCAGCGGCTCGGCCAGCTGCAGCCGGCGGAACTGGTCGAAACGCAGCAGCAGCGGCTTGCGCTGGCCGGGCAGGCGCACCTGCAGCGCGGCGGCGTGGGGGTCGAAGCTGGCCAGGTGGCCTTCGATGAGGTGGCCGTTCAGGCCCTCCAGCGCACAGGCCGGGGCCCGCGTCCAGGGTGTGGCGGCGGGGAAGCCGGCGACCTCGGGGGTCGGCCAGACGAAGGGCGCAGGCGCTCCCGCAGCGGCGGCGGCCTCGGCGGCACGCCGCTCCTGCTCGATGTGCGGCGCGGCCAGGGCGGCCAGCGCGGCAGCGGGTGGCTGGGAGAGGTCCGACATCGCGCCGATGCTAGGCAAGCGCCGTGCGGCGCCAAGCGCTGAAAAGCGGCGTGCGAAGCCGGCAGTTCCGCTCCTAGCGCGCCGGGCTGGGCACGTGCTGGTCGAACAGCAGCGGGTTGCCGTCGGGGTCGGCCAGCATGAAGAAGGCCGGGCCCTCGGTGGCCTCGTCGGCCTGCGGCGCCACCTGCAGGCCCAGGGCCTTGAAGCGGCGCTGCAGTTCGCGCACGTCCGGGAACGCCGTCAGCGTCTCCTTGGCGGCGTTCCACCCGGGGTTGAAGGTGAGCATGTTCCTGTCGAACATGCCCTGGAACAGACCGATCCGGGCCTGGCCGCTCTGCAGCACGATCCACTTCTGCGCCAGGTCTCCGCCGGCCACTTCGAAGCCGAGCTTTTCGTAGAAGGCCTTGGACGCGTCGATGTCCTTGACGGCCAGGCTGATCGAGAAGTTGCCGAGATCCATGTCCTTGTGCTCCTTGCGCCGGGGGTTCGCGGGGGTCGGCCGCTGTGCCACGATGCCCGAGATTCAACCGCCGGACTTGCCAGATCTTGCGAAACGACGCCCGCCCCGACGCCCATCCCCCGCCCGGCGGCCCAGGCGCTGCCGGGCTGGACTGCGTGGCGCGCATCAACCGCGCCATCGACCATGTCGTGCGCCACCTCGCGCAGCCGCTGCACCTGCAGGACGTGGCCCGCGCGGCGGGCTTCTCGCCCTTTCACTTTCACCGTGTCTTCAAGGCGCTGGTGGGCGAGACGCTGAACGCCTTCGTCAAGCGGCAGCGGCTGGAACGGGCGCTGTACCAGATGTCCCACGCGCCCAGGCGCCCACTCACGGAGGTGGCGCTGGACTGCGGCTTCTCGTCCTCGTCCGACTTCTCGCGCAGCTTCAGGCAGCACTACGGCCAGGCGCCGAGCCGCTTCGACCTGCGCGCCTTCCGCGAGGCCCGGCGTGAGGAGTTCGACCGCCTGATGGCCGGTGCCGCTGCGCCGCTGAGACTGTCCGCGCCGCCATCGGGCGAGAACCCCGACGGCTTCCAGGTCCGCCTGCGCGAGCTTCCGGCGCGCACCGTGGCTTACATCCGTGTCTTCCAGCCCTACCGCGAAGGTGCGGCGCAGGCGGCCTGCGAGCGGCTGCTGGCCTGGGCCGAAGCGCGCGGCCTGGCCGACGGCCAGTGGCTGGGCTACATGTGGGACGAGCCCGAGATCGTGGCGCTGGCCGACTGCCGCTACGACGTGGCCCTGGTGGTCGAAGACGTCAGGCCCGCCGGGGAGATCGGCCGCTTCGAGTTCCCGCCCATGCGCGTGGCCGAGGTGGAGATCCGCGGTGACATCGCGCTGGAGGCGCGCGCCATCGACTGGCTGTACAAGAGCTGGCTGCCGCGCAGCGGCTGCGTGCCCGATGAACAGCCGGCCTTCGAGGCCTGGGCCGGCCGGCCCTTCGCCCACGGCCTCGAGCACTTCGAACTGGCCTGCCAGCTGCCGGTCAGGCCCGGGTGAGGCTGCGCGCTCAGCCCTTCATCTGCTGCGGCAGGAAGCTGACGATGCCCGGCACGAACCAGATCAGCGCCACCGCCGCGATCATCAGGAAGAAGAAGGGCAGGGTGACCTTGGCGATCCAGCCGATCTCGCGTTTGGTCATGCCCTGCAGCACGAAGAGGTTGAAGCCCACCGGCGGCGTGATCTGCGCCATCTCCACCACCAGCACGATGAAGATGCCGAACCACACCAGATCAATGCCGGCCTTCTGCACCGTGGGCAGGATCACGCCCATGGTCAGCACCACCATGCTGATGCCGTCCAGGAAGCAGCCCAGCACGATGTAGAAGACCATCAGCACCAGCAGCAGCTGCCACTGCGCCAGGCCCAGCGAGCCGATCCATTCCGCCAGGTGGCGCGGCAGGCCGATGTAGCCCATGCTCAGCGTGAGGAAGGCGGCGCCGGCCAGGATGAGCGCGATCATGCAGAACAGCCGCGTGCCGCCCAGCAGGCTGTCGCGGAAGGTGGGCCAGGTGAGCGAGCCCTGCGCGGCCGAGATCACCAGCGAGCCGAGCACGCCCACGGCTGCCGCTTCGGTGGCCGTGGCCAGGCCGCTGTAGATGCTGCCCAGCACGGCGGCGATGAGCAGCACCACGGGGATGAGGTGGCGCGACTCCACGAGCTTCTGGCCGAAGCTCATGCGTGCATCGGCCGGCGGCACCTGCTGCGGGTTCCGCCAGGCCCAGAACATCAGGTAGCCCGAGAACAGCAGCGCCAGCATCACGCCCGGCAGCACGCCGGCGATGAACAGCTGTGCGATGGAGACCTCGGCGCTGACACCGTAGACGATCATGATGATCGACGGCGGGATGAGCAGGCCCAGCGTGCCGGCGCCGGCCAGGCTGCCGATGCTGATGCCGTCCGGGTAGCCGCGCTTCTTCAGTTCGGGCAGGCTCATCTTGCCGATGGTGGCGCAGGTGGCGGCGCTGCTGCCGGACACGGCCGCGAAGATGGCGCAGCCCACCACGTTGACGTGCAGCAGCCGCCCCGGCAGCCCCTGCATCCAGGGCGCCAGGCCGCGGAACATGTCCTGGCTGAGCCGGGTGCGGAAGAGGATCTCGCCCATCCACACGAAGAGCGGCAGCGCGGTCAGTGTCCAGCTGCTGGACGAGCCCCAGATCGTCACCGCCATGGCGTCGCCCGCCGGGCGGCTGCTGAAGAGCTGCATGCCGATCCAGGCCACGCCCGAGAGCGTGAGGCCGATCCACACGCCACTGCCCAGGATGAGGAAGAGCGCCGCGATCAACAGCCCCGTGATGGCGAGGTCGTTCATTCGTTGTGCAGCGCTTCTTCGGTGCCTTCCGAGGCGCGCCGGCCTTGCAGTTCCAGCACCAGCTCGTCGACGAAGGCGACGGCCAGCACGGCCGTGCCGATGGCCATGCTCAGCTGCGGGATCCACAGCGGCGTGGCGTCGTTGCTGGTGGAGACGTCGTTGAACAGGCGCGACTGCCAGACCAGCCGCGCGCTGTAGAAGGCCGACAGCACGGCCAGTGCCGTGGCCGCGCCCAGCGCCCACAGCTCCAGGCCGCGGCGCGCACCCCCGGCGAGGGCGTTCAGCACCAACGTGACGCGGATGTGCTCGCCCTTCTTCAGCGTGTGGGCCAGCGCCAGGAAGCCGGCCGCCGCCATCAGGTAGCCGGCGTAGGCGTCGGTGCCCGGCACGTGGAAGTTGAGCTGCCGGCTGACGATGGACAGCAGCACCATCGCCAGCAGCCCGACCATGCACAGGGCCGCCGCCCAGGCGGCGCCGTCGTAAAGGGCGTCGAGCGCTCGGCGCATGCGCCCTGGATCAGCGGCGGACCGCGTCGATCAAGGCCTTGCCGTCGGCGCCGGCCTTCTCGACCCACTCCTTCAGCATGGTCTCGCCCACCTTGGCGAGATCGGCCTTCAGCGCGGCCGGCGGCGGCAGCACCTGCATGCCGTTGGCCTTCAGCTTCTCCAGCGTGTCGACGTTGACCTTGCGGCTGGCGGCCCAGCCGCGTGCCTCGGCATCGGCCGCAGCCTTCAGCACGGCGGCCTGCGTGGGCTTGTCCAGCGCGTCGAAGGCGGCCTTGTTGACGATGACGGCGTTCTTCGGCAGCCAGGCCTGGGTGTCGTAGTAGTACTTCAGGTGCTCGTAGAGCTTGCTGTCCACGCCGGTGGCGCCGCTGGTCATGGTGCTCTCCACCACGCCGGTGGCCAGCGCCTGCGCGAACTCGGCGGCCTGCACGGTGACGGGCTGCGCGCCCACCAGCTCGGCGATGCGGCTGGTGGCCGGGCTGTAGGCGCGCCACTTGATGCCCTTCAGGTCGGCCGCGGAGTTCAGCGGCTTCTTCGTGTACACGCCCTGCGGCGGCCAGGGCACGGCGTACAGCACCTGCATGCCCTGCTCGGCCAGCTTCTTCTCCAGCAGCGGCTTCTGCGCGCGCCACAGCTTGGCGGCCTCGTCGTAGCTGTCGGCCAGGAAGGGCAGGCCGTCGGCCCCGTAGACGGGCCACTCGTTCTGGAAGTTGACGAGCAGGATCTCGCCGATCTGCGCCTGCCCGCCCTGCACCGCGCGCTTGATCTCGTTGGCCTTGAACAGCGAGGCGTTGGCATGCACCGTGATCTTCAGCTTGCCGCCGCTGGCCTTGTCGATGTCGGCGGCAAAGTCGCTCAGGTTCTGGGAATGGAAATTGGTGGCCGGGTAGGCGGCCGGCAGGTCCCACTTGGTCTGCGCATGGGCAGCGGCGCTGAGTGCCAGGGCCAGGGCGGTGCCGAGCAGGGAAGGGATCAGTCGCATGGGGTCGCTCCAGGGTCTGCGGGTTCGAAGAGGCGGCTAGCATAGGCCGTGCCTGAAGGCGCTCAGCCCGGGGCTTCCCCTCACCACACCGAGCCGACGTGAACCTGCGCTTCGTCGAGGCCTTCTACTGGGCAGTGACGCTCAAGAGCGTGACGCGCGCGGCGGAAAAACTCTTCGTCACGCAGAGCGCGCTGTCCAGCCGCATCGCCGCGCTGGAGGCCGAGCTGGGCGTGCTGCTGCTGGACCGCCGCGACAAGCAGTTCCGTCTCACCACCGCCGGCACGCGGTTCCACGGCCATGCCGCACGGTTGCTGAACCTGCAGCGCGAGATCAAGGCCGAGCTCGGCGGTGGTGCGGTTGAGCGTGGCATGGCACTGCGCCTGGGCGTCATCGAGTCGGTGCTGCACTCCTGGCTCATCGAATGGGTGCAGGGCCTGCGCCGCGACCACCCCGGCCTGGAACTGGCGCTGACGGTGGAAACCTCGCCCGTGCTGCTGGACCAGATGCGCCGCGGTGCGGTGGACGTGGTGCTGGCCGCGCTGCCGGCCGAAGGCGACGGTGTGCGCAGCCGCGCGCTGGCGCCCATGCCCATGGTCTTCACCGGCCAGCGCGCGCGCCACGGGCGCAGGCGCTTCACGCTGGCCGCGCTGGCGCAGGGTGACGAGCTGCTGACCTTCCAGCGCGGCTCGCAGCCGCACGTGGCGCTGCTGGACCTGTGCCGCCGCGAAGGCGTGGAGACACCGCGCGTGCACACCATCAGCTCGATTTCGGCGATGGTGCAGCTGGTGGAGCAGGGCTTCGGCGTGGCCACGCTGCCGCAGGCTGCGGTGGCGCGGCTGGCGGGGTCGATGCCGCTGTGTGCCGTGCGCTGCGAGGCCACGCTGGCGCCGCTGCCCATCCACCTGAGCTGGCGCGACGACCCCGGCGCGCCTTTCGTGGCGCACGTGGTGGCGTCCATCCCGACCTTCGAACGCACCCCGGCCAAGCCGCGCGCCTCATCGAAAAAATCGATCAAAGCATAGAAAGATTTCTCGTTTGCGGCGCGGCCACCGGGCCGCCAAGAATCGCGCCCATCGCACAGACACCGGGGGCGCAGGGATGAAGGACACCGCAGCCGCACTGCAGGGCGCCACGCCGGCCGAGGTGCGCAGCGCCTGCCGCCGCGGTGCCTTCAGCGGCCACACCAGCGGCCTGGCGCAGCGCCACGTGCAGGGCAACCTGGTGATCCTGCCGCGCGCCGATGCGGAAGACTTCCTGCGCTTCTGCCAGCGCAACCCCAAGCCCTGCCCGGTGCTGGCCGTCAGCGAACCGGGCGACCCGTCGCTGCCCACCCTGGGCGCAGGCATCGACCTGCGCCACGACCTGCCGCGCTACCGCGTCTGGCGTGACGGCGTGCTGGTGGACGAGCCGACCGACATCGCCACGCTCTGGCAGCGCGACTTCGTCGGCTTCCTGCTCGGCTGCAGCTTCAGCTTCGAGCAGGCGCTGATGGACGAAGGCATCCGGCTGCGCCACGTGGAGCAGGGCCGCAACGTGGCGATGTTCCGCACGAACATCGCCACCGTGCCGGCCGGGCGCTTCGGCGGGCCGCTGGTGGTGACGATGAGGCCGCTGGCGGCGGCCGATGCCAT
>JAEUPH010000071.1 GCA_016790395.1 Rubrivivax sp. | reverse complement strand
GTCGGCGAGCGCGGCTTCATCCCGGTGGACGTGCAGATGCGCACCAACGTGCCGCACATCTTCGCCATCGGCGACATCGTCGGCCAGCCCATGCTGGCGCACAAGGCCGTGCACGAGGCCCACGTGGCGGCCGAAGTGGCCGCCGGCGACAGCAAGGCGCAGTTCGACGCCCGCGTCATCCCCAGCGTGGCCTACACCGACCCCGAGGTGGCCTGGGTGGGCCTGACCGAGGACGAGGCCAAGGCCAAGGGCATCGCGGTGAAGAAGGGTCTGTTCCCGTGGACGGCTTCGGGCCGCGCCATCGCCAACGGCCGCGACGAGGGCTTCACCAAGCTGCTGTTCAGCGCCGAGGACCACCGCATCCTGGGCGGTGGCATCGTCGGCACCCATGCCGGCGACATGATCGGCGAGGTGGCGCTGGCCATCGAAATGGGCGCCGACGAGGTGGACATCGGCAAGACCATCCACCCGCACCCGACCTTGGGCGAGAGCATCGGCATGGCCGCCGAGGTGGCGCACGGCAGCTGTACCGACCTGCCACCGTCCCGGCGCTGAGCCGCGCTGCCCGGCGCACCGCCGCCGGGCGCCGTGCACGGTTCTTGCGATTCGAGGCGCCATGCCCGCTTCGAACGCACCCACTTCGCCCGTTTCTCCCGTCCAGGCCTACCTGGAAGCCCTGCACCGGGAGCTGTGCCGCCTCGATTCGGGGCAGGTCGCCACCTACATCCCCGAACTGGCCAAGGCCCTGCCGGCGTCCTTCGGCATCGCCATCGCCACGGTCGACGGCCAGGTCTACGAGGTGGGCGACACGCGGCAGGCGTTCACCATCCAGTCGGTGTCCAAACCCATGACCTACGGCCTGGCGCTGCAGGACCGGGGCGCCGAGACGGTGCGGCGCAAGGTCGGCGTCGAACCCTCGGGCGAGGCCTTCAACTCCATCAGCCTGGAGCCCGGCACGGGGCGGCCGCTGAACCCGATGATCAATGCCGGTGCCATCGCCATGGCCTCCCTGGTGCAGGGCGACACGCTCGGCGAACGGCTGCAGCGCGTGCTGGACACGCTGTCGGCCTATGCCGGGCGGCCACTGTCCATCGACGAGGCGGTGTTCGAGAGCGAGCGCAGCACGGGTCACCGAAACCGCGCCATCGGCCACCTGCTGCGCAACTGCGACATCATCGAGACCGACCCCGAGCCGGCGCTGGAGCTGTATTTCCGCCAGTGCTCCGTGCTGGTGACCGGCCGTGACCTGGCCCTGATGGGCGCCACGCTGGCCAACGGCGGCGTGAACCCGCTGACACAGCAGCGGGCGCTGGCGGCCGACTGCGTGGGCCCGGTGCTCAGCGTGATGACCACCTGCGGCGTCTACGACTTCACCGGCGAATGGGTCTGGCGCGTCGGCCTGCCGGCCAAGAGCGGCGTGGGCGGAGGCGTCATCGCCGTGCTGCCGGGGCAACTGGGCATCGGCATCTTCTCGCCGCCGCTGGACGAGCGCGGCAACAGCGTGCGCGGCGTGGCGGCCTGCGAGGCCATCTCACGCGACCTGGGCCTGCACTTCCTGCAGCCGCCGCGGCCTTCGGCCTCCACCGTGCGCGCCCGCTACACGCTGGCCAGCGTTCGCAGCAAGCGGCGCCGCCCGGCGGCCGAGAGCCGCTGGCTGGATGCCCACGGTGAACGCGCCCGTGTCTTCGAGCTGCAGGGCGACCTGCGCTTCACCACGCTGGAGCCGGTGCTGCGTGAACTGGCCCAGGGTGACTGGCGCGTGGCGCTGCTGGACTTCAAGCGTGTCTCGCGCGCCGACCCGGCCGCCACGCGGCTGATCGCGGGTCTGGCGGCCAGCTGTGTGTCGCACGGGCGCCGGCTGGTGCTGTCCCGCGTGCGGCGCGGTGAGCTGCTGGCCGGGCTGGACCGCGAGCTGGCCTCGCTGGCCGCCTCGGCCGTGGAGTTCCAGCCCGAACTGGATCTGGGCCTGGAGTGGTGCGAGCGGTTGCTGCTGCGCGAACAAGGGGCCACGCCAGCGGCCGCGCCGCCGACGGCGGTGGACGGCCTCGAAGGCCACCTGTGGTGCGAAGGCATGACGGCGGCCGAACGTCAGGCGCTGCGCGCACCGATGCAGCGGCTCGAGTTCGACCCGGGCGACCCCGTGGTGCACATCGGCGAGCCGGCCGACGCCCTCTTCTTCCTGCTGCAGGGCGAAGTCAGCGTGGTGCTGCCGCTGCCGCAGGGCGGCGTGCGGCGGCTGCAGACGCTGTCCGCCGGCATGGGCTTCGGCGAGGCCGCGCTCATCGCCGGGGGGCAGCGCGGCGCCGACGTGCGCGCCGACACGCCGGTGGTGTGCCTGTCGCTCAGTGCCGCCGCCTTCGCGCAGATCCAGGACGAAGAACCCCGGCTGGCCGCGCGCCTGCTCCTGAACCTCCTGAAGGCCACCACGCGCACGGCACAGCGCCTCACGGCCGAGGTGGCGGCGCTGGAAGGCTGATCAGAAGAAGTCGCGCAGGTGCAGCGCCACGGCGGCAAAGTGCGCGGCCAGCAGTGCGGTGGCCGTGAGGGCCAGCCCGCGGTGGACGTCACCCACGTCCATGGCCAGGTCCGTGCCCTGCAGCGCCAGCCAGGCCAAGCCGCTGAGCCCGGCCGCCAGCAAGGCCAGCAGCAGCAGGCCTTCGAACAACGAGAACAGACCACCGCTTTCCGACGGTGGGACGCGGCCACGCAGCAGGCCGCCCAGGTCCTGCGCCAGCCGGGCACGGCCGGCCGCGCCCAGCGGAAGCCACAGCGGCCAGCGCGCGCGGCGCACGCCGCTGACGGCCAGGCCCAGGGCCAGGGCGCTGACCGCCAGGCCCAAGCCCAGGTGCGCGACGTCGCCCCAGTGCGGGTGCGCCGGCCACTGCCGAACCATCACGATCCACGGGCTGCAGGCCAGCAGCAGCAGCAGCAGCAGGGCCGCCGCCGCGTGCAGCAGCAGGGCCCGGGCTTCGCGCCGCGACGCGACGGACGTCATGAACGGGCCAGCGCCTCGACACGGCCCGCGAAGCGCTCCACCTCGCTCCAATTGGTGAACTGCACGCGCGTGCTGGGGTCGGTCGGGCCCTTGTTGATCCACATGACCAACTGCATCATGCGGCGCTCCACGGGGCCGTAGCGCGAATAGTCCAGTTCGCCGGCGAACACGCCCAGCAGCTTCGGCTGCCAGGGGCAGGTGGCCAGGAAGCGCTTGAGGTAGGGGTTGGTCTCGGGCGTGTTCTTGTGCGGCTTGCGCGCCACCAGGTTCACCGTGAAGAAGGCGCTGGGCTTGGCCTCCAGCAGCGCCACGTGCTTCTGCACGAAGGCCAGCACGCTGGGGTTGTGCTTGCCCTGGCGGATGCTGGCGCCGATGACGATGGCGTCATAGGCCGCCGGGTCCAGGGTGTCGTCGACGAGGGCATGCACCTCGGCGCTCTGGCCCTTCTCGGCCAGGTGCGTCTGCAGCCGTTCGCAGATGCGCTTGGACAGGCCGTAGACGCTGGAGTACAGCAGCAGGATCTTGCTCATGGCAGGTGTTCCCCTCCTGCCGGGCACTGTAGGCCGCCCACCCCGTGAGCGGCCTTGACGCGGGTCAGGAGCGTGTCGTTACGCCGTCTGCGGTGTGCGCCCGTAGAGCCGGCACAGCTCGGCCAGCCGGCCGGCGTGCCAGGGCTGCACCTCGCTCCACTGGAAGCGCCAGCCCCACCAGCCGCTCTCCTGACCGGGGAAGTTCATGCGGCAGTCGGTGGGCAGCGCCAGCACGTCCTGCATGGGGTGCACGGCCGTGTCGGCCACGCTGGCCATGGCGGCGCGGATCAGCGTCCAGGGCATGTCGTGGCCGTCGGTGGCCAGGTAGCCACGCGCGAAATGGCGCTCCTTCTCGGTGGCCGTGGCCCACCAGCCGGCCACGGTGTCGTTGTCGTGGGTGCCGGTGTAGACCACGGTGTCGGGCTCGTGGTTGTGCGGCAGGAAACGGTCCGTCGCGTCACCCGCGAAGGCGAACTGCAGGATGCGCATGCCGGGCAGGCCGAACTTCTTGCGCAGCGCGTCCACGTCCGGCGTGATGACGCCCAGGTCTTCCGCGATGATGGGCATGGGCCCCAGCGCCTTGGTGATGGCCTTGAACAGCGCCTCTCCGGGGCCGGGCACCCACTGGCCCTTGACGGCCGTGGGTTCGCTGGCCGGGATCTCCCAATAGCCGGCGAAACCGCGGAAGTGGTCGATGCGCACGATGTCCACCAGTTCGAAGGTGCGCTTCACGCGCTCCACCCACCAGGCGTAGCCGTCCTTGGCGTGCTCGCTCCACTTGTAAAGCGGGTTGCCCCAGCGCTGGCCGGTGGCGCTGAAGAAGTCCGGCGGCACGCCGGCCACCACGCGCGGGCGGCCTTCGGGCGTGAGGTCGAACAGGTGCTGGTTGGCCCAGACCTCGGCGCTGAGGTAGGCGATGAAGATCGGCGTGTCGCCGATGATCTCCACCCCCTTGCCGTTGGCGTAGGCCTTCAGCTTCGCCCACTGGCGGAAGAAGCGCCACTGGCAGAACTGCCAGAAGGCGATGCGCTCGGCGTGCTTGGACTTGGCCGCTGCCAGTGCCGCCGGTTCGCGCTTCGCGAGACCCGGCTCCCACTCGCACCAGTCACGCCAGGCCAGGCTCTCGCACAGCGACATGAAGAGCGCGAAGTCACCGAGCCAGCTGCTCTGCTCGGCCTGGAAGCGCGCGTAGTCCTCGCGCTGCGCCGCGGTGCCGGCGGCGGCGAACCGCGCCGCGGCCTTGTGCAGGCGCTCCATGCGGAAGGGGTAGACCACGGCGTAGTCGACCTTGGTCTCGCGCATGCCCGGCACCGGCGCGAGGTCGGCCTCGTCCAGCCAGCCTTCACGTTGCAGGTCATGCAGGTCCACGAGCAGCACGTTGCCCGCGAAGGCCGAGTTGCTCATGTAGGGCGAGTTGCCCGGGCCGATGCCGGCCAGCGGCAGCAACTGCCACAGGCGCTGGCCGCCGGCCACCAGCCAGTCGACGAAGTGGTAGGCCTCGGGGCCGAGGTCGCCGCTGCCGTGGGGGCCGGGCAGGGAGGTGGGGTGCAGCAGCACGCCGCTGGCTCGGGGGAATCGCATCAGGGAGTTCTCGCTCAGGAAGTCAGCCCGCGGCGTCGCGCATCAGCACGACGCTGCGCGCCTGCAGCAGGAAAGGTTCTTCGCCGGCCGGCCCTTCGGCGCGCTGCCAGTGGCTGCGCCCGTCGGCCTGCGTGGTGTCCAGCTCGGCCACCCAACGCCCTGGCGGCAACTGGAAGCCGGCATCCATGTCGCGGCCGTTGATCAGCAGCAGCAGCGGCGCGCCACCGCGCCCCGGCACGCCGATCCAGGCCCCGACGATGCGCGACATGCGGTTGTTCCAGTGCTCCGGCGTCATCGGCGTGCCGGTGCGGCGCAGCCAGGCGAGGTCGTGCCGGCCGCGCGCGTCGGGCAGGCCGGTGTACCAGCGGCCGTCCAGCGGCAGCAGGCGGCGGCGCAGGTCCAGCAGGTGGGCGGTGAAGTCGATCAGCGAAGCGTCGGCGCGCGACCAGTCGATCCAGGTGATCTCGTTATCCTGGCAGTAGGGGTTGTTGTTGCCGCGCTGGCTGTGGCCCAGTTCGTCGCCGGCGGCCAGCATGGGCGTGCCCTGGGCCAGCAGCACGGTGGCCAGCAGCGCACGCTTCAGGCGTTCGCGGCGGCCCAGCACCAGCGGGTCCGTCGTCGGGCCCTCCCAGCCGCAGTTCCAGCTCAGGTTGTGGCCGTGGCCGTCGCGGTTGTTTTCGCCGTTGGCCTGGTTGTGGCGCATGTCGTAGCTGACGAGATCGGCCAGCGTGAAGCCGTCGTGGCTGACGATGTAGTTGACGCCTTCCAGCGGCGAGCGGCGGCGTGCCTGGAACAGGTCGCTGCTGCCGGCCAGGCGCAGCGCCAGCTCACCGCGCGTGCAGTCGCCGCCCAGCCAGAAGGCGCGTGCGGTGTCGCGGAAGCGGTCGTTCCACTCCAGCCAGCCGCGCGGGAACTGCCCCACCTGGTAGCCGGCGGGGGCCAGGTCCCAGGGCTCGGCGATCATCTTCACGCCTTGCAGTGCCGGGTCCTGCAGCACGGCCTTGAAGAAGGGGCCGTCACGCTCGAAGCCCGGGCTGCCGCGGCCCAGCACCGGGGCCAGGTCGAAGCGGAAGCCGTCGACGTGGAACTCCTGCACCCAGTGGCGCAGGCTGTCCATCACCATCTGCAGCACGCGCGGGTGGCGGATGTCCAGCGTGTTGCCGCAGCCGCTCCAGTTCTCGTAATGGGCCTTGTCGTGGGCCAGGCGGTACCAGCTGAGGTTGTCCAGGCCGCGCCAGGACAGCGTCATGCCGCGCTCGTCGCCTTCGGGCGTGTGGTTGAACACCACGTCCAGCAGCACCTCGATGCCGGCCGCATGCAGCCGCCGCACCATGGTCTTGAACTCGTCGCGCGGCGTGGCCGTGGCGGCATAGCGCGGGTTGGGGCAGAAGAAGCCCAGGGTGTTGTAGCCCCAGTGGTTCACCAGGCCCATCTCGGTGAGCCGGGGCTCGTCCAGGCTCTGCTGCACGGGCAGCAGGCTGACGGCCGTGATGCCCAGCCGGCGGAAGTGCGCGATGGCGGCGTCCGACGCCAGCCCGGCGTAGGTGCCGCGCTCGGCCTCGGGCAGCGACCCCATCTGCTTGCTGAAGCCGCGCACGTGCACTTCGTAGAGCACGCTGTCCAGCAGCGGCGTGGCCGGAGGGCGGTCGCCCTGCCAGTCGAAGGGGGCGTCGCGCACGACGCGGGCCTTGAAGGCGACGCGGCCGTTGTCGCGCGTGTCCAGGGCCTGGGGGTGTTCACGGTCGGCGCCGGCGTGCGGGCCGCGCGGGTCGAAGCCGCCGGGCGGCGGCACGATCTCGCGCGCCCAGGGGTCCAGCAGCAGCTTGTGCGGGTTGAAGCGGTGGCCCCGCTCCGGCCGCCAGGGGCCGTGCACGCGCAGGCCGTAAAGCAGGCCGGGCCGCGCGCCATGCAGCCGGCCGTGCCAGACGTCGCCGCTGCGCCCCGGCAGCGGCAGGCGCGCCAGCTCGGCCTGGGTGTCGGCGTCGAACAGGCACAGGTCCACCTGCACCGCGTGCGCCGAGAAGACGGCGAAGTTCACGCCCTCGTCGTCGGCCGTGGCGCCCAGCGGCCAGGCGCGGCCCAGCTGCAGCGCCGCGCCCGGGTTCAGGCGGTCCATTCGAGGAACACCGTGGCCAGCGGCGGCACGTTGATGACGATGGACTGCGCGCGGCCGTGGCTGCCGTGCGGCTCGCTGGCGGTCACGCCGAAAGGCGTGCCGACGTTGCTACCGCCGTAGTACTGCGAGTCGGTGTTCAGCGCTTCGCGCCACACGCCCGCCTTGGGCACGCCGAAGCGCACGCCCTGGTGCACCACGGGGGCGAAGTTGCTCACCACCAGCACCATCTGCCCGTCGCCGCTCTTGCGCACGAAGGACAGCAGGCTGCGGCCGGCGTCGCCGTGGTCGACCCACTCGAAACCGCTGCCGTCGAAGTCAACCTGGTGCAGCGCCGGGTGCTTGAGGTACAGGCGGTTCAGGTCGCGCACCAGCTTCTGCAGGCCGGCGTGCTCGCCGTACTGCAGCAGGTGCCAGTCCAGGCTCTGGTCGTGGTTCCACTCGGCGCTCTGGCCGAACTCGCAGCCCATGAAGAGCAGCTTCTTGCCCGGGTGGCCCCACATGAAGCCGTAGTAGGCGCGCAGGTTGGCAAACTTCTGCCAGCGGTCGCCCGGCATCTTGTTCAGCAGGCTGCCCTTGCCGTGCACGACTTCGTCGTGCGACAGCGGCAGCACGAAGTTCTCGTTGAAGGCGTACACCAGCCCGAAGGTCATCTCGCCGTGGTGGTACGGGCGGTGGACGGGGTCGCGCTGCATGTACTGCAGGGTGTCGTGCATCCAGCCCATGTTCCACTTGTAGTGGAAGCCCAGGCCGCCCAGGTAGGTGGGGCGGCTGACGGCGGGGAAGGCCGTGCTCTCCTCGGCCAGCGTCACGGCCTGCGGGCGTTCGCCGCCGATGACCTCGTTCGTGCGCTTGATGAAGGCGATGGCCTCCAGGTTCTCGCGCCCGCCGTGCACGTTGGGGATCCACTCGCCGGCCTTGCGGCTGTAGTCGCGGTAGAGCATGGAGGCCACGGCGTCCACGCGCAGGCCGTCGACATTGAAGCGTTCCAGCCAGTAAAGCGCGCTGCCGACGAGGAAGTTGCGCACCTCGGTGCGGCCGAAGTTGTAGATGAGGGTGTTCCAGTCGTTGTGGAAGCCCTCACGGCGGTCGGCGTACTCGTAGAGGTGGGTGCCGTCGAACTGCGCCAGGCCGTGCGCGTCGGTGGGGAAGTGCGCCGGCACCCAGTCCAAGAGCACACCCAGGCCAGCCTCGTGCGCGGCGTCGACGAAGCGGCGGAAGCCCGCCGCATCGCCGAAGCGCGCCGTGGGCGAGAACATGCCCAGCGTCTGGTAGCCCCAGGAGCCGTCGAAGGGGTGCTCGCTGACCGGCAGCAGTTCCAGGTGCGTGAAGCCCAGGTCGGCAGCGTAGGGCACCAGCTCGGCGGCCAGCTCGTCCCAGCTCAGCCAGCGGTCGCCTTCCTCGGGCTTGCGCCGCCACGAGCCGAGGTGCACCTCGTAGATGCTCATCGGTGCGTCCAGCGCATTGGCGGCCTGGCGCGACGGCGAGGGCAGGGCCACCGGCGGCATCACCGCCACCACGCTGGCCGTGGCCGGGCGCAGCTCGCTCTGGCGCGCGTACGGGTCGGCCTTCTGCGGCAGCAGGTGGCCGTGGGCGTCCAGCAGTTCGAACTTGTAGCGCGCGCCCGCGGCCACGCCGGGCAGGAAGATCTCCCACACGCCGCACTCGCGGCGCAGGCGCATGGGGTGACGGCGGCCGTCCCAGAAGTTGAAGTCGCCCACCACGCTCACGCGACGGGCGTTCGGC
>JAEUPH010000046.1 GCA_016790395.1 Rubrivivax sp. | reverse complement strand
CCGGTGGGGCTGGAAGGGCTGACCTCGATGAAGTGGGTGGTGCTGGGCCAGGGCGAGATCCGCAGCTGAGCTGCAAGCCTTTGTGAACGTGGACTGCGGGTTTGACCGCAGCGCAGTATCGTCGGCGCCCTGTTCGATCCCGGGACACCGACCATGACCACCACGCTCAGCGTGAACGGCCAGCGCCTCAAGCTGGACACCGACCCCGCCAAGCCCCTGCTGTGGGTGTTGCGCGAGGACCTCGGCCTCATCGGCACCAAGTTCGGCTGCGGCATGGCGCAGTGCGGCGCCTGCACCGTGCATGTGAACGGTCAGGCCGTGCGCGGCTGCACCACGCCGCTGGCCAGCGCGGCCGGCGCGAGAGTGCACACGATCGAAGCCATGGAAGGCGACCGCGTCGGCAAGGCCGTGCAGGACGCCTGGGTCAAGCACGACGTGGCGCAGTGCGGCTACTGCCAGAGCGGCCAGATCATGAGCGCGACGGCGCTGCTGAAGAAGAAGCGCAAGCCCAGTGACGCCGACATCGACGCCGCCATGGCCGGCAACCTGTGCCGCTGCGGCACCTACCAGCGCATCCGCGCGGCCATCCATGACGCCGCCGCGTCGCTGGCCTGAGGAGTCGCTGACATGACCTTCGCCGCACTCGCCCGCCGCCACGCCGCCGCCCAGCCCGTTGAACTGGACCGCCGCAGCTTCGTCAAGCTCACCGGTACCGGCGCCTTCGCGCTGGCCTTCGCCCCCGCCTTCGCGCAGAACGCTCCGGCCGCCGCCGGGCTGAAGCCGCAGCAGATGCCCGGGCCCTTCGTGGCCATCGCGGCCGACGGCACGGTCACCGTGCAGGTCAACCGCCTGGACTTCGGCCAAGGCGCCGCCACCGCGATGCCCATGCTGGTGGCCGAGGAACTGGACGCCGACTGGTCGCGCGTGCAGGGCGTGCTGGCGCCCGCCGCGCCGGTGTACGCCGACCCGGTGTACGGCATGCAGATGACGGGCGGCTCGGGCACCATGGCCAATTCCTGGCAGCAGTACCGCGAGATCGGCGCGCGCGCGCGCGCCATGCTGGTGGCCGCCGCCGCGAAGCAATGGGGCGTGGACGCCGCCGCCGTGAAGGTGGCCGACGGCCTGCTCAGCGGCCCCGCCGGCCAGAAGGCCGGCTTCGGCGAACTGGCGGCCGCTGCGCAGCAGCAGCCGGTGCCCGAGAAGGTGGTGCTGAAAACGGCCGATCAGTTCAAGCTCATCGGCAAGCCGCAGGGGCGCAAGAACGCGCGCGAGATCGCCCGCGGCCGCCAGGCCTACGGCATGGACTTCGGCGTCGACCCGGCCACCAAGGCGCTGCTGCCCGACCTGCAGACGGTGGTGGTGGCGCGCGCGCCGGTGTTCGGCGGCAAGGTGACGAAGTTCGACGCCGCCGCGGCGCGCGCGGTGAAGGGCGTGTCGGCGGTGTTCGAGGTCGAGCTCGACCGCGGCGGCCGCGGCGTGGCCGTGGCCGCCAAGGGCTACTGGGCCGCCAGGCAGGGGCGCGACGCGCTCAAGCCCGAGTGGAACCTGGACGGCCTGGAGAAGGTGGACAGCGCCGCACAGCGCGCGCAGTACCGGGCGCTGGCGCAGAAGGACGGCCTGCCGGTGAAGGCCGAAGGCAAGCCCGCCGCGCGTGCCGGCACGCCCGCGCAGACGATCCGCGCCGAGTACCACTTCCCCTACCTGGCGCACGCGCCGATGGAACCGCTGAACTGCGTCATCGAGTTCAACGGCGAGGCCTGCCGCGTGTGGGCCGGCACCCAGTTCCAGACCGTGGACCAGGGCGCCATCGCCGCCACGCTGGGCCTCAAGCCCGAGCAGGTGCTGCTGCACACGCTGATGGCCGGCGGCGGCTTCGGGCGCCGCGCCGTGCCGTCCAGCGACTATCTGGTGGAAGCGGCGCGCATCGCCAAGGCCTGGCGCGCCGCGGGCAAGACCACGCCGCTGAAGATCGTCTGGAGCCGCGAGGACGACCTCCTGGGTGGCTACTACCGGCCGAGCTACATGCACAAGGTGGAGGTCGATCTCGGTGCCGACGGCGGTGTGATGCGCTGGCAGCACCGCATCGTCGGCCAGAGCATCATCAAGGGCACGCCCTTCGAGTCCTTCCTGGTGAAGGACGGCATCGACGGCACCAGCGTGGAAGGCGTGGGCGACACCGCCTACGCGCTGCCGGTGAGCGCTTCGCTGCACAGCCCGGTGCAGAACGTGCCCGTGCTGTGGTGGCGCTCGGTGGGCCACACGCACACGGCCTACGTGATGGAGACGCTGGTCGACGAGATCGCCACGCTGACGAAGCAGGACCCGGTGGCGCTGCGCAAGTCGCTGTGGGGCGGCAAGCATCCGCGCCACCTGGCGGCGCTGGAACTGGCGGTGGAGAAGTCAGGCTACGGCACGCGCACGCTGCCCAAGGGCCACGCCTGGGGCGTGGCCGTGCACGAGAGCTTCGGATCGGTGGTGGCCTACGTGGTGGAGGCCTCGCTCGACCGGGGCGCGCCGAAGCTGCACAAGGCCACCGCGGGCGTGCACTGCAACACCGCGGTCAACCCGCTCAACGTGCAGGCCCAGGTGCAGGGCGCGGCACTGATGGCGCTGGGCACCACGCTGCCGGGCGCCGCCATCACGCTGAAGAACGGCGAGGTGCAGCAGCACAACTTCCACGAGTACACCGTGGCCCGCCTGCCGCAGATGCCGCAGGTGGACGTGCACATCGTGCCCAGCACCGAGCCGCCCACCGGCATGGGCGAGCCCGGCCTGCCGCCGCTGGCGCCGGCCTTCGCCAACGCGCTGGCGCGGCTGGGCGCGCCGCGGCAGCGCGAGCTGCCCTTCAAGCTGGGCTGACCGCGCGCCATGATCCTGTCCCTGCGCCAAGGAGTCGTGCTGGCCCTCGCCGCGCTGGCGGTGTTCTGGATGGTCGGCGCCTACAACCGGTTGGTGGCGCTGCGCAACGCGGTGACGCAGGCCTGGGCGAAGATCGACGACAGCTTGCGCCTTCGCGCTGCCGCGGGCGAACCGCTGCTGGCCGCGCTGCGCGGACCGCTGGCCTCCGAGCAGGGCGCGCTGGACGCCATGCAGGCCGCACTCGCCGAAGCCGGCAAGGCCGCCGCGGCCATGACCGCCCGGCCGCTGGCCGCCGACCACGCAGCGGCCTGGGTGGCGGCCGAGGCCGCGCTGTCGGCCGCCGCGGCACGCGTGTTTGCGCTCTTCGAACACGACGCGGCGCTGCGCGGTGCCGCGGGCATCGCGGAACCGGCCGCCGCCTGGCGCGAAGCGAGTGCGCGCCTGGGCTTCGCGCGCCAGCTCTTCAACGACGAGGCGGCTGCCTACGACGACGCCATCGCGCTCTTCCCCACGCGGCTGCTGGCGCCGATGTTCCGGTTCAGGGCGGCGGGCCGGCTATGAATTCAGGGCCGGAGCCGTGGATCAGGCCTCCCCGCCGCCGACCTTCCCCTTCAACTCCGCAAACTTCCCCGCCATCGTCGGGTTCCCCCGCGTCAGCTTCTTGATCGTCACGTCCTGCGCCTTGTCGTTGGCCAGACGCAGGTTGCGGTCGGTGCCCAGCAGCGCGTCCTTGGTCTTCTGCAGGTGGTCGATGGACTTGTCGATCTCCGCGATGGCCTTCTGGAAGTGCCCCGCCGCCAGCTCGTAGTTGCGCGCGAACGCGGCCTTGAAGGTCTCCAGCTCGCTTTCGAACTTCGTGATGTCGATGTTCTGCGCCTTCACCAACGCCAGCTCGGTCTTGTATTTCAGAGCGTTCATCGCCGCGTTGCGCAGCAGCGTGATGATGGGAATGAAGAACTGCGGCCGCACCACGTACATCTTCGGATAGCGGTGCCCCACGTCCACGATGCCGGTGTTGTACAGCTCGTGCTCGGGCTCCAGCAGCGACACCAGCACCGCGTACTCGCAGCCCTTTTCGTTGCGGTCCTTGTCCAGCTCCTTCAGGAAGTCCTCGTTGCGGTTCTTCGTGGCCGTGCGGTCGTCCTCGTTCTTCATCTCGAACATGATGGAGACGATCTCGGTGCCGGCCTCGTCGGCGTCGCGGAAGATGTAGTCGCCCTTGCTGCCGGTCTTCGCGTCGTTGTCCTTCTCGAAGTAGGCCCTGGGGAAGGCCGTGGCGCGCAGGCGGTTGAACTCGGTCTCGCAGTGCTGCTCCAGCGTCTCACCCAGCATCTTGGTCGACAGGCGCGCCTTCATGTCACGCAGCCGCTCGATGGCGTCGTCGCGGTCCTTCAGCTGCGTCTCGTACTTGTCCTTCAGCGCCTTCTCGGCCAACTGCTTTTCCAGCGCGGCCCGCTCCAGGCCGCTTTTCAGACCCTGGATCTCGGCGTCCTTGGCAGCGGCGGCCTTCTGCAGTTCGGCCAGGCGCTGGGCCTCCGACAGTTGCGCGGCGGCGGCCTGGTCGCGCCGGGCCTGCGCCAGCTGGTGGGCCAGCGCGTCGCGCTCCTTCTCCAAGGCGCCCAGCGCTTCGGCCACGGCCAGCCGGCGCGCCACCTCGCCGGCGTCCAGCTGGGCCTTCAGCCCCTGGATCTGCGCGTCCTTGGCCGCCGCGGCCTGCTGCAGTTCGGCGGCCACGCGGGCGCGGGCCAGTTCCACGGCGTTGCGCTTGTCCTGCTCGGCGAGTTCCAGCCGCTCGTGCAGCGCCTGTTCGAACTCGCCGTCGCGCACCTGCTTCAGGATGTCCGCATAACCGGCTTCGTCGATCTTGAAGGCCTTGCTGCAATGCGGGCAGATGATCTCGTGCATGTCGCTGTTCCTCTTGCTTTCGCCCGTCGTCGCCGGGATGTCCCCGGCCATGCGGTGGGTGGCGGCACATGCTACGGGGCCCGGCGCGGGTCGGCATGAGACGTTTCGCGGCCCGATCCTGCGTAGGCATGGGTCACCACCACAGCGCTCTCATCGATCCATGAATCCCGTCCATCTGGTGCCGGCTGCGCTGGCCCTGTCGATCGCCTTCTCGCCCCAGGCCCGGGCTGCGCTGGTGACGTTCGACCTCAGCGGCAGCGCGCTCGTCGGCACGTCCGTGAGCTTCTTCGACCGTTCGGGCCACTACACGCTCACGGCCAGGGGGGTGAGCTACAACACCGGCCTGCTGGACAGCAGCTTCCAGGTCACGCGCGACGCGGAGGGACTGGGCGTCCGCGCCCTCGGCGACACCAGCGACTTCATCGAACTCAACGGGCCCAACGACCGCCTGCGCCTGGAGCTGGGCACACAGCGTTTCAGCCTGCGCGGCCTGTACGTGTCGGGCGACCTTGGCGACAACCTGTTCCTGTACCTGGGCGGCGAGGGGGACACCACGCGCGACGAACTTCGCTCGCTGGCGCGCAACAACTTCGTCAACCTGAACTCGGGCCCGCTTGGCGTGCTGGACTTCGCCGGCGGCGGCAACGGCATCAAACTGGTGTCGATCAGCTTCGAGACCGGCGTGCCGCTGCCCGAAGGCGGCACGCCGCTGCCACTGCCATCGACGGCGGCGCTGGCCCTGCTGGCGCTGGGCGCGGGCGCTGCCGCGCGCCGCTCCTCGCCCTGAAGCAGGTGCAGCGCGACTGAGCCGGCCGCTCAGACCACGTCGTCCCAGGGCCGGGACAGGCGCACGGCGCCGTTGACCACGCCCACCATCGAATAGGTCTGCGGGAAGTTGCCCCACAGTTCGCCGTTGGCCGGCGCCACGTCTTCGGACAGCAGGCCCAGCGGGTTGCGGCAGGCCAGCATGGCCTCGAAGATCTCTCGCGCCTCGGCGGTTCGCCCGATGCGCGCCAGGGCATCGATGCGCCAGAAGGCGCAGACGTTGAAGGCGGTCTGCGGCAGGCCGAAGTCGTCGGCCTCTTCGTAGCGGCGCATGTAGGGCCCGTCGCACAGATGCTGCTCCAGGGCCTGCAAGGTGCTGACGAAGCGGGGATCACGCGGTTCGATGAAACCGACCTCGGCCATCAGCAGCACGCTGGCGTCGAGGTGCTCGCCGTCGAAACTCTCCACGAAGGCCTGGCGGCGGGCATTCCAGGCGCGCTGCAGGATGCGCTCCCGGATCGTCTGCGCGCGGGCCTGCCACCAGGCCGCGCGGCTCTCCAGCTTCAAGGCCACGGCGGCCTTGGCCAGGCGGTCGCAGGCGGCCCAGCACATCAGTGACGAGGACGTGTGCACCCGTGCGCGCGTGCGCAGTTCCCACATGCCGGCGTCGGGCTGGTCGTGCAGCGCCCAGGCGCGGTCGCCCATCAGTTCCAGTGCCCGGAAGTCGTCGATGCCGGCCCGGCGGAACAGCCGCTGGTCGTGGAAGGCCTGCGCCGCGCCCAGCACGATGTTGCCGTACACATCGTGCTGGTGGTGTTCGAAAGCCTGGTTGCCCACGCGCACCGGCCCCATGCCGCGGTAGCCGGCCAGCCCGGGCTCGATGCGCTCGGGCAGCGCACGCTCCAGCCCGATGCCGTACAGGGGCTGCACGTGGCCACCGTCGCTGCCGCGCACCACGTCGTGCAGCCAGCGCAGGTAGTCTTCCATGGTGCCCACTTCGGCCAGGCCGTTGAGCGCGCGCACCACGAAGAAGGCGTCGCGCAGCCAGCAGTAGCGGTAGTCCCAGTTGCGGCCGCTGCCCGGGGCTTCGGGGATGCTGGTGGTCATCGCCGCGACGATGGCGCCGGTCTCCTCGTACTGGCACAGCTTGAGCGTGATGGCCGCGCGGATCACGGCCTCCTGCCACTCCAGCGGCACGGCCAGGCGGCGCGTCCATTCGCGCCAGTGCCGTGAGGTCGCCTCCTCGAACCAGCGCGCGGTTTCCTCGATGCCGCCGTCCAGGGTCTCGTCCGGGCCCAGCAGCAGGCTGATCGGCGTGTGCAGGGAGAACCAGGTGCGGTCGGCGACGTAGGTCAGGGGCGCGTCGGTGGTCAGGCGCAGCGTCTGCTCGGGCAGCAGGAAGCGCAGATGGTTGGTCCCGCGCGTCTGCGCCGGCGGCTGGCCGTGCCAGGCGCCCGCCGGTTGCAGCACGAGCCGGATGCGCGGGTGGCCCGACAGCGGGCGCACGCGGCGCACCAGCTGGGCCGGCCGGAACATGCGGCCGTGGTGCATGAAGCGCGGCGCGAAGTCGACGACTTCCACCGACTGCCCGGCCTCGTCGAACAGCCGCGTGCGCACGATGGCCGTGCCGGCGTCGTAGGCCTGCTCCACGCGCGCGAGGCGCTCGAGCTCGATACCGAAACTGCCTGCCTCCGGCGCACCGGAGCCTGTGTGCAGCAGGGCGTGGAAAACCGGGGCGCTGTCGAAGCGCGGCATGCAGCACCAGACGATGCGGGCCTGGCGATCGACCAAGGCGCTGATGGCGCAGTTGCCGACGAGCGCGAGGTCGAGCGAGGCCGAGCCCGGCCCCGGCGGATGGCCCGAGCCGGCAGCGGGGCTCGCTTCCAATTGCATAG
>JAEUPH010000038.1 GCA_016790395.1 Rubrivivax sp. | reverse complement strand
CGCTTGCGCGCGAAGGTCGGGATGATGGCGCTCACGATGCCGAACGCCGGCAGGATCATGATGTAGACCTCGGGGTGCCCGAAGAACCAGAAGATGTGCTGGTACATGATCGGGTCGCCACCGCCGGCGGGGTTGAAGAAGCTGGTACCGAAGTGGCGGTCGGTCAGCGTCATCGTGATGGCACCGGCCAGCACCGGCATCACGGCGATCAGCAGGTAGGCGGTGATCAGCCAGGTCCAGGCGAACAGCGGCATCTTCATCAGCGTCATGCCCGGCGCGCGCATGTTCAGGATCGTGACGATGATGTTGATGGAGCCCATGATGGAGCTGGCGCCCATGATGTGCATCGCGAAGATGCCGGCGTCCATGCTGGGGCCCATCTGCAGCGTCAGCGGCGCGTAGAGCGTCCAGCCGGCGGCGGGCGCGCCACCGGGCATGAAGAACGAGCCTGCCAGCATCACGGCCGCGGGGATCAGCAGCCAGAAGCTCAGGTTGTTCATCCGCGCGAAGGCCATGTCCGACGCGCCGATCTGCAGCGGGATCATCCAGTTCGCGAAGCCCACGAACGCCGGCATGATGGCGCCGAACACCATGATCAGGCCGTGCATGGTGGTGAACTGGTTGAACAGCTCCGGGTTCACGTACTGCAGGCCGGGCTGGAACAGCTCGGCGCGGATCAGCAGCGCGAGCACGCCACCGATCATCAGCATCGCGAAGCTGAACAACAGGTACATCGTGCCGATGTCCTTGTGGTTCGTGGCGAACAGCCAGCGCCGCCAGCCGTGCGGGTGGCCGTGATCGTGGGCGTGGTCGTCGTGGTGGGCGGGATGGTCAAGCACTGCGCTCATGGATGGATTCCTCGACGATTACTTGCGAGCGGCCACGACTTCGGCCGGCTGGATGGCCTTGCCCGTCTTGTTGGACCACGAATTCTTGGTGTAGGTCATGACGGCGGCGATCTCGGTGTCCGACAGCGTCTTCCACGAGGGCATCGCGCCGTTGGCGGCGCCGTTCAGCAGGATCTGCAGCTGGCGCGTGGGGTCGTTCAGCACGATGGCGCTGCCGTCCAGTGCCTTGATCGGGCCGGCGCCCTTGCCGTCCGGCTTGTGGCAGGCGGCGCAATTGGCCGCGTAGACCTTCTCGCCGCGCGCGACCAGTTCCTCCAGCTTCCATTCCTTGGCGGGATCATCGGCCAGCGCCGCCATCTCCTTCTTCTTGCCCTCCACCCACTTGGCGTAGTCGGCCTGCGACAGCACCTTCACGTGGATGGGCATGTAGGCGTGTTCCTTGCCGCACAGTTCGGCGCACTGGCCGTAGAAGTCGCCGGTCTTCTCGGCGCGGAACCAGGTGTCGCGCACGAAGCCGGGGATGGCGTCCTGCTTGACGCCCAGGCTGGGCACCATCCAGGCGTGGATGACGTCGTTGGCCGTGGTGATGATGCGGACCTTCCTGTCCACCGGCACGACCAGCGGGTTGTCCACCTTCAGCAGGTAGTTGTCGCCTTCGGGCTTGCCGGCATCGGAGGCCAGGCGCTGCGCGTTGTCCAGCGTCGACAGGAAGCCGATGCCCTCGCCTTCGCCCTTCAGGTAGTCGTAGCCCCACTTCCATTGGTAGCCGGTGGCCTTGATCGTGAGGTCGGCGTTGCTGGTGTCCTTCATGGCCACCACGGTGCGTGTGGCCATCGCGCCCATCACGATGACGATGGCGAAGGGCACCACCGTCCAGGCGATCTCCACCGCCACGCTCTCGTGGAAGTTGGCGGCCTTGTGGCCCAGCGACTTGCGATGCCTGAGGATCGAATAGAACATCACGCCGAACACGGCGACGAAGATCACCACGCAGACGATCAGCATGAAGTTGTGCAGCCAGTGCTGCTCCGCCGCGATGCGGGTGACGGGCGGGTGCAGGTCGATCTGGCGCACGGCCGGGCCGCCGGGCAGGTCGTTCACGGCGCGGGCCGCACCGGTGGCCAGCAGCGCGCCGAGCGCCAGCGAGGCCTGCGACAGGCGCGAAGGGAGTGATTGCCAGGACATGGGCGTCTTCATCATCGTGCTGGAGGTTCGGTTCGAAGCGTGACGGGGAGGCCGGCCGACGTGCGGCGCAGGGCCAGGCGCAGTTCTCTTGCGAAGGCGGCCCGGAGCTCGGGGCGCAGGAAGCGACCGACGCGCAAGGTCTGGCCCTGGCCACTCAGCTGGACCAGCGAGCCCTGGCCGGCGGCCGGCTCCACGGACAGCCATTCGGCGGCGAATTCGGTGCGCTCGATGCGGGTGCCGATGCGGCACTCCACCGCCAGACGCCGGTCCAGCAGCGTCAGGGTTTCGCGGTCACCGGCGTGGCGAGCGAAGAAGAGCATCGCCAGGCCCACGGCCAGCAGTTCGATGCCGGTGAAGGCCAGCACGGCAGGCGCGCCATTGACCATGAAGAGCGCCCCGATGGCCAGGGACACGGCGCACAGCGACAGGTACACCAGCCCCAGCTGGCGCGGCGTGATCGAGCAATTGCGCTTGAGCAACCACTGCAGGGCCCGCGGCGCCCCGGGCCGTCCGGCCACGTCGACCTCGCGACCGAAGACCCAGGGCGCAGCCGGCACGCTCGGTTGCGGCTGCGGAGCGGGCCAGGGGGAAGGGGCGAACGTGGCGGACATGCGTCGGCGGAACGGATCGGACAGGGCAGCGGGCACCGCGGAGAACTCGAAACGACGAACCGGAACTCGTCGAAGGAAACAACCAGCTTCATCGGCCGCCTACACCGGGTAAACCCTTGGTGTATTGATCGTCCGCAAACAGCGGGGTGATTCTAGCTTCAGGACGTGGGGGTTCTTGCCGCTCAGGGTCGTCCCGGACGGCCCGGACGCGGCCGACGCGCCATCGTCCGCAGGTCCTCCAGCGCCACCGCCGTCTCCGCGGCCACCCGCGGCCGCGGAGACGGCCGGAACGCATGGCCGTAAACCAGCTCGAAGGCCAGCGCCACGCGCCCCTGGCCATCGGCCCGAGCGCCCAGGGCCTGCAGCAGGCGCATGCGCCAGCTCGGCGTGCGCAGCCCGCCCGCGCGCCCCACGGCAAGGTTGGCGCCGAGGCCCCGCAACTCGGCCAGCGCCTGTTCGGCCGTGGCCCAGGTGAGCGTGATCGTCTCCTGGTCCATCACCGGTTCGGCGAAACCGGCCTCGACCAGCATGTCGCCCAGGTCGTGCATGTCGACGAAAGGCGCAAAGGGGACGCCCCAGCCCGCCTCGGCATAGAGCGCCTGCAAGGCGGTCAGCGTGCCGGGGCCGAGCGTCGAGAACATGAGGAAGCCGTCGACGGCCAGCGCGCGGTGCCAGGCGGCCATCTCGGCCAGCGGGTCGGCGGCGAAGTGCAGGCCCATGTTGCTCCACAGCATCTGCACCTGGCCGGCGGTCAGCTCGGTGTCGAGCTGCACGGCGTCCCGGCTGCGTCCGAGCGCCCACCAGGGCCCCGAGCGCGCACGCGCCGTGGCCGCCCGGCGAGCCTCGTCGTGCTCGATGGCCACGATGCGCGCCTGCGGGTAGGCGCGGCGCAGCTCGGCGTGGCTGGCACCCAGGAACGCACCCCAGTCGGCCAGCACGGCCGGCTGCATGCGGATGAAGGCCAGACGTTCGGCCATGCGGCGCGCCACTTCCGCGTGCAGCCAGGGCGCGGCGGGCGCCGTGTGCAGGCGCCGCAGCGTGCGCTGCAGCGCGGCGACGTCCAGCGAACGCAGCGAACTCCGGGGCGTCATGACGGGCAGTATATTGAGCCGATGCTCCTGGCCGACCTCGCCCGCCGCCGACTCCTGGGGCAGTGCGAGGTGTGCCGCCAGTGGACCCTTGGCGCCCTGTGCGCCGGCTGCATCGCCCGCCATGCCAGCCCGGTGCCGCGCTGCGCCCGCTGCGGCCTGCGCGCGGGGTTGCCGGTGCCCGCCTGCGGCGCCTGCCTGCGCGAGCCGCCACCCTTCGAACGCACGGTCTGCGTCGCCGACTACGGCCACCCCTGGGACTTGCTGATCGGTGCCTTCAAGTTCCAGCAACGGCCGGAACTGGCCGTGCCGCTGGCCGAGCGCCTGCTGGCCGCGGTGCGCGAGGCCGCCGTGCCGGCACCTGAGCTCGTGCTGCCAATCCCGCTGTCGCCCGGCCGCCTGGCCGAGCGCGGCTACAACCAGGCCTGGGAACTGGCCCGGCGCGTCGCCGCCGGGCTGCAGCTGCGCGCCGACGCCACGCTGCTGCAGCGTCCGGTGGACACGGCGCACCAGGCCGGTCTGAACCGCGCCGAGCGCCAGCGCAACCTGGCCGCGGCGTTCATGGTGGACCCGCGGCGCCGCGCCGAGGTGGCAGGCCGCCGCATCGCCCTGGTGGACGACGTGATGACCACGGGCGCCACGCTGCGCGAAGCCTCGGCCACGCTGCTGCGCGGCGGCGCGGCCGCGGTGCAGCTGTGGGTGCTGGCGCGCACGCCGGACTGAGCGCCGGCATGTTCCACATCGTCCTCGTGCACCCCGAGATCCCGCCCAACACCGGCAACGTGATCCGTCTGGCGGCGAATACCGGGTGCACGCTGCACCTGGTGGAGCCGCTGGGCTTTTCGATGGAAGACAAGTTGCTGCGCCGCGCCGGCTTGGACTACCACGAGACCGCGGCGGTGCGACGCCACGCCTCGTGGGAAGCGCTGCTGGCCAGCGAGCAGCCGGACACGGCACGCTGCTTCGCGTTCACCACCCACGCCAGGCTGACCTTCGGCGAAGTGACCTGGCGCGCCGGCGACTGGCTGGTGTTCGGCAGCGAAACCGCCGGCCTGCCGCCAAAGATGCGCGACAGCTTTCCGTCCGGCCAGCAGTTGCGCCTGCCCATGCGGGCGGGCCAGCGCAGCCTGAACCTCAGCAATGCGGTGGCGGTGGCGGTCTTCGAGGCCTGGCGCCAGAACGGCTGGGCCGGCGGCGCCTGATCAGCTCAGGCCTTCGGCCCGCGCGCTGCGCGACATCAGCCGCACGACGGCCTCGGCCGGCGCCAGACGGCCCTCCAGCACGGCCACCACGGCTTCGGTGATCGGCATCTCCACGCCGGCGGCGCGGGCGCGCGCCAGCACCACCGGAGCGGTCAGCACACCTTCGGCGACATGGCCCAGCGAGGCCACCGCCTCGGACAGCGTCACGCCGGCCGCCAGCAGCAGGCCGACGCGCCGGTTGCGCGACAGGTCGCCGGTGGCGGTGAGCACCAGGTCGCCCAGGCCGGACAGCCCCATGAAGGTCTCGGCGCGGGCGCCCAGCGCCAGGCCCAGGCGTGTCATCTCGGCCAGGCCACGCGTCACCAGGGCCGCACGGGCGTTGAGGCCGGGCGCATCGGGCCGCCCGCTGGCCGCCAGACCGTCGACGATGCCGGTGGCGATGGCCAGCACGTTCTTCACTGCGCCGCCCACCTCCACGCCGACGATGTCGTCGCTGGCATAGACGCGCAGCCGCTCGCCGTGGAAGGCTTGCACGGCCAGTTCGACGAGCGCCTTGTCGGGGCTGGCGGCCACCAGCGCGGTGGGCTGGCCGCGCGCGACTTCCTGCGCGAAGCTGGGGCCGGACAGCACGCCGCAGGGCGCGCCTGGGCGCACGGCACGCGCCACCTCGTGCGCCAGCGCACCGCTGCCGGCTTCGAAACCCTTGCACAGCCAGAGCACCGGCCGCGCGTCGCCCAGCGCCTGCAACTGAGCCCGCAGGGCCGCCATCGGCGTGGCGATGACGGTGAGGCCGGCCGCACCATGCGCCAAGGCGGCGGCAGGGTCGGCCGTGGTGTGCAGCGCCGGCGGCAGCTCCACGCCAGGCAGGTAGCGCGCGTTCTCGTGTCGGACGGCGATGGCCGCGGCCTGCGCGCCATCGCGTGCCCACAGCAGCACCTCGTGGCGGGGCGCCGCAGCGGCAGCCAGCGCCGTGCCCCAGGCACCGGCGCCGAGCACCGCGATCTTCATCGTCGCGCGGTCAGTTCGCGCTGGTGATGATGCCGGAGCCGCCGCCGCCGTTCTGCGCCGCCAGCTGGGCCTGCTGCGCTTCGAACATGGCCTGGAAGTTCACTTCCGTCAGCAGGATGGGCGGGAAGCCGGCGCGCGTGCAGACGTCGGAGACGATGGCGCGCAGGTAGGGGTAGATCATCTGCGGGCAGACGATGCTGACGATGCCCTGCAGCTGCTCTTCGGGCACGTTGCGGATCTCGAAGATGCCGGCCTGCTTGGCTTCCACCAGGAACAGCACCTTGTCCTTCACCTTCGTGGTGACGGTGGCGGTGACGGTCACCTCGAAGATGCCGTCGGCGGCCGGCGCGGCGGCCATGCTGAGGTTGATGTCGACCTGCGGCTGCGACTGCTCGAGCAGGATGCCCGGGGAATTGGGCTGTTCCAGCGACAGGTCCTTGAGGTACATGCGCTGGATGTTGAAGATGGGGGTCGCTTCGTCGGCCATGGTGTGGGTTCCAGAAATGAACCGCGGATTATGGCCCGGCGAGCCCGGGCGCCCGCTTCAGGCTTCGAGCAGCGGGAGCAATCCTCCGCGCTGGTCGAGCGCGAAGAGGTCGTCGCAGCCGCCGACGTGCGTGTCGCCGATGAAGATCTGCGGCACGGTGCGCCGGCCGGTGAGCTGCATCATGGTCATGCGCTCGTCCGGGTTCAGGTCGACGCGCACTTCGTCGATGGTGTCCACGCCGCGCTGCTTGAGCAGCGCCTTGGCGCGCAGGCAGTACGGGCACACCTCGGTGGTGTACATCTTCACGGCGGCCATGCGATCCCCTCCCGCAACGCTCAGGCGGACTTCTCGATCGGCAGCGTCGCCTCTCGCCAGGCGATGTTGCCGCCGGTGACGGACACGGCCTTTTCCCAGCCCGCCTTGCGCAGTTGCGCGGCGGCGCGGGCCGAGCGCTGGCCCCGGGCGCACATCAGGATCACCGGGAGCGTCTTGTTGCTGGGCAGGCCCTTGCCGCCGTCGATGGCCGCCTGAAGCTGGCTCAGCGGCAGGTTGCGGGCACCGCCGGCGTGACCGGCCGCGTACTCATCGGGCTCGCACACGTCGATGAGCACGCCCTTTTCGCGGTTGATGAGGCGCACGGCCTCGGCCGTGCTGATGCCACCGCCCGACGCGCCCTGGAGCATCGGCGCGAAGAGCAACGCGCCCGACGTGATCGCCATCAGCACCAGGACCCAGTTGTAGCCTTCGAGAAGGAAGCTCACGGATGTGCTGCTCGTCTTTGCTGGAAAACCGCGAATTATAGAATCGGGCCCCATGCACAAGCTTGTCCTCATCCGCCACGGCGAATCCACCTGGAACCTGGAAAACCGCTTCACCGGCTGGACCGACGTGCCGCTCACGCCCACGGGTGTGGAGCAGGCGCGCCAGGCCGGGCGCCTGCTGAAGGAAGGCGGCTGGGAGTTCGACGTCGCCTACACCTCGGTGCTCAAGCGCGCCGTCTGGACGCTGTGGCACGCGCTGGACGAGATGGAGCGCACCTGGCTGCCGGTGCTGCACGACTGGCGCCTGAACGAGCGCCATTACGGCGCGCTGCAGGGCCTGAACAAGGCCGACATGGCCCGGCAGTACGGCGACGAGCAGGTGCTGGTCTGGCGCCGCAGCTACGACACGCCGCCGCCGGCGCTGGAAGCCACCGACCCGCGCAGCGAGCGCGGCGACCGCCGCTACGCCCGGCTCGACGCCGACCAGATTCCGCTCACCGAATGCCTGAAGGACACGGTGGCGCGCGTCATGCCCTGCTGGAACGAGCGTCTGGCGCCCGCCATCAAGAGCGGCCAGCGCGTGGTGATCGCCGCGCACGGCAACAGCATCCGCGCGCTGGTGAAGGTCCTGGACCGCATCGGCGACGACGAGATCGTCGGCGTCAACATCCCCAACGGCATCCCGCTGGTCTACGAGCTGGATGAGTCGCTGAAGCCGATCCGCCACTACTACCTGGGCGACCCCGAAGCCGCCGCCAAGGCCGCCGCGGCCGTGGCGGCGCAGGGCAAGAAGGGCTGAGCGGTTTCAGGCCAGCGCGTCGATCGCGCCGGCCAGCAGCGGCACCACGCTGACGGCGTTGCTGGCGTGGGCCACGCAGTCGCTGCTCCACACCTGCCGCACGCCCGCGGCCTTCACGGTGGCCAGGGCGTCACCGATGAAGAGCGCGTGCGTCACCGCCACGTCCACGCTCGCCGCCCCTTGCGCCAGTGCACCCCGGGCCGCGGCGGCCAGCGTGCGGCCGGTGCTGGCCACATCGTCCAGCAGCACCACGGCGCGGCCGCGCACCTCGGTGGTCGGCAGCGCGACGTCGACGTCGCGGTCACCATGGCGACTCTTGTGGCAGACGGCAAAGTCCAGCCCCTGCGCCCGGGCGGCGGCACGCACCCACTGGCCGGCCTCCTCGTCCGGGGCCAGCAGCAGCGCACCGGGCACCCGCGCCGCCACCCAGGCGCCCAGCAGCGGTGCCGCCGACAGCGCGATGCCCCGCCGGCCGGGCAACACCTCGTCGAGCGTTCTGACGCGGTGCAGGTGCGGGTCCACCGTGATCACGGCGTCGAAGGCCCCGGCCAGCAGCCCGCCCAGCACACGCTGGCTGACCACCTCGCCCGGCGTGAAGGCCATGTCCTGACGCATGTAGGCCAGGTAGGGGCTGACCAGCACCAGGCGCTGCGCGCCCAGCTCGCGCGCGCCGCCGGCGGCCAGCAGCAGTTCGGTGAGCTTGGCGTTCGGGTCCTGCAGGCCGCGCAGCAGCACCACGTTCGCGGGCAGTGCGGCCGGCAGTCGCAGCCGCGTCTCGCCGTCGGGGAAGCGGTGGCGGGCGATGGTGTCGACGCCGCCGCCCAGCGCGGCCGCCAGCGCCGTGGCCAGCGGCGCCTCGTCGTCGAAGGCCAGCACGTGCGGGGCACTCACGCGGGCAGCTCCGCCGCGATGGTCTCGCGCAGGTGTTCGGCCAGCGCGCGCCGGTCGGCATGGGCGCTGGCCATGGGCGGCAGCACACGCACGTGCGCGCGCAGGCCGCGCGCCGAGGCCACGCGCCACAGGCTCTGCAGCAGCGTGGTCTCGCCCACGAAGACCACGGCGTCGCTGAAGGGCGCGGCCGGGTCGGAAAAGCGCAGTGCCACGGGCTGCACCGGCGTGGCCGTGGCCACCGCCGCCTGCAACAGGTTGGCGTGGAAGGGCAGCGGCTGCGGGCCCGCGCCCGTGGTGCCTTCGGGGAACACGGCCACGGCGTCGCCGGCCTGAAGCGCCTCGGCCATGGCGTGCACCACGCGCAAGGCATCGCGCTTGCGTTCGCGCTCGATGAACAGCGTGCCGGCGCTCCTGATCAGCCAGCCCAGCAGCGGCCAGTGCAGCACGTCGGCCTTGCTGACGAAGCGCACGTGCGGCAGCGCCGCGTGGATGGCGGCGATGTCCAGCCAGGACACGTGGTTGGCCACCACCAGCGTGGCACCGGGGCGCGCCGTGCCCTTCACTTCCAGCGTCAGCCCCATGCAGCGCAGCAAGCCGGCCGACCACCAGCGGATGTAGTCATGGCGCTGCGCCGCGGACATGGCGCCGAAGCGCGTCATCAGCAACGCGCCGTGCAGCACGTGCAGCGCGGAACGGGTGATGCGCCAGACGGCGACCAGCGCCTGCATCAGCCGGCCGGTCGGGCCTCGTAGGCCACCGTGCCGGCCACCAGCGTGGCGCGCACGCGGCCGGGCAGCGCCATGCCGGTGGACACGAAGGAAAAGGGCGTGTGCTTGCCCTGGCTGGCCAGCGCGGCCGGCGTCACCGTCCATTCCTCTTGGGCGTCGAAGACGCAGACATCGGCCACGCCCCCTTCCACCAGGCGGCCGGCGCTGCTGGCCAGCGAGCCCAAGGCGTCGCCCAGCACGCGCACCGGCGCGTGGGTGACGCGCGCCAGCGTGGCCGCCAGCGGCACGCCGCTGTCGCGGCCCCAGCGCAGCGCCAGGCTCAGCAGCAGTTCCAGCCCGGTGGCGCCGGGCTCGGCCTCGCCGAAGGGCAGGTTCTTCATGTCGTCGGCCACGGGGTCGTGGTCGGACACCAGCGCGTCGATCGTGCCGTCGGCCAGCGCGGTGCGCAGGGCGTCGCGGTCCGGCCCCTGGCGCAGCGGCGGCACCAGGCGCATGTCGGGGTTGAAGTAGCCGATGTCGACGTCGGTGAGGTGCAGCGAGTTGATGTTGACGTCGGCCGTCACCGGCAGGCCCTCGGCCTTGGCGGCACGCAGCAGCGCCACCCCGGCGGCGCTGGACAGGCGGCACAGGTGCACGCGCGCGCCGGTGGCGCGTTGCAGTTCGAAGATGGTGTGCAGCGCCACGGTCTCGGCCGCCACCGGCAGGCCGGACAGACCCAACCGCGTCGCCACGGCGCCCGAGGCCGCCACGCCGCCCGAGAGCCCGGCGTCGCTGGGGCGCAGCCACACCGTGTAGCCGAAGGTGGCGGCGTACTGCAGCGCACGCATCAGCACCTGGTTGTCCTTCATCGGGCGCTCGGCCTGCGTGAAGCCGATGCAGCCGGCCTCGGTGAGTTCGGCCATCTCGGTGAGCGTGGCGCCTTCCAGCCGGCGCGTCAGCGCGCCCAGCGGGAACACGCGGCAGCGGCTCAGCTTGCGCGCGCGGAACTTGAGCATCTCCACCAGGCCCGGCTCGTCGAGCACGGGGTCGGTGTCGGGCGGGCAGACGAGGCTGGTGACACCACCGGCCGCCGCCGCAGCGAGCTCGCTTTCCAGCATGCCTTCGTGCTCCTGCCCGGGCTCGCGCAGGCGCGCGGCGAGGTCGACCAGGCCCGGGGCGACGACGAGGCCCGTGGCGTCGAGGGTGCGTTCGGCGCCGAAGTCGCGCACGCCGCCGATGGCGACGATGCGGCCGGCGGCGATGGCCACGTCGGCGATCTCGTCGCGGCCGGAGGCCGGGTCGATCACCCGGCCGTTCTTGATGAGCAGCTTCACGCTTGGTTCCCCGCGATGGTCGACATGACCGCCATGCGCACCGCGATGCCGAAGGTCACCTGCGGCAGGATCACGCTGTGCGTGCCGTCGGCCACGGTGGACTCGATCTCCACGCCGCGGTTGATCGGCCCCGGGTGCATGACGATGGCGTCGGGCTTGGCCAGCGCCAGCTTCTCGGGCGTGAGGCCGTAGCTCTTGAAGTACTCGCCGGCGCTGGGCAGCAGCGCGCCGCTCATGCGCTCGTTCTGCAGGCGCAGCATGATGATCACGTCGGCGTCCTTGATGCCCTCGGCCATGTCGTGGCACACGCGCACGCCCATGCCGGCCAGGTCGCCGGGCACCAGGGTCTTGGGGCCGACGGCGCGGATGTCCGGGACCCCGAGCGTCGTCAAGGCGTGGATGTCGCTGCGCGCCACGCGCGAGTGCACGATGTCGCCGACGATGGCCACGCTGAGGTTCGTGAAGTCGCGCTTGTAGTGGCGGATGGTGTACATGTCCAGCAGCCCCTGCGTCGGGTGCGCGTGGCGGCCGTCGCCGGCGTTGACCACGTGCACGTGCGGTGCCACGTGCTGGGCGATGAGGTAGGGCGCGCCACTCTCGGCATGGCGCACGATGAACATGTCGGCGTGCATCGCCGAGAGGTTGGCGATGGTGTCCAGCAGGCTTTCGCCCTTGGCCGTGCTGCTCTTGGCGATGTCGAGGTTGATGACGTCGGCACTGAGCCGCTTGGCCGCGATCTCGAACGTGGTGCGCGTGCGCGTGCTGTTCTCGAAGAACAGGTTGAACACGCTCTTGCCGCGCAGCAGCGGCACCTTCTTCACGTCGCGGTCGTTGACGCTGAGGAAGGTGCCGGCAGTGTCCAGGATCTGCGTCAGCACGGCCTTGGGCAGGCCTTCGATGGTGAGCAGGTGGATCAGCTCGCCATGGCTGTTGAGCTGGGGGTTTCGTCGGTTAAGCATGGTTCTCGCCTGCGGCGCGGTGCATCAGGAAGATTCCTCGACGGCGAAGCTGAAGCGGCCGGCCTCGTCGCGCGCCAGGGACAGGCGCTGCGCGGCGGGCAGCACGATCTTGGCGGCGGCGAAGGCGGCGGCCACGGGCATCTCGCGCCCGCCACGGTCCACCAGCACCGCCAGCGTCACGCTGGCCGGGCGGCCGAAGTCGAAGAGTTCGTTGACCACGGCGCGGATGGTGCGGCCGGTGTAGAGCACGTCGTCGATGAGCACGATGTGCGCGCCGTCGATGGGAAACGGCAGTCGCGTGGCGTCGGTGCCGCCAGACAGACCGCGTTCGGAGAAGTCGTCGCGGTGCAGCGTGCTGCTGATGACGCCGAAGCCCTTGTCGCCCCCGGGGCGGGCCAGGTCGCGCTGCAGGCGTTCGGCGAGCCAGGCGCCGCCGCTCCAGATGCCCACCAGCACCGATTCGGGCTGCAGGAGATGGGTCACGCCCTGGCGCAACTCGGCGTAGAGGCTTTCGGCGTCAAGCTGCAGCATCGTGGGCTTCCGGCAAGGCTTGCAGGTACTGGTTGAGGATGATGGCGGCGGCCGCGGCGTCGGCGTCTTTCGCCCCGTCGGCCAGCGCCTCGGTGGTGGTGTAGCGCTCGTCCACCTCGTGCACCGGCAGCCTGAAGCGGCCGTGCAGCTGGCGCGCGAAGCGGCGCGCGCGACGGGTGTTCTCGTGCTCGGCGCCGTCGGGGTGGAAGGGCACGCCGACCACCAGCGCATCGGGCTGCCATTCGCGGATCAGCGCCTCGATGGCAACAAAGCGCGCGTCACCTTCCACCGCCAGCGTCTTCATCGGCGTGGCGCTCCTCAGCAGCGTGTTGCCGCTGGCCACGCCCACGCGGCGCGTGCCGAAATCGAATGACAGAAAGCTGAGCGTGCGGCGAGCGGCGGCGCGAGCCCCGGGCTCAAGCATGCCCAGCCTCTTGGGACAGCATGCGCGGGTCGATGCCCAGCAGCGCCACGGCGCTGGCGTAGCGCTTTTCCACCGGGGTGTCGAAGATGATGGCCGGGTCGGCGCCCACGGTGAGCCAGCCGTTGCGGCCGATCTCGTCTTCCAGCTGGCCGGCGCCCCAGCCGCTGTAGCCCAGGGTGACCAGCACGCGCTTCGGGCCGGCGCCATCGGCCAGGGCTTCCAGGACGTCCTTGCTGGTCGTCATGGCCAAGCCGCCAGGCACGGTGAGCGTGCTGTTGTAGGGGCTGGGGCCACCCTCCAGGGCGTCGTGCAGCACGAAGCCGCGCTCGGTCTGCACCGGGCCGCCGAAGAACACGGGCTGCTCGGCCAGATCGCCGCCGCTCAGCGCCAGCTCGACCTTCTCGAACAGGTTCTTCAGCGTGATGTCGATGGGCTTGTTGATGACCAGGCCCAGGGCACCCTTCTCGTTGTGCTCGCAGAGGTAGACCACGCTGCCGGCAAAGGTGTCGTCGGCCATGCCGGGCATGGCGATCAGGAACTGGTTGGTGAGGTCGATGCGGTCGCCGGCAGGCATGCTCGAATTCTATTCCCGGGGCACACTCGCACCGTGACCCGGACCTCGCACGCCCCCACGAACAAGCCGCTGGACCGCGCGCTGGTCTGGCTGCGGCGCGACCTGCGTGTCGACGACCACGCCGCGCTCCACCACGCGCTCAGGTCCGCGCGGCAGGTGTGGTGCGCCTTCGTCTTCGACACCGAGATCCTGGACGCCCTGCTGAACCTGGGCGGGAAGGCCGACCGTCGCGTGGAGTTCATCCGCGACAGCCTGGTGGGCGTGGATGCCGAGCTTCGTGCCCTGGCCGCGTCCCACGGCACCGACGGCGCCGGCCTCATCGTGCGCCACGGCCGCGCCGACATCGAGATCCCCGCGCTGGCGGCCCGCCTGGGCGTGCAGGCGGTCTATGCCAACCACGACGACGAACCCGCCGCACTGGCCCGCGACGCCCGCGTGCGCGGCCGCCTGGCCGACGCCGGCGTCCTGCTGCACACCGCCAAGGACCACGTCATCTTCGAGCGCAGCGAGGTCCTCACCCAGGGCGGCGGGCCGTTCTCCGTTTTCACGCCCTACAAGAACGCCTGGCTGAAGAAGTGCGATGCCTTCTTCCTGAAGGCCTACCCGGTGGCCCACCACGCCGGCGCTCTGGCGCCGCGGCCGGCCGGCGAGACGGGCGTGCCGGCGCTGGAGGACATCGGCTTCCAGCGCACGAACCTGCACCAGTTGCGCCTGCCCAGCGGGCCCTCGGGCGCGTCCGAGCTGCTGGACGACTTCCTGGGCCGCATCGACGACTACCACGAGACGCGCGACTTCCCGGCCATCAAGGGCCCCAGCTACCTCAGCACGCACCTGCGCTTCGGCACGGTGTCCATCCGGCGCCTGGCGCGTCTGGCGATGGACCGCCGCGAGGGCGGCTCGCGCGGCGCCGAGGTGTGGCTGTCGGAGCTGGTCTGGCGCGACTTCTACCACCAGATCCTGCACCACCACCCGCGCGTCGTGGGCCACGCCTTCAAGCCGGAGTACGACCGCATCAAGTGGGAACACGGCAAGCACGCCGAGGCCCTGTTCGCGGCCTGGTGCGAAGGCCGCACCGGCTACCCGCTGGTGGACGCCGCCATGCACCAGATCAACCAGACCGGCTACATGCACAACCGTCTGCGCATGGTGGTGGCCAGCTTCCTCACCAAGGATCTGGGCATCGACTGGAAGCGCGGCGAAGCCTACTTCGCGCAGCACCTCAACGACTTCGACCTCGCCGCCAACAATGGCGGCTGGCAATGGGCGGCGTCGACGGGCTGCGACGCCCAGCCCTACTTCCGCATCTTCAACCCGGTGAGCCAGAGCGAGAAGTTCGACCCCCAGGGCCGCTTCATCCGCCGCTACCTGCCGCAGCTGGCGAAGCTGCCCGACGCGCTGATCCACGCCCCTTGGCAGGCACGGCCGGTGGACCTGGCGGCGGCGGGCGTCGAACTGGGCAAGGACTACCCGATGCCGGTGGTGGACCACGCGGTGGCACGCGAGAAGACGCTGGCGCGCTATGCGGTGGTCAAGGGTTCTCCCTGACGGTCCAGGGCCGCACCCACTCACGATAGGGGTGGCATGGCGGCGCCGGGCGTGGCTCAATGCGATCGGACACCGTGGGTGTCAACCGGGAGCCCGATCCATGTTCCACCGTCAGTTCCTGGCCCTGCGGCGCCTTGGTACGAGCTTCGTGCTGGCGCTGGGCGCCCTGGCCGCGTTGCCGGCCGCAGCGCAGACCCTCGTGGTCGACGACTTCTCCGCGCCGGCCCCGGCCGCCGTCAGCGTGCTGGTCGGCGTGGGCGAAGAGAGCCTGAACCAGTTCACGGCCACCGTGCCGGGTGGCGTGCGGGGCGTCTACCACCACAACTACTTCAACCCCTTGAACAGCATCGCCGCGCTGGCCGTGGGCAACGGCTCGCTCAGCAGCAGCACCGGCGTCGGCGCCCGCACCGAAGTGCTGGTGAGCTACGGCGCTTTCACGCGGCCGACCGGCGACCCCAACGTCGGCGGGCCGCTGCTGGGGCTGGATCTCACGCCCTACAACGCCTTCCGCTTCGAATTCACCGGCGTGTCCGACGTGCTGAACGTCATCGCCGTGATGTACACCCACGCGCCGCTGGACCCGGTGACCCCGCTGTACTACACCACGGCGGCGGTCAATCAGGCCCCCGCCGTGGCCGGCGGCACGATGGACGTGATCCTGCCCTTCACGGCGAGCGACCCCTTCAATTTCGCCCAGGTCGACGGCATCGTGTTCCTGATCAACCGGTCCAACGCCACGACCAACGTCTCCTACAACCTGGACCGCTTCAGCCTCGTGAGCGCCGTGCCTGAACCCACGCCCGCCTGGCTGCTGCTGGGCGGTGCGGCGCTGCTGGTGCTGCGCCGGCGGAAGAGCCTGCCGCAGGGGGCCTGAAGACAGGCGGCGCCGCTCAGGCGCCGGCGGGCTGGAAACGCGCCAGCAAGGCCGCATGCTGGCGCGGCCACGAGGCCAGCGCCGTCTCATCACCCTCGAACACCTGGCGCACGAAGGCCATGGCCAGCGTCTGTGTGGCGGCCTTGACCTGAGGGTTCAGCGTCGCGCCCCCGGTCTGCGTGCGGTCGGTGAACATGCTGTGCGAGCCGCCCTCGTACACGGCCAGCCACTTGCGCGGGCTGCCGATGGCGTCGAAGACCTTGAGGCGGTCGTCCACGCCGCTCCAGTAGCCGGGGATGCGGATCACGTCCTCGGTGCAGGTGACGTGCAGGCTGGGGACGGTGACATGGGACAGGATGGTCCTGGGGTCGCCTTCGCCGTAGAAGGGTGGCGCCGACATCACGATGGCGGCGCGCAGCCGGGTGTCGCGCAGCTCGATCACGCCGCCCTCGCGCGGCACGCGTGCGCCCGTGGCCAGCAGCGTGGTGTTGGCGCCGTAGCTGTGCCCGGCGGCGAGCATGCGCCGGGCGTCGATGCGCACGCCCAGCGGGCCTGCCAGCAGTTCGTCCAGCGCGAAGCGCAGGTCCTGCACGCGGGCGATGGCCTCCTTGTCCTGCGCGGCAGCCTGCAACCGCCCCACCAGGCCGAGTGCCGAGCCTTGCCACAGCTGGCGGTCGCTGCCCACGTGCTGAACGTGCAGGCTGGCGATGCCCTGCTCCGCCATGTGGCGGCCGAACCAGCTGTAGCCGAAGCGCGAGCCGCCCAGTCCGTGCGAGAACACCACCAGCGGGACGGGCGTGGTCTGCGCGGGCAGGTACAGGCGCACGGGCACGCCGCGGTCACGGCGTGCGTCATGGCCGTCGAGGTCGAAGCCTTCGACGCGCTGCGGCTGGCCCTCGGCGCGCAGGCGCGGCAGCGCCAGGCCCAGCGCAGCGGCGGCGCCGAACTTCAGCGCACGGCGGCGGCTGCAGGGGCTCAAGCTGCGGCCTCCTGCGCTGCAGGCTTGCGCCGCCGCAGGCGGCCGAGCAGCTGGATGGCGTCGTCGACGTAGGTGTAGAGGACGGGAATCACGAGCAGGCTGAGGAAGGTGGAGGTGATGAGGCCGCCGATGACGACGATGGCCATGGGAGCCCGGAAACTCGGATCGGTTCCGAAGCCGATGGCGATCGGCAGCATGCCAGCCGCCATGGCGATGGTGGTCATGATGATCGGCCGCGCCCGCTTCAGGCAGGCATCCAGCACGGCTTCGAAGCGCTTGAGGCCATGTTCACGCCGCGCCAGGATGACGTAGTCCACCAGCAGGATGGAGTTCTTCGTGGCGATGCCCATGAGCATGATGAGGCCGATCATGCTGGGCATGCTGATGGCCGTGCCCGTGACGTACAGCGCCAGGAAGGCTCCCGGCACCGAAAGCACCAGGGCCCCCAGGATGGTGGCTGGCTGCACGAAATCCTTGAACAGCAGCACCAGCACGATGTAGATGCACAGCACGCCCGTCAGCATGGCCAGGCCGAAGCTGTCGAAGAGCTCGGCCATGGCCTCGGCGTCGCCCACTTCCGTCTGCGTCACGCCCGGCGGCAGGCTCTTCAGGCTGGGCAGCGCCAGCGCCGCCGCCTTCACCTCGCCCAAGGGCTGCTGGTTCAGCTCGATCTCGAAGTTGACGTTGCGCAGGCGGTTGAAGCGGTCGATCTGCGCCGGCCCGCTGTCGATGGCCAGCGTGGCGACGTTCGACAGCGGCACCGGCCCGGCCTTGCCCGGGACGGGCAGGCGCGACAGCAGCGCGAGGTCGGTGCGGGCCTCGGCCGGCAGGCGCACGACGATGGGCACCTGACGCTGGCTGAGGTTCATCTTCGCCAGGCTCTGGTCGTAGTCGCCCGCGGTGGCGATGCGCAGCGTGTCGGCGATGGCCGCCGTGCTCACGCCCAGGTCGGCGGCGCGCGCGGGGTCGGGCCGCACGATCAGCTCGGGCCGCACCAGGCTGGAACTGGAGGTCACGGCGCCGATGCCGGGGATGCTGCGCAGCTCGCGCTCCACCACCGCCGCATGCGCGGCGAGCGTGGCGCCGTCCTCGCCGGCCAGCACCAGCACGTACTTCTCGGAACTCTGCCCGAAGCCGACGTTCACGCGCGCACCCGGCAGCTGGGCCAGCGCCTCACGCAGCTGCGACTCCACCTGCTGCTTGGTGACGCCACCGCGTTCGCCGCGCGGCGTCATGTTCAGGGTCAGCGTGGCCTTGCGCACGTCGGCCAGGCTGCCGCCGGGGTCGAAGGCGTTGCTGCCGGTGCTGCCACCGCCCACGGCCGTGTAGACCAGCTTGACGTGCGGATTGCGCGCCACGATGACGCGCGCCTGCTCGGCCGCCGCGGCGGTCTGCGCGTAGGTGGCACCGGGCGGCAGCGTCACCGTCACCTGGGTCTGGCTCAGATCGTCCGGCGGCATGAAGCCCACCTGCATCAGGGGTATCAGCGCGAAGGAGCCGAAGAAGAACACCACGGTGGCCAGCGTGGTCAGGATGCGGTGTTTCAGGCACCAGCGGGCCCAGCCGAGGTAGTGCGTCATCCAGCCGGGCTCGCGGTGCTCGTGCTTCGGCGGCTTGAGGATGTAGGCCGCCATCATGGGCGTGAGCATGCGCGCCACCACGAGGCTGAAGAACACGGCGATGGCCGCCGTCCAGCCGAACTGCACGAAGAACTTGCCCGCCACGCCGGCCATGAAGGCGGTGGGCAGGAACACGGCGATCAGCGTGAAGGTGGTGGCGATCACCGCCAGGCCGATCTCGTCGGCCGCCTCCATCGCCGCCTCGAAGGGCGTCTTGCCCATGCGCAGGTGGCGCATGATGTTCTCGATCTCGACGATGGCGTCGTCCACCAGGATGCCCACCACCAGGCTCAGGCTCAGCAGCGTGACGACATTCAGCGAGAAGCCGAACATGAAGTGCATCACGGCGAAAGCCGGCAGCACCGACAGCGGCAGCGCCGTGGCCGCCACCAGCGTGGCGCGCCAGTCGCGCAGGAACAGGAAGACGACGATCACCGCCAGCACCGCGCCTTCCAGCAGCAGGTACATGGAGCCGTGGAAGTTCTCCACCACGGGGTCGACGAAGTTGAAGGCCTCGGTGATCTGCACGTCGGGGTGGCGCTCGCGCAGCTGCTGCAGCGCGGCGCGCACGCCGTCAGCGACATCGGTCTCGCCAGCGCCGCGCGAGCGCACCACCTCGAAGGCGACGACCGGCTTGCCGTTGAGCGTGGCGCCGCTGCGCTGCTCGGCCACGGTGTCGCTGACGCTGGCAATCTGATCCAGCCGCACGCGGCGGCCGTCGCTCAGGGCGATCTCCATGCGCGCCAGCTCGTCCGCACTCTGCAAACTGGCGATGGCGCGCACGCTCTGCTCCACGCCGCCAACGTCGGCGCGGCCACCGCTGGCTTCCTGCTGCGTGGCGCGCAGCTGGCGCGACACGTCGGCCGCCGTGGCGTTCAGCGCCAGCAGGCGCGCCGGGTCCAGCTCGACGCGCACCTCGCGCGTGACGCCGCCCACGCGCGCCACCGAGCCCACACCGCGCACCGCGAGCACGGCCTTGGTGGCCTCGTTGTCGACGAACCAGGACAGCGCCTCGTCGTCCAGCTTGGACGAAGCGACGGTGTAGGTGAGGATGGGCGAGCCGGCCAGGTCGACCTTGGCCACCACCGGGTCGCGCAGTTCGGCCGGCAGGTTGCTGCGCACGCGCTGCACGGCCGCGCGCACGTCGTCCAGCGCCTCCTGCGTGGGCTTCTCCAGGCGGAACTCCACGGTGAGGATCACCATGCCGTCCTGCACCTTGGTGTAGATGTTCTTCAGACCCTGCAGCGAAGCCACGGCGTTTTCCAGCCGTCGGGCCACCTCGGTCTCCAGCTGCGCCGGCGCGGCGCCGGGCAGGCTGGCGTTGACCGTGATCATCGGCAGGTCGATGTCCGGGAACTGCTGGACCTTCATGCCCTTGAAGCCCATCAGGCCCAGCACGCTGAGCAGCACGAAGAGCATCACCGAGGGGATCGGGTTGCGGATGCACCAGGCGGAGACGTTCATGGCGGCGCTCCCGCGGTTCAGGGTTTGGGCGCGTCGACCACACGCACCAGGTCGCCGTCGGCCAGGAAGCCGGCGCCGCTGGAGACGACACGTGCACCGGCGTCCAGGCCGCCGGTGATCTCGATGCGGTCGCCGACACGGCGGCCCACGTTCACCTTGACCCGGGCCACCTTCTGGTCGGCGCCCAGCCTGAAGACATAGGCGAAACCGTCGCGCAGCAGCACGGCGCTGGCCGGCAGCGTCATCGCGCTGGAA
>JAEUPH010000352.1 GCA_016790395.1 Rubrivivax sp. | reverse complement strand
CCATCTGTTCAAGGCCCAGGCCGGCGCCAACAAGTTCAGCATGCTGGCCATCCTCAATGGCGAGCAGTGCGGCCTGTGCCATGGCGCCGTGGCTTTCCCGCTGACGGAATGCAACCGCTGCCACAGCGTGCCCAACAGCGCCGTGCCGCGCGCGGTGCTGCTCCGATGAAGCCCTCGGCGGTCTGCCTGGTGTTCGCGCTGGCGATGCTGCCCGGCGCGCTGCAGGCCGAGTACGGCGACGTGGTGCTCAACCGCCGCTCCGACGCCGCCGGCGTGCGCCCCGTCGTCTTCCCGCACTGGTTCCACCGCATCCGCTTCCGCTGCAAGGTGTGCCACCAGGAGCTGGGCTTCCAGATGCGGGCCGGCAGCAACGACGTGCGCATGGCCGACATCGTCGACGGCCGCTTCTGCGGCATGTGCCACAACGAACGCATCGCCTGGGGGCCGGAGCGCTGCGACCTGTGCCACTCCGCGCTGCCGCGAACGCCGCCGGGCATCGTGGGCGGCGCTCAGACCTCGGGGCCGGGGCGGTGGTGAGCGGCCTGCACCGGCGCACGCTGCTGGCCGCCGGTCTGGGCGTGTTCGCGGGCTGCGCGGCCGACGCGCCTGTGGGCCCACCGCCACCGCCGGGCCAGCCGCAGCGTCTGCGCACGCTGCAGGGCGGCTTCCTGGCACCGGTGCTGGCCGGCGGGCTGCCGCCGCCGGTGCGCCCCGGTCTGCCGCTGCCGGCCGGCAGCGGGCAGTTCGTGCGCTGGCTGGCGCCGGCGGCGCTGGCGCTGCGCGGCACCGACCTGCTGGTGGCCGATGCCGGCAGCGGCCGCCTGTGGCGTGCGGATGCCTATGGCCTGCACGTCACCGGCATCGCCGGCGCGCCCGTCGGGCGCCAGACGGCGCTGGCGCTGGGGCCGGACCTCTCGGCCTGGGTGCTGGACCCCTTCACGCGACAGGTGCTGCGCTTCGGCCGTGACGCGCGGCTGCTGCAGACGCTGCGCGTCGGCATCGCCGGCGGTGCGCCCGCGGCCATCGCGCTGGCCGAAGACGGCTTCACGCTGCTGGTGGCCGACGCCGTGGGCGCGGCCTGGTCCGAGCACCGCGGCGTGGGCGGCGTGGTGCGGCAGATCGCGCCCGAGGCCGAGGGCGGGCAGCGCATCAGCGGCGTCGACGCCCTCGCTGCGGGCCGCGACGGCGTGGTGGTGCTGGACCGCCTGCGCGGCGTGGTGCACCGCGTCTCGCGCGAAGGCCGCGTGCTGCAGACCCTGGGGCGCGGGCAGCTGCGCCAGCCGCAGGCCGTGGCGCTGGACCGCCTGGGCCGCATCTACGTGCACGAGGCGCAGGACGCCAGCATCGTGCGCCTGGCCGCCGGCGGTGAGGTGCAGCGATGGTCGGCGGCCGAGCTCGGCGTGCAGCAGATCGGCGGCATCGCGGCGGACGAGATGACGCTGGCCGTGGCCGACGCACTGGCCGGCGCCGTGGTGCTGCACTCCTTCGCGCACGAGCTGCCGCGGGAGGCGCCGCCATGAAGCCGCTGGCCGCGCTGCTGCTCCTGCTGCTGCTGACGGGTTGCGCCAGCAGCGACATCGTGCGCGGTCGCCTGCACTACGGGCTGGCCGACGCGCCCGAAGGCCCGCGCCTGACCTGGCCGCCCGCGCCCGAGGTGCCGCGCTACGCCTATGCCGGCACGCTGGTGGGCGAACCGAACTTTCGCCAGGAGGGCGATGCACCGTCGGCGCTGGCGCGCCTGGGCCGCTGGATCGCCGGCCTCGACGGCAGCTCGCAACCGCCCCGCGTGCTGCAGCGCCCCGGCGCGCTGATCGGCGACGACGCCGGCCGCCTGTACGTGGCCGACGGCAGCCGCCAGGCCGTGTTCGTGTTCGATGAGAAGGCGGGTGAACTGCAACTGTGGGAGCAGGCGGATGCGCTGCGCCGTTTCGTGGCCCCGGCCGGCGTGGCCGTGGGGGCGGGCCGCGTGTTCGTCAGCGATGCCGAACTGGGCGCCGTGTTCGTGCTGGGACCGGACGGCACGCCGCTGGGCACCTGGGGCGCCGGCCGCCTGCAGCGGCCCACGGGCCTGGCGCGCGACCCCGAGCGCGGCCAGCTCTACGTGGCCGACACCTACGCGCACGACATCAAGGTCTTCGACGCGCAAGGCACGCTCGTGCGCACGCTGGGCCGTCGCGGCACGGGGGACGGTGAATTCAACTACCCCAGCCACCTGGCCTGGGCGCAGGGCGAGCTCTACGTCACCGACACCATGAACCACCGCGTGCAGGTGTTCGACGGTGAAGGCCGTCTCCGCCGCCCACCGCTGGGCAAGCCCGGCGCGGTGGTGGGCAACCTCGTGCGTCCCAAGGGCGTGGGCGTGGACGGCGAGGGCAACGTCTACGTGGTGGAGAGCTACCACGACAGCCTGCTCGTGTTCAGCAGTGCCGGCGAGTTCCTGCTGCCCATCGGCGGCACCGGCACGGCCACGGGCCGCTTCTACCTGCCAGCCGGCGTGTGGGTGGACGCCCGCAACCGCGTGCACGTGGCCGACATGTTCAATGGCCGCATCGTGCTGTTCCAGTTCCTGGGGGGCGGGTGATGGGCGCGCGGCTGCTCACGCTCTTCACCGGGCTGCTGATCGCGCTGGCCCTGCCGCTGCCCATGGCCGATGCGCAGCGCATCAGCGACGTGCGCGGGACGAAGCACAACCTCTCGG
>JAEUPH010000319.1 GCA_016790395.1 Rubrivivax sp. | reverse complement strand
TACTTCGCCTACGGCGCGGCCTGCAGCGAGGTGCTGGTGGACACGCTCACCGGCGAATGGAAGCTGCTGCGCGCCGACGTGCTGCACGACGCCGGCCGCTCGCTGAACCCGGCCATCGACATCGGCCAGGTGGAGGGCGCCTTCATCCAGGGCATGGGCTGGCTGACGATGGAAGAGCTGGTGTGGCACCCCAAGACCGGCCTCTTGCTCACGCACGCGCCCAGCACCTACAAGATCCCGACCGCCAACGACTGCCCGGCCGACTTCCGCGTGAAGCTCTTCGACCGCGACAACGTGCAGGACAGCATCCATCGCAGCAAGGCCGTGGGCGAGCCGCCGCTGCTGCTGCCGTTCTCGGTGTTCCTGGCGATCCGCGACGCGGTGTCGGCCGTCGGCGGCCACCGCGTGAACCCGCCGCTGGCGGCGCCGGCCACGCCGGAGGCCATCCTGCGCGCCATCACGGCGGTGCAGGCGGCGTGAACGCGGCCGCGCTGCGCGACGAAGCGCTGCGCTGGCGCGCCGCCGGCCGGCCGGCCGTGGTGGTGGCCGTGGTGGCCACGCGCGGCTCGGTGCCCCGCGAGGCCGGCACGCGCATGCTGGTGGTGGCCGATGCCGTGCTGGGCACCATCGGCGGCGGCCACCTGGAACTGCAGGCCATCGCCGACGCGCGCCGGCTGCTGGCCGAGGGCGGCGGCACGGTGCAGCGGCACATCGCGCTGGGCCCCACGCTGGGCCAGTGCTGCGGCGGCACGCTGGACCTGCGCTTCACGCCGCTGGCTGCCGACGATCCTGGGCTGTGGCCCGTGGAGCCGCCGCGCTTCCAGCTGCAGCTCTACGGCGCCGGCCATGTGGGCCGCGCCATCGTCCGCCTGCTCGCGCCGCTGCCGTGCCGCGTGTGGTGGATCGACGAGCGGGAAACCGAGTTTCCCGGCGACGTGTTGCCACCGCACATCCAGCGCGTCTGCGTCGAACCCGTCGAAGCCGAGGTGGCCGCCGCCCCGCCCGGCTGCCACTACCTCGTGCTGACGCACAGCCACGACCTGGACCTGGCGATCGCGCAGGCCGTGCTGGCGCGCGACGACGTGGCGTGGTTCGGCCTCATCGGCTCGGCCACCAAGCGCGCGCGCTTCGAGCACCGGCTGGCCGCGCGCGGCGTGCCGCCCGAGCGGCTGGCACGCATGGCCTGCCCCATCGGGCTGCCGGGCATCGCCGGCAAGGCGCCCGAGGTCATCGCCATCGCGGTGGTGGCGCAACTGCTGCAGGGCGCGGGCGCCGAGAGGCCCGCTGGGGCGTAAGGCGCCAGCCAGCCGCGGCGGGCCCACTGCGATCTGTTTCATACTTCCATTCCGGCCCACCCCTCAACCGGGCCAACAGCAGGAGACTTCGATGAGCAAGCGTGACGTGGTGGTGCTGGGCGCAGCGCGTTCGGCGATCGGTACCTTTGCCGGCTCGCTGGCCGACATCGAGCCGGCGGAACTCGCCGGCACCGTGATGAAGGCGGCGGTGGAGCGTTCGGGCGTGGACCCGAAGGCCATCAACTACGTGACGGTGGGCAACTGCGTTCCCACCGAGAGCCGCTACCCCTATGTGGCGCGCGTGGCCGCCATCCAGGCCGGCCTGCCGATGGACAGCGTGGCCATGGCCGTGAACCGGCTGTGCAGCTCGGGCCTGCAGGGCATCGTCACCACGGGGCAGAACATCCTGCTGGGCGACTGCGACTACGGCATCGGCGGTGGCGTCGAAGTGATGTCCCGCGGCGCCTACCTCAGCACCGCCATGCGCAGCGGCGCGCGCATGGGCGACACCAAGCTCATCGATGCCATGGTCGCTGCGCTGACCGACCCCTTCGGCGTCGGCCACATGGGCGTCACTGCTGAAAACCTGGTCACCAAGTGGGGCATCACCCGCGAAGAGCAGGACCAGCTGGCCGTCGACTCGCACCGCAAGGCCGCCGCAGCCATCGCCGAGGGCCGCTTCAAGAGCCAGATCGTCCCCATCACCAAGAAGACCCGCAAGGGCGAGGTGGTGTTCGACACCGACGAGCACGTGAAGCCCGACACCACGCTGGAGAGCCTGGCCAAGCTGAAGCCCGCCTTCAAGAAGGAAGGCGGCTCGGTGACCGCCGGCAACGCCAGCGGCATCAACGACGGCGCCGCCTTCTTCGTGCTGGCTGACGCCGCCGTGGCCGCTGCCGCCGGCCACAAGCCGATGGCGCGCCTGGTGAGCTACGCCATCGCCGGCGTGCCCAACGACGTGATGGGTGAAGGCCCGATCCCGGCCACCAAGCTGGCGCTGAAGAAGGCCGGCCTGACGCTGGACCAGATGGACGTCATCGAGAGCAACGAAGCCTTCGCGGCCCAGGCCATCGCCGTGGCGCGCGGGCTGGAGCTGGACATGAGCAAGGTCAACCCCAACGGCGGCGCCATCGCCTTGGGCCACCCCATCGGCTGCTCGGGCGCCTTCCTGGCCACCAAGGCCATCTACGAGCTGCAGCGCACCGGCAAGCGCTACGCGCTGGTGACGATGTGCATCGGCGGCGGGCAGGGCATCGCCACGGTGTTCGAACGCCTGTAACTCGGGCGGTCCCGCGGGCCTGCGCCTGGTTCAAGGCAGCAGGTCCGCCACCTGGTTCCAGGCTTCCGGCGGTATGCGCCCCAGGTGGCGCGCCGCCAGCCGGCCTTCACGGTCGATGATCAGCGTCTGCGGCAGCTTGTCGCCGGTTCGCCAGGCGACCGGCGGCTGCATCTGGCCGTGCCAGAAGCTGTAGATCCCCTGCTCCCCGGGCGCCACGGTGCGGCGCACGCGCTCGTAGGCCTCCGCGTCGGCCGGCCCGGCGTCCAGGTTGATGAGCACGAGGTCGAAGGGGGCCTTCATCCAGCCCTGGGCGTTGGCGCGCAATTCGGGCAGCTTGTCCAGGCACACCGGGCAGTCGCTGCGCCACAGCACCACCATGACCACGCGGTCGCGGCGCGCAGCCAGTTCGTAACGCTGACCGTCCAGCGTGGCGCCGGAGAAGGCGGCCGCTGCAGCCGGCTCGGCCGCCCGGGCGCCCACGGTGGCACACAGCAACAGGCCGGCGAGCAGAAGGCGGATCGTCATGCCGGCTTGGTCGCGCCGGCGGTGCGGGGATTACAGGTCAACGCCCGCTGAATCGCGGGGGGCGCCTTGCGGCCATCGCGGCCATGCCCTCGCGCAGGTCGGCGCTGGCGGCGCAGGCCGCCTCGCGCGCACGGAGCCGGGCGAGGTCGAACTCGCCCCGGGCGATCTCGTCCAGCGAGCGCTTCATGCCCAGCAGCGCCAGCGGCGCGCCAGCCAGCAGGGCGGCCACCAGGCCGTCCACGGCGGTGTCCAGCGCGTCGGCGGCCACGGCCCCGTCCAGCCAGCCCATCTGCAGCAAGGCTGCAGCGTCCATCGGCTGCCCCAGCAGGAACAGGCGCTTGGCCGCCTGCAGGCCCAGCTTGGCCACGGCGCGCTGCAGGCCCGAGGGGTAGTAGTGCAGCCCCAGGCGCACGGCCGGCATGCGCAGTTCCAGCGTCTCCACGCCGAGGCGGAAGTCGCAGGCCAGCGCCAGGTCGGTGGCACCGCCATAGACGCCGCCGTTGAGCCGCACCACGGTGGGCTGGGGTACGGCCGCCAGCGCCTCCACCATGCGCTCGAAGGCCTGCGGGTCGCTGCCGGCGGCGTCGGCCTGGTTCAACTCGTCCAGGTTGAAGCCGGCACAGAAGGCGCGGCCCTGCCCGGTCAGCACGAGCACGCGCACCGAGGGGTCGGCCGCCACGTCGGCGAAGTGCTGCTGCAGCGCGGCCAGGTCCTCGCGGTGCAGCCGGTTCAGGTGCTGGGGCCGGTTCAGCGTGATCGTGGCGCGGCCGTCGTCGCCGCGCTCCAGCCGCGGTGGGCCGGCAGGCGATTCAGCCATGCGACTTCTCGAAGTCCTTCATGTAGGCCACCAGCGCCTGCACGCCTTCCAGCGGCATGGCGTTGTAGAGGCTGGCGCGCATGCCGCCCACCACGCGGTGGCCCTTCAGCTGCACCAGGCCACGGGCCTCGGCGCCTTCCAGGAAGGGCTTGTCCAGCCGCTGGTCGTGCAGGAAAAAAGTGACGTTCATGCGGCTGCGGCAGTCCCGGGCCACCGGGGCCTTGTAGAAAGCCGTGCTGTCCAGGCAGCCGTAGAGCAGCGCGGCCTTGGCGGCGCTGCGCGCCTCCATCGCGGCCACGCCGCCCTGGGCGCGGATCCACTTGAACACCAGCCCGGCGATGTAGATCGCGTAGGTGGGCGGCGTGTTGTACATGCTGTCGTTCTCGGCCACGACGGTGTAGTCGAAGGCCGAGGGCGTGATGGGCAGCGCGCCGCCGAGCAGGTCTTCACGCACGATCACCAGCGTCAGGCCGGCCGGGCCGATGTTCTTCTGCGCACCGCCGAAGATCAGGCCGTACTTCGACACGTCCACCGGCCGCGAGAGGATGCTGCTGCTCATGTCGGCCACCAGCGGCACCTCACCGACGTCGGGCGTGAAGTGGTACTCCACGCCGCCGATGGTCTCGTTGCTGCAGATGTGCACGTAGGCGGCGTCCGGGTCCAGACGCCAGCTGTCGCGCGGCGGGATGGTGGTGTAGTTCGTGGCCTTGGCCGAAGCCGCCACGTTGACGCCGCCGTACTTGCGTGCCTCGGCGATGGACTTGCCGGCCCACACGCCGGTGTCGATGAAGTCGGCGCTGGCCTTGCCGCGCAGCATGTTCATCGGGACGATGGCGTTCTCGGCCAGTCCGCCCCCCTGCATGAAGAGCACCTTGTAGTTCGCGGGCACCGCCAGCAGTTCGCGCAACAGGGCCTGAGCCTCGGCGGCGATGCCCATGAAGTGCCGGCCGCGGTGGCTCATCTCCATCACCGACATGCCCGAGCCCTGCCAGTCCAGCATCTCGTCGGCGGCCTGCTGCAGCACAGACTCGGGCAGCGCGGCGGGGCCGGCGCTGAAGTTGTAGACGCGGGACATGGGGGGCGGGGCTCCTCGGCGGCTCCTGGCGGGGCCAGAAGGATACCGAACGCCGCTTCGACGCCGCTCAGGGCCCGCCCAGCGCCTGCACCTGCCGCTCGGCCGTGGCCACGTCGCGGCCCAGTTCGGTGAGGTAGCGCGTGCGCTCCTCGCTGCTCCACTCGGCGTCGGAGAAGGCCGCCAGCGGGTAGCTCCTGGAGGTGTGCAGCACGCCGGCTCGGCGCGGCAGCATCACGCGGTCGGGGAAGGTGTCGGGCTTCAGCAGGAAGGCTTCCACGTCGCGCAGCACCAGCGGGAAGGGCGGCGCCTTGTCGCGCAGCAGCTTGCCGAACACGGGCAGGCGGAACTCCACCGTGCCGGCACGAACCTCGCCGTTGAACAGCGCCAGCGCCACGGGCTGTCCCTGCGCGTCGTCGATGCGCCCGCTCACCACGTAGCGGCCGGGCAGCAGCACCTGGGCCTTGACGAAGAAGTCCAGCGAGCCGGAGGACTGCGCCTCCCGCACGCCGGGCAGCCAGGTGGCCGCCTGCTCGGGGCTGTAGTTCAGGTCGAAGTAGAGGAAGCCGGGCTGGCCGGCGTAGTCCAGCGACAGCTCCAGCCGCACCGTGCCCGCGAACTGGCCGAAGCCCTGGCGCGCCGGGTGCATCAGCGCCGACAGCTGCCCGCGGCCGTCGTCGCTGACGACCAGCGGCACCGGCACCGTGCCGGCCGTGCGGCCGGGCGGCGTCACCTCCTGCATGACGGCGCGTGTCACGCGCAGCGGCAGCATGCGGCCGTGGTCGTCGGTGAGCATCAGCGTGATGCGGCTGCTTTCGTCGCCGCTGGCGAAGACGCGCTCCTGCGTCGTCTTCAGGTGCACGCCCTGGGTCACGCTCCCGCCGGGCATGCGCAGCGCGCGGTCTTCGGCGATGGGTTCGAAGGGGCGCAACTGGTCGGGATGTTCCTCGGCCGGCCGCGATTCGTGCGGGTACTGCGCCGCGTGGCGGTAGTTCTCCAGCGTCGTGCGGGCACGTTCCAGGCGACCCTGCCACAGCGCCAGCTGCTCACGGCGCTGCGCCTGCCCCAGCGGGCTCAAGGGCGGGCCCGCGGTGCTGGCCGCCGGCGCCGGTTCGGGCAGCGGTCGCATGGGCATGGCCGCGACGTTCGGGGCCGACAACGCCGGCCCGGCAGCTGCCTCGGCGCCGCGGTCACGCAGCGCCCACATCAGCAGCGTGGCGAAGGCCAGCGCCGCCACCACGCCCAGCCCGGCCCGACCGGTGGCCGGGCGGGGCTTCATTGCGCGTTGGCGGCCATGTCGGCGCGCGCCCGGGAGACGATGCCGCCCCAGTTGCCCGCCGTGTAGTGGTTGTAGGCCTCGCCGTCGTCGCGGAACTTCACGTTGTGGTTGCTCCACTTCGCGCGCCCGCCCTGGTTGGCGGCCGTGCCCAGCGTGAGGTCGTTGCAGAACCAGTCGCTGGGGTTGCAGAAACTGGCGCCGCTGCTGCCCGAGACGCCGCCGCTGGAGTGGTAGGCGATGGCCTCGTCGTCCTGTCCAGGCAGCACGAAGGAATAGAGGGTGCCTCTGGAGCCGGCGAACATGTAGAAGGTCTTCCCGGCCGTGGCGTTGTGGTTGTAGAGGGCCCGCGCGGTGCTGGTCTTGAGGTCGCTCACCAGCGGTTCGCTCAGTGCCCAGTCGCCGGCGTCGGCCAGTTCGCTGCCGCCGCCGGCGCCGCCGGCCACGTCCACCCACTTGATGTTCCAGCCGGTCTGCGTGCCGGCGCCGCTGTTGCCGCACTGGCCGGCGGCGTTCGGGCTGGGCGTCTTGATGCTGCGCGTGCTGGTGCCGTAGAGCGAGAGCGCGTAGCCGATCTGCAGGTTGCCGGCCGAGTGGGCCGCCACGTAGCACCAGTTCGCGCCCGTGCAGTAGCAGTCCAGCGCGTCGCGGATGCCGCCGTTGGTGCTGCTGATGCGGTTGTAGCCGTCCCAGTTGACCGACTTCTTGTTGACACCCGCAGCCGTGGTGGCCGGGCCCCAGTAGCTGAAGTCGGCGTGGTTACCCACTTGACCACCGCCGCCGCGGCCGTTGATCCACAGGCTGTAGTTCGTGGCCTGCGCGGCCACCACGGCCATCATGGCGGTGAGGGCCAGTCCCAGGGCGACGGCGACGCGTCCGGTGCGGTTCATGCGTGTCTCCTCTTGCGGGTTGGGCGGGGTGCCGGTACGTTGCCGGCACGTCAGCGAAAGCTGCGCGATGATCCGACCGGGCCTGGGCAGCGGGCAGGCGGGCTTTCCCGCACCCGGCAGCGCTTGACCGCGGTCAAGCCCCTTCCGGCGTCATGCGCCTACAGTGCTTTCATGACCCGGGCCCCCCCTGGGTGTTCGAGCCTCATCACCATGTACAAGCACCTCCTCGTTCCCGTCGATGGCAGCGAACTTTCCGAACGCGCCGCGCAGACCAGCATCGCGCTGGCGGCCAAGTTGGGGGCGCGCATCACGGGCTTCGTGGCCGAACCGCTGCCGCCGATGCCGAACGAAAGCTCCGGCATGACGACCTACGTGCGCACGTCCGAAGAGCATCGCCAGCGCACCGAAGCGCACGCGCGCGAGGTGCTGTCCCGCTTCGGCGCCCTGGCGGCCGAGCAGGGCGTGCCCTTCCACGGCGAGTACAAGCGCACCGACGCGGTGGACGACGCCATCGTCGAGGCCGGCAAGGTCTTCGAGGCTGATCTCATCGTCATGGTCACGCACGGTCGCGGCGCCTTCGGCGAACTGCTGTTCGGTTCGCACACCAAGAACGTGATGGCGCGCTGCAAGCTGCCTCTGCTGGTGCTGCATTGACGGCGGAGCCGGACGCGGACGGCCTGGCTGCGCGCCTGGCTGCCAGCGGCCTGGCCGCGCTGCAACTGGCCGGGCGCTCGTTGCTGCCGGTGGTGCAGGGCGGCATGGGCGTCGGCATCTCCGCGCAACGCCTGGCCGGCGCCGTGGCGGCCGCCGGGGCGGTGGGCACCTTGTCCAGCGTCGACCTGCGCCGGCACCACCCTGACCTCATGGACCGCACACGCGGCCTGGAGCCGGGCGAGGCCGCGAAGAAGACCATCGACGACGCCAATCTCGAGGCGCTGTCGCGCGAGATCGCCGGCGCGCGCCAGCGCAGCGGCGGCCGTGGCCTGCTGGCCGTCAACGTGATGCGCGCCGTGAGCGCCTATGCCGCACAGGTGAAGCGTTCGCTGGAGGCGGGCATCGACGCCGTGGTCGTCGGCGCCGGCCTGCCGCTGGACCTGCCCGACCTGGCGGCCGACCACCCCAGGGCCGCGCTCATTCCCATCCTCAGCGACGCCCGCGGCGTGCAGCTGATCGTCAAGAAGTGGGAGCGCAAGAAGCGCCTGCCGGATGCCATCGTCATCGAGCATCCGCGCCTGGCCGGCGGCCACCTCGGCGCGGCCCAGGTGGCCGACCTGGACGACCCGCGCTTCGACTTCGAGAACGTCATCCCGCAGTCGCGCGCCTTCTTGCGCGCGGCCGGCGTCGAAGACCGCGTGCCGCTCATTGCCGCCGGTGGCATCCGCAGCTTCGAGGACATCGCCCGGCTGCAGGGCCTGGGCGCTGCCGGCGTGCAGCTGGGCACGGCCTTCGCCGTCACCGCCGAGTGCGACGCCGACCCGGCCTTCAAGCGCGTGCTGGCCGAGGCACAGCGCGAAGACATCGTCGAGTTCACCAGCGTCGCCGGCCTGCCGGCGCGGGCCGTGGGCACGCCCTGGCTGCGGCAGTACCTGAAGGCCGAACCGAGGCTGCAGGCCGTGGCCCATGCCAAGGCGCGCTGCACCAAGGCCTTCGACTGCCTGGCGCAATGCGGCCTGCGCGATGGCCTGGCGGGCTGGGGTCAGTTCTGCATCGACCAGCAACTGGCTTCGGCCCTGCACGGCGACCTGAAGAAAGGCCTCTTCTTCCGCGGCGCCGGCGAGCTGCCCTTCGGCGCCCAGATCCGCAGCGTGCGCGAGCTGCTGGAGCGCCTGCTCACCCCGGCTTCGGCGCTGCAACCGGCCTGAGCCTGCATGCTGTAATGCCGCGCATGGCGCGGCCCACGGCCCCTTCCTACCACACGATGCGGCTGGCCTGGTGCCGGCTGGCGCTGCGGGCTTTCGTCCGTCGCTGGGGCGTGTACTTCGTGGTCGCGGCGCTGGTCGTGGGTGCCGGTTCGGGCAGCCCGCTGGCGGCCATGGCCGGGCTGGCGGGATGGACCGCGGTGCCGCTGGCCCATGCCGCCGCCCACGGGGCCTGGCTGCTTCCCGCCACCGCGGCGCAGGCGCTGCTGGGACTGGGCCTGCTGGCCGGCGCACGTTCGCTGCTGTGGCCGGTGCAGTGGCGCGAAGCCGAGCGGGCGCTGCCCTTGAGCCGCCAGGAACTGCGGCGCTCGGACGCCGTGGTCGTGGCCTGGGCGCTGCTGCCCTGGATCGCGCTGCAGGCTTGCGGGCTGCTGGCCCTGCTGGCGGCCCAGCCGGCCTGGCTGCAGCCCGTGCTGCCGCGGGCGCTCGTGGCCTGGGTGCTGGCCCAGGGACTGGCGGCTGCCGCTGGCGTGCTGATGCTGCAGGGTTGGCGGCGGGTCCGGACCGGCCGTGAACGGCAGCCCAGCCGCGCGGGCGGAGCCCGCCGGTCGCGGGCACAGGGCGCCGGTTGGTTCTGGCTGCTTCTGTGGCTTCCGCTGTGGCGTGGTTCGGCGCGGCGCAGCGGGCGATGGCTGCTGGCGGGCAGCGCGGCCTTGCTGCTGCCGGCGGCGGCGCTCAAGGCCTGGCCGGATGAGGCCGGCTGGTGGCTGGCCGCGCTGGCGGTCGCGGCGCTGGTCCTCGTGTCGCGACTGTCGGTGCTGTCCCGCGCCGAGTACGCACCGCTGTTCGAAGGCGCTGTCATGCTCCCCTTGGGCGCCCGCACGCTGGAAGGCGGCCGCCAGGCCCTGTGCCTGCTGCCGCTGCTGCCTGCTGCCGCTGCCACCGGCGTGGCCCTGGGCGGCGTGCCGCTGCGTCCGGCGGTGCTGGCCTCCTATGCGCTGGCCACCTGCGGCAGCTGCGTCCTCGAAGCGCGCCTGCTCCCAGGCTCCGAGAGCGACAAGGCCGCGCGCTGGCTGTTCTCCCTGGTGCTGTGCGTGGCCCTGGCCAGCGAGGTGCTGCCGTGACGGTGCTCCTGGTGCAGGACCTCAGCTTCGCCTACCCGGGGCGGCCGGTCTTCGACGGCTGGTCGGCGCGCCTGGAACCCGGCATCACCTGGCTGCGTGGGCGCAACGGCAGCGGCAAGTCCACCCTGCTGAAGCTGCTGGCGGGCGCTCTGCCGCCGCTGCTGGGCACGCTGGCGGTGAACGGCATCGCGGCGGCAGCGCAGCCGCTGGATTACCGCCGCGAGGTGTTCTGGTGCGGCCCGGGCGCCATCGCCTTCGACCACCTGCGCGCGCCGGAGTACTACGCCTTCCTGGGCAGCCTGTACCCGCGCTTCGACCCCTTGTCAGCGGCCCGCCACGCCGACAACTTCGGACTGCGCCCCTTCATCGGCGCCCGCTTGTCGGAGTTGTCCACCGGCACGCAGCGGAAGGTGTGGCTGGCCGCCGCGCTGGCCGCCGGAACGTCCGTGGTGCTGCTGGACGAACCGCTGAACGCGCTGGACTCGCCGTCGCTGGCCCATCTGCACCAGGCGCTGGCCCAGGCCGCCGGCCGCGGTCGTCAGGCCTGGGTCATCGCCAGCCACGAAGCTCCGTTGCCCGCACCCGCCCCGCTGCGCGAGCTGTGGCTGGATGCAGGCTGATCCCGCTTGCCCGGCAGCCCCTGCGGTGCGAGCATCCTTCATTCGCCCACCTACCCCCACCAGGAGAAAAACGTGTCCAAGCCCCTCTTCGACGCCGAGTCGCTGATCGCCCAATTCCAGAACGCCACGGCCAAGCAGGGCGAACAGCTGCGCGCGGCCACCAGCCAGGCGCTGCTGGCCTCGCTGCAGGGGCGCGAGCTGACGCTGAAGAACATCCGCGCCGCGCTCAAGCAGGTGGCCGACGCCGCCAGCACGGGCCTGGCCAAGAACGTCACCGCCGGCGTGGACGTGGAAGCGCTGCTGGACAAGGCCGTGTCCGGCCTGGACGACGCCATGCTCAAGGCCGTGGAGGCCAACCGCATGGCGCTGTCCACGCTGAATGCCCAAGGTGCCGACCTGCGCGAGAAGCACCTGGCCAAGGCCATCGACGACCTGGAGAAGATGGAAGACACCATGTTCGACGCCATGAAGAAGGCCGCCTCCGGCGCTGCCGCGCCCGTGGCCGGCGCCTGGGGCCAGGTGCTGGAGAAGATGCAGGCCGGCGGCACGCTCAGCGGCGCACAGGCCGCTTCCACGGCCGAGCAGATGGCCGAACAGATGCAGGCCGCCGTGCGCAGCTCGCGCGCTGCCAGCCTGAAGGCGGCGCAGGCGCTGGCCGAAAGCTACACGGCCATGGTGAGTGGCGTGCTGCTGGGCATGAGCGACGCGCTGCAGTCGGGCGGTGCCACCAAGAAGACGAAGAAGTGATGCGCGGCGTCGTCATCTCGGGCAGCGGGCTGTACCAGCCGCCGCAGGTCATCACCAACGCGGAGCTGGTGGCCTCGTTCAACGCCTATGCCGACCTGCAGAACGCGAAGAACGCGGCGCGCATTGCCGCCGGCGAGCTGACGGCGATTCCGCATTCCAGCGTCGAGTTCATCGAGAAGGCCAGCGGCATCCGGCAGCGCTACGTGCTGGACAAGACCGGCGTGCTGGACCCGACGCGCATGAAGCCCCGCTTCGCGCCGCGCCCCGATGACCAGCTGAGCCTGATGGCCGAGATCGCGGTCGACGCCGCGAAGAAGGCCCTGGCCGCCGCCGGCCGCGAAGGCAAGGACGTGGACGGCGTCCTGTGCGCCGCCGCCAACATGCAGCGCGCGTATCCGGCGATGGCCTGCGAGATCCAGGCCGCCGTAGGCGCGGGCGGCTACGGCTTCGACATGAACGTGGCCTGCTCGTCGGCCACCTTCGCCATCGAGCAGGCGGCCAACGCCGTGCGCAGCGGCAGCGCCCACTGCGTGCTGGTGGTGAACCCCGAGATCACCTCGGCCCACCTGGAATGGCGCGACCGCGACTGCCACTTCATCTTCGGCGACGTCTGCACGGCGGTGATCGTGGAAGCCGAAGACCGCGCCACCTCGACCGACCGCTGGCAGGTGCTGGGCACGAAGCTGGTCACGCAGTACAGCAACAACATCCGCAACAACGCCGGCTTCCTGAACCGCTGCGAGGACACCGACCCCGACGCGCGCGACAAGACCTTCATGCAGGAGGGGCGCAAGGTCTTCAAGGAGGTGGTGCCGATGGCGGCGGCGCACATCGAGCAGCATCTGCATGCACTGGGCTTCGAGCCCACGCACGTGCGGCGCTACTGGCTGCACCAGGCCAACCTGGGCATGAACCAGCTCATCGTGAAGCGGCTGGTCGGCCAGGAGGTGGGCGACGATATCGCGCCCATCATCCTCAGCGAGTACGCGAACACGGCCTCGGCCGGCTCGATCATTGCCTTCCATCACCACCGCAGCGGCTTGCAGGCCGGCGACGTCGGCGTGATCTGCTCGTTCGGGGCCGGCTACTCGGTGGGCAGCGTGGTCGTGCGGCGCCTGTGAGGGTTGGGAGCCGCGCCTCGATGAACGGGTTCGTCGCGCGGGTGGTGGCCGCGCTGCTGCTGTGGCCCGCGCTCCCGGCCCAGGCGCAGTTCGTGAGCCCGGGGCCCGACATCCCCGGTGCCGTGACCAACCCCGCGGTGGCCGCTGCGCTGGCGCTGCAGAACCTGCCGCGCCCCAGCAACCCGCCGCCCGAGCGGGGCGAGGTCGTGCCGGCGCAGGTGCAACGCTGGCGCGAGGAAGCGCGGGCCCACGAGTACGGTGACGGCCTGCCGCGCGACGCCGTGCGCGCCGCCGAGCTCTACTGCCGGGCGGCCCGCTATGGCGACGCCGAGGCGCAGTACAGCCTCGGCTGGATGCTGACCAACGCGCGCGGCATCGAGCGCAACGACGCGACCGCGGCGCATCTCTTCACCGCTGCGGCCGAGCAGGGCCACCCGCAGGCGCGCAACATGGCTACGCGGCTGGGCACGCCGATGGGGCCGCCGCCGCCCTGCCTGCGCCCGCCCGAGGCCGACCCGCTGGCGCAGGTGGCGCCGGCCCCGGCCGAGCCGGCGCCCGTGCTGCCGGCACCGCCCGCGCCCGGCGCATTGCCGGGTGGCGCGCTCGTGCCCACCATCCCGCGCGCCCTGCTCGAGCGCGCGCCCATCGCCATCTCCAGCTACGTGCAGATGGTGGCGCCCGAGTACCGGCTGGAGCCGGCGCTCGTGCTGGCGGTGATCGCCGCCGAGAGCAACTTCGACCCCGGTGCCGTGTCGCCGAAGAACGCGCAGGGGCTGATGCAGCTGATCCCAGAGACGGCGCGCCGCTTCGGCGTGCGCAACATCCTCGACCCGGCGCAGAACATCCGCGGCGGCATGGCCTACCTGCGCTGGCTGCTCGCCTACTTCGAGGGCGACGTGTCGCTGGCGCTCGCGGCCTACAACGCCGGCGAGGGTGCCGTCGAGCGCTACCTGGGCGTGCCGCCCTTCGCGGAGACGCGCAACTACGTGTTGAAGATCCTCATTTCGCTGGGCGGCAAGCGCGCGCACGCCTTCGACGCCAACGTCACGCCGCCCTCGGGGCGGCTGGCGGCGATGCGCGAGTTCGCCGCCGCGGCCACCGGGGTGCGGCGCTGAGCGCCGCCGGCGCGGGCGGGCCCGCCGCGGATGCGGGCTCGGGGGAGGGCTCGGGCTCAGGGTCGGTCGGTTCGGCGCGGCCGGCGCTGGCGCCCATGGCGCTCTTGTTGGCCCTGAGCTGGGGCCTCAACTGGCCGGCCATCAAGGTCGTGCTCGGCGAGGTGCCGCCGTTCTCGCTGCGCACCACGGGCCTGGGCACCGCCGCGCTGCTGCTGCTGGCCTTCGCGCGCTGGCAGGGGCGGCAGCTCGTGCCGCCGCGCGAGAGCTGGGGGGGGGATCGCGGCGGCCGGCGCGCTGTCGATCGTCGCGTTCAACTTCTGCACGGCGTTCGCGCAGCTCAACACCACCACGTCGCGCGCCGCGGTGCTGACCTACACGATGCCGACGATCTCGGCCGTGCTTGCGTGGCTGCTGCTCGGCGAGCGGCCGGGCCGGCGCGGCGCGATCGCGGTGCTGCTGGGCGCGGCCGGCATCGCGCTGCTCGCGTGGCCGGCGTTGCAAGGGGCCACCTCGCTGCGCGGGCCGCTCTTCGCGCTGGGCGCGGCCTCGGCCTGGGCGCTGGGCACCATCGTCACGAAGAAGGTGCCGCCGGTGCACGACCGCGTCGTCGCCACCGGCTGGCAGCTGGCCCTGGGCGGCGTGTGCGGCGCGCTGGCTTCTTCGCTGGCCGGTGAGACATGGCCGCGCAACCTCTCGCCCACGGTCGCGCTGGCGCTCGGCTACCACGTCGTCGTGGCCACCGCGTTCGCCTACGTGCTCTGGTACCGGCTGCTCGACAGCGCCAGCGCCACGGTGTCGTCATTGACGGCCCTGGCGGTGCCGGTGGTGGGCGTGCTCGGCGCGATGGCGCTCGTCGGCGACCGGCCGAGCGCGCTCGACTGGACGGGCTTCGCGTTCGTGCTGGGCGCCGCCACGCTGGTGCTGCTGCGGCGGCCGGGGCGGCGCGGCGGCATCGCGGAGGCGCGCGGCGCGCTCGGCAGTGCCTTGCTTGCGTGGCCGGCGCTGCGCGGGTCGGGCGGGGCTACGCTGCGGGGGCCGCTCTTCGCGCGCGGCGCCGCGCTGGCCTGGGCGCTCGGCA
>JAEUPH010000025.1 GCA_016790395.1 Rubrivivax sp. | reverse complement strand
TCAGTGGAACAGGCAGGTCGAGGGGGCGCCCGGCAGGCGCCGTGTCAGCGCGAGGGAACGGTGGCCGTGTACTCGGAGAAGATGCCCAGTTCCACCCGGCGCCGCACGTCCGTGAAGCCGGCGCGCTGCAGCGCCGCCATGACCTCGGCCGGCAGGATGCAGGCCTCGATCGTGTCCCAGTAGTAGCGGAAGAGCCGCGGCGTGTCGCTGCGCCGGGCCAGGAGCCGGGCCACCAGCGGCACGAAGACGCGCATGTACAGCCGCAACGCCAGGCGGCCGAACGTGCCGGTGGGCCGCGTGATCTCGAGCACGAGGACACGGCCCCCGGGGCGCAACACGCGCTTGAACTCGGCAAAGGCCACCTGCACGTCGTCGATGTGGCGAAGCGCGTAGCCCATGCTCAGGAAATCGGCGCCCGCATCGGGCAGCGGCAGCGCCTCGGCGCGCCCTTCGACGAATTCGGCACCGGGCAGCGGCCCCTTGGCGGTGACCTGGGCCATCATGCCGGGGCTCGGATCGACCCCGACCAGCGAGCCGGTCGGGCCGACGACGGCCATCGCCTCGCGCGCGAGCAGGCCCGTGCCGCAGCCCACGTCGACGACGCGCATGCCGGCCGCCAGCCCGGCCCGCAGCAGCGCCTGGCGCCGGTACCACGGCCCGCTGCCGAGGGCGAGCACGCTCTCGATGCGGTCGTAGTCGACGGCGGTCTCGTCGAAGATGCGCCGCAGGAAGCTGCGATGCTCGACTTCGTCGGCGTAGTAGGCCGGCAGCGGGTGGTGCGGCGGCAGCGCGGCCGGACCCGGGCCCGGGACTTCAGGGGTGAGGTTCACCGGCGAATTATCGCCGCCATGGTGCACGCACCCGCCGCGGCCCGCAGGGGGCGCGGTGCGGCCGCGGCGCGGCATCGAAGGGGCTTCGTAGAATCGGCGTCCCGCGCTGCCCGGTTCGGGCAACCTCCACCCACGAGACCCGGACGATGAAGCCCCAACCGCCGGCCAGGGCCGGCGAGCCCGAGACCAAGGCCTCCAGCAACTTCCTGCGCGGCATCATCGAACGCGACCTCGAGGCAGGCACCTACGACGGCCGTCCCTTCGGCGGCAGCCCCGGCGACGCGGCGCACCACGCGGGCGGCCCGGCCGACCCGGCGCGCATCCGCACGCGCTTCCCGCCCGAGCCCAACGGCTACCTGCACGTGGGCCACGCGAAGAGCATCTGCCTGAACTTCGGCCTCGCGCGCGACTACGGCGGCATCTGCCACCTGCGCTTCGACGACACCAACCCCGAGAAGGAAGAGCAGGAGTACGTCGACGCCATCCGCGAGGCCGTGTTGTGGCTGGGCTTCGACTGGAACGCGAACGGCACCAGCCACCTGTATTACGCCAGCGACTACTTCGACTTCATGTACCGCGCCGCCGAGGCGCTGGTGACGGCCGGCCTGGCCTACGTGGACGAACAGAGCGCGGATGACATGCGCGCCAACCGCGGCGACTTCAACACGCCGGGCAAGGACAGCCCCTTCCGCAGCCGCACGCCCGAAGAGAACCTGGCGCGCTTCCGCGAGATGCGCGACGGTCTGCACGCCGACGGTGCCATGGTGCTGCGCGCGAAGATCGACATGGCCTCGCCCAACATCAACCTGCGCGACCCGGCGCTGTACCGCATCCGCCGCGCCACGCACCACAACACGGGCGACAATTGGTGCATCTACCCGATGTACACCTACGCGCACCCCATCGAGGACGCGCTGGAGCGCATCACCCACAGCATCTGCACGCTGGAGTTCGAGGACCAGCGCCCCTTCTACGACTGGCTGCTGGAGCACCTGGCCGATCTCGGCCTGCTGGCGCGGCCGCTGCCGAGACAGTACGAGTTCGGCCGCCTGAACCTGAGCTACGTCGTCACCAGCAAGCGCAAGCTGCGGCAGTTGGTGACCGACGGTCACGTCAGCGGCTGGGACGACCCGCGCATGCCCACGCTCTTCGGCATGCGCCGGCGCGGCTACACGCCGGCGGCCATCCGTGCCATGGCCGACGGCTCGGGCGCCAGCAAGACCAACATCTGGCTCGACTATGCGGTGCTGGATCAATGCCTGCGCGCCGACCTGGAAGGCCTGGCGCCACGCGCCATGGCCGTGCTGGATCCGGTGCCGCTGGTCCTCACGAACTGGGCCCAGGTCTTCGGCAGCGACGCCCACGTGGAGCCTTGCCACGCCCCCGCGCACCCGCAGCGGCCCGAGCTGGGCGAGCGCCACTTCGGCCTGGCGCGCGCAGTGTGGATCGAGCGTGACGACTTCGAGGAAGTGCCGCCCAAGGGCTTCTTCCGGCTGTTCCCGGGCAACAAGGTGCGCCTCAAGTACGGCATGGTGGTGGAGTGCACCGGCTGCGAGAAGGACGCCGACGGGCGCGTCACCCGCGTGCTGGCCACCGTGGTGCCCGACACGAAGAGCGGCACGCCGGGCGCCGACGCGGTGAAGGTCAAGGGCACCATCACCTGGGTGGGCGCGCAGGACGCGATCCCTGCCACCGTGAACCTCTACGACCGGCTCTACAAGGACGCCCAGCCCGAAGCCGGCGGCCGCGACCACCTCGAGGCGCTGAACCCCGGCAGCAAGCAGGTGGTGCGTGCGTTCCTGGAGCCCTCGCTGGCCCACGTGCCCAAGGAAGCACGCTTCCAGTTCGAGCGCCACGGCTACTTCATCGCCGACCGCATCGATCACGAAGCGGCAACACCGGTGTTCAATCGCATCACCACGCTCAAGGACAGCTGGGCGGCGTAGAGTTCTGCCGTCAGCCCGCGCCGCGGGCGCTTCTCGGGAGCCGACCATGCCCAAGACCCTGGCCCTTGTTGCGTCCGGCCTGCTGGCCGTCTGCGCGCTGCCGCTGCAGGCGGCGGGTACCGTGGAGGTCAGCTACATCGAACCGGAGAAGTTCACCGACATCGGCTTCGGCACGGTGGACCGCGAGCGCGTGCTCAGCGACATGAGCGAGGTGCTGAAGGCGCTGGGTGCCCAGTTGCCCGACGGCCAGACGCTGAAGCTGGAGATCACCAACATCAACCTGGCCGGCGAGCTGCGGCCCGGCGCCGGCCGCGATCTGCGCATCATCACCGGCCGCACCGACTGGCCCGAGGTCAGCCTGCGCTACACGCTGCGCGCCGGCAACAACACGCTCAAGAGCGGCGAAGCGAAGGTCTACGACCTGGCGTACTTCGAGCGCGTGAACTTCATCAACCGCGTCGGCACCAACCTGCCTTTCGAACGGCACATGCTGCGCAAGTGGTTCGCCGCCACCTTCCTGCCCGAATCCCAACCCTGAACACACTGAAACGGAGCCCTGCCTTGCTGTCTGCCTCTTCGTGCCTTGCTGCCGTCGCTCTCGGCCTGGCCCTCTCTGCCGGCACCGCGCTGGCCCAGAACGACCCCCTGGCCAAGGCCGCGGCCGAACCCGGCGCGCAGGTCACGCCCACGGGGCTGGTCTACCGCTCGCTGAAGGACGGCACCGGCGCCTCGCCCTACGCCACCGACACCGTGCGCGTGCACTATCGCGGCACTTTCCCGGACGGGAAGGAGTTCGACAGCAGCTACAAGCGCAACCAGCCCGCCAGTTTCCCGCTCAACCGCGTCATCAAGTGCTGGACCGAAGGCGTGCAGAAGATGAAGGTGGGCGGCAAGGCCAAGCTCACCTGCCCGGCCGCCATCGCCTATGGCGACCGCGGCGCCGGCGGCGGCGAGATCCCGCCCGGCGCCATCCTGCAGTTCGAGGTGGAACTGCTGGGCATCGGCAACAACTAGGCTGTCGCGCCGCGCAGGCGCTGCACGCCCGTGACGCCGACCAGCACCAGGGCGCCGGCCACCACGCCCAGCAGGGCGTCGGCCAGGGTCGGGCCGACGGCCTGCAGCACGGCGCCCATGGGCTGGAAGAAGTGCTCGATGGCGTGGTGCAGCGGCGGCACGCCGTGCACCAGGATGCCGCCGCCCACCAGGAACATGGCCGCCGTGCCGGCCACCGACAGCGCCTTCATCAGCCAGGGCGCGGCGCGCAGCACGGCATGCCCCACGGCCTGCGCGGCGCCGCTCGGCCGCCGGCTGAGCCACAGGCCCAGGTCATCCAGCTTCACGATGCCGGCGACCAGGCCGTAGACCCCGATCGTCATCGCCACGGCCACGCCCGACAGCACCAGCACCTGCGTCAGGAAGGGCGAGGCCGCCACGATGCCCAGCGCGATGGCGATGATTTCGGCCGACAGGATGAAATCGGTGCGCACGGCGCCCTTGATCTTGTCGCGCTCCAACGCAACGAGATCCACCTGGGGGTCGGCCAGGGCCTTAGTCAGCTCGGCGTGGTGCGCTTCGGCGTCGGCCGCACCGTGCAGGAAGCGGTGCGCCAGCTTCTCGAAGCCCTCGTAGCAGAGGAAGGCCCCGCCCAGCATGAGCAGCGGCGTCACGGCCCAGGGGGCGAAGGCGCTGATGGCCAGCGCGGCGGGCACGAGGATGGCCTTGTTGAGCAGCGAGCCCTTGGCCACGGCCCAGACGACGGGGAGTTCACGGTCGGCGCTGACGCCGGTGACCTGCTGCGCATTGAGCGCCAGGTCGTCGCCCAGGACGCCCGCGGTCTTCTTCGCGGCGACTTTGCTGAGCAGGGCGACGTCGTCCAGGATGGTGGCGACGTCGTCGATGAGTGCGAGCAGGGAACTGGCGGCCATGCCGCCGATTCTGCCCGGCCCGGCCGGGCGGGCCCGGGCTCAGTGCACCGGCTCGGGCACCACGGCCGGCAGCGCGAACTCGCGGCCGACCACGGCGCGGGCGTAGAGGTAGTTGCGCTTGGCGCGTTCGCTCAAGGTGTCCATCTCCACCCGGCCGCATTCGTCGCAGGGGAAGGCGAGCGCGCGCCCGGGGTTGAACAGGGATTCGTATCTCAGCTGGTACTGCTTCACGGCTTGTCGAAGTCGTTCCATGGTGCCCTCCAGGGCTGGCGGTCTCATCGTCGGGTCGGAGCATCGCGCGCGACGGCCTGCGGCGCATTCGGCGCCGGCCCACGGCGGGCGTCATCCATCCGACAAAGGGTTTGTCGGCATTCGTCTGACAAGGCGGACTTCCGCCGCGACGGCCGGTGAGAACATCCGCACACCATGCGCGACCTCTTTTTGCTCGACCCCACCGTCACCTTCCTGAACCACGGCTCCTTCGGCGCCTGCCCGAAGCCGGTGTTCGAGCGCTTCCAGCAGTGGCAGCGGGAGATGGAGCGCAACCCGGTGGAGTTCCTCGGCCGCCGCTCGGCCGCCCTGCTGGCGCAAGCCCGCGAGCGGCTCGGGCAGGCGCTGGGCGCGAGCGGGCGCGACCTCGTCTTCGTGACCAATGCCACGACCGGGGTGAACATCGTCGCGCGCTCGCTGGCGCTGGCGCCGGGCGACGAGGTGCTGGGCACGGACCACGAGTACGGCGCCTGCGACGCCACCTGGCGCTTCGTGTGCGGGCGCGCGGGTGCCACCTACCGCCGGGCCGAGATTCCCCTGCCCTTCGAGCCGGCGCATTTCGTCGAGCGGGTGATGGCGGCGGCGACGCCGCGCACGAAGGTGATCTATGCCAGCCACATCACGTCGACCACGGCGCTGCTGTTTCCGGTGGCGGCCCTGTGCGCGGCGGCGCGCGAGCGCGGCATCACCACCGTGATCGACGGCGCCCATGCACCGGGCCAGGTGGCGGTGGACCTGGCCGCCATCGGCGCCGACTTCTACACCGGCAACTGCCACAAGTGGCTGTGCGCGCCCAAGGGCGCCGCCTTCCTGCACGCACAGCCCGAACGTCAGGCACAGCTCGACGCCACCGTGGTCAGCTGGGGCTACGTGGCCGAAGCCGCCGGCCACACCGGCTTCGACGCCTACACCGGCCGCGACACCTTCGAGCGCCGCTTCACCTGGCAGGGCACGCGCGACCTGTCGGCCTTTCTCGCGGTGCCGGCGGCACTGGACTTCCTGCGCGAGCACGACGCCCCGGCGCGGCTGGCCGCCACCCGCGCCCTCCTGCTGGAGGCGCGGCGCGAGGTGATGGCGCGCAACGGCCTGGCCAGCCCGATGCCGGACTCGGCACTGGCCCAGCTGATCCCCTTCCCGGTGCGCTGCGAGGACACCGAAACGCTGCGCCGCCAGCTCTTCGACACTTTCCGCATCGAGGTGCCCGTGACCTGGCACGCCGGCCAGGCCTTCGTGCGGGCGTCGGCGGCGCTGTACACCACGGCAGCCGATGCGCGGGCGCTGGTCGGCGCGCTGGCCGAATTGAAGGTGTAGCGCCGCCGATACAGAAGCCCTTACAACAGGGGCCCGATCGCGGGAAACGCCGTGGTCGGCGGGTGACTTGCCGCCTGTATATTGGCCGGCTCACCCCCAGGCAGGCGCCTGGAACCCCAGAACGAAGGAGACACCATGAAGTTGCTGCGCATCGGCGGTCTGATGCTGGTTTCCACGGGCCTGCTGGTCGGTTGCGGCGGCAACGACGACGCGGCGCCGGCTCCGGAGAAGATCACCTACACCAAGCTCGTCGCATTTGGCGACAGCCTCAGCGATGTCGGCAGCTACGCCACCCCCGGCCTGGTGGGCGCCACGGGCGGCGGCAGGTTCACCGTGAACGGCGCGGGCGTGCAGCTCTGGGTCGATCGCGTGGCCACGGCCGCCAAGGTCGCGGCACCCTGCGCCGCGCAGGTGGGCCTGAAGAGCGTGGGCCCGCTCGCCGGGTTTGCCTCGGCCACGGTCAACAAGCCCGGCTGCTTCGGCTACGCCCAGGGCGGCTCGCGCGTCACCAACCCGGTGGGCCCGGGCAACATCGCCACGCTGCCGGCCTCCAGCGGCGCGCTGGGCCAGCTGACGGTGCCCATCGTCCAGCAGATCACCAACCACCTCACGGCCGCCGGCGGCAGCTTCAGCGGCACCGACCTCGTCACCGTGCTGGCCGGCGCCAACGACCTGTTCATGCAGATGGCCACCGTCTCGGCCACCGTGGCCGCCGGCGGCAACGCCACGACGGCCGGCCAGGCTGCCACCGCTGCCATGGGCCTGGCGGGCGGCGAGCTGGCGGCCTACATCAAGGCCATGATCGTCGCCAAGGGCGCCAAGCGCGTGGTGGTGGTGGGCATCCCCGACGTCAGCGTGACGCCCGACTCGCTGGCCCAGGCGCAGAGCACGCGCGACCTGATCCAGCTGCTGTCCTTCACCTTCAACGCCAACCTGAAGTTCGGCCTGGAGGGCGTGGCCGAGGTGCTGTACGTGGACGGCTACACCGCCGTGCAGCAGTGGACGGCCAACCCCGGCGCCTACGGCCTGAGCAACGTGAAGAACACCGCCTGCAACATGAGCGTGGTGGCCACCTCGCTGATGTGCTCGGCCGCCACCACCGTGAGCGGCGACGTCAGCAAGTACATGTTCGCCGACGGCGTGCACCCCACGCCTTACGGCCATGAACTGTTCGGCAAGGCGGTCGTTGAGGCCCTCACCGCCAAGGGTTGGCTGTAGTCAGCGCGGCTTGCGCCGCCCCGCAGCGGGCGGGCGCGGCGCAGGGGCCGCGCCCATCTCGCGCGGCGGCAGGCCGGTGTGCTGCGTCAGCAGCCGGCCTTTCGTGACGGTGGAGGTCTTGGTGCCCGGCGCCGTGCTGTTCTTGCGGCGTGCACTGACATAGCCCTCCCCGCCCGCCGGTTGGTAGGTGGGGATCAGCTGGTGCTTGCCGTTGCCGATGAGGTCGGCCCGGCCCAGGGTCTTCAGCGCCTCGCGCAGCAGCGGCCAGTTGGCCGGGTCGTGCCAGCGCAGGAAGGCCTTGTGCAGCCGGCGGCGCCGCTCGCCGCGCACGATGTCCACCCTCTCGGCCCGCTTCGGGTCACGGCTGATGCCCTTCAGCGGGTTGAGGTCGGTGTGGTACATCGCCGTGGCCGTGGCCATGGGGCTGGGGTAGAAGGTCTGCACCTGGTCGGCCTTGAAGCCGTTGCGCTTGAGCCAGAGCGCCAGGTTCATCATGTCCTCGTCGCTGGTGCCCGGGTGCGCGGCGATGAAGTAGGGGATGAGGTACTGCTTCTTGCCCGCCTCGGCGCTGAACTTCTCGAACATCTGCTTGAAGCGGTCGTAGCTGCCGATGCCGGGTTTCATCATCTTGGACAGCGGCCCGCCCTCGGTGTGCTCGGGCGCGATCTTGAGATAGCCGCCCACGTGGTGCGTGACCAGCTCCTTCACGTACTCCGGGCTCTGCACCGCCAGGTCGTAGCGCAGGCCGCTGCCGATGAGGATCTTCTTCACGCCGCGCAGCGCGCGCGCACGCCGGTACAGCTTCACCAGCGGGCCATGGTCGGTGTTCAGGTTCGGACAGATGCCCGGGTAGACGCAGCTGGGCTTGCGGCAGGCAGCCTCGATCTCGCGGCTCTTGCAGCCGATGCGCCACATGTTGGCGGTCGGGCCGCCGAGGTCGCTGACGACGCCGGTGAAGCCCGGCACCTTGTCGCGCATCTCCTCGATCTCGCGAATGATCGAGTCTTCGCTGCGGCTCTGGATGATGCGGCCCTCGTGCTCGGTGATGGAGCAGAAGGTGCAGCCGCCGAAGCAGCCCCGCATGATGTTCACGCTGAAGCGGATCATCTCCCAGGCCGGGATCTTGGTCGGGCCGTCGTGGCCGCCAGCAGCGTCGGCATAGGCCGGGTGCGGGCTGCGCGCATAGGGCAGGTCGAACACGGCGTCCATCTCGGCCGTGCTCAGCGGAATGGGCGGCGGGTTGATCCACACATCACGCTCGCCATGGCGCTGCACCAGCGCGCGCGCGTTGCCGGGGTTGGTTTCCAGGTGCAGCACGCGGCTGGCGTGCGCGTAGAGCACCGGGTCGCTCCTCACCTGCTCGTAGGCGGGCAGGCGGATCACCGACCGGTCGCGCGCCGGCATCACCACGGCGCCGGCCTTGCGCGAGACGGGCATCGCCACCACCGCCTGTGCTGGCGCGCTGCCGCCTTCGTCCTTGGCGCAGCGCTCGCCCTGCGACACGGCGGCTTCGGACGTCGTCAGGTAGGGGTTGATGTGCTCGTCGATGCGGCCGGGGCGGTCCACCTCGGTGGAGTCGATCTCCATGAAGCCCTGCGGCGCATGAGCCTGCCGCACCAAAAAGGCCGTGCCACGGATGTCGGTCATGGCCTCGATGGGCTCGCGCCTTGCCAGGCGGTGCGCCACCTCGATGATGGCGCGCTCGGCATTGCCGTACAGCAGCAGGTCGGCCTTGCTGTCGGCCAGGATGCTGCGGCGCACCTTGTCCTGCCAGTAGTCGTAGTGCGCGATGCGGCGCAGGCTGGCCTCGATGCCGCCGATGACCACCGGCACGTCCTTGAAGGCTTCCTGGCAGCGCTGTGTGTAGACCAGCGTCGCACGGTCAGGCCGCTTGCCGGCCACGCCACCGGGCGTGTAGGCGTCGTCGCTGCGGATCTTCCGGTCGGCCGTGTAGTGGTTGATCATCGAATCCATGTTCCCGGCAGCGACGCCGAAGAACAGGTTCGGGCGGCCCAGCGCGCGGAAGGGCTCGGCGGAGTTCCAGTCGGGCTGGGCGATGACGCCGACGCGGAAGCCCTGAGCCTCCAGCGTGCGGCCGATGACGGCCATGCCGAAGCTCGGGTGGTCCACATAGGCGTCGCCGGTGACGATGATGACGTCGCAGCTGTCCCAGCCCAGCTGCTCCATCTCGGTGCGGCTCATGGGCAGGAAGGGCGCCGGGCCGAAACGCTTCGCCCAGAAGGGGCGGTAACTGCCCAGGGGCTTGGCGACGGGCGGCGTGACGGTGGCGTGGGACAAGTTGCGCGGGGCCTGGGCGGCGGGTGGACCAAATCCGCGATTGTGGCCGTCGCCCGCTCAAGTCGCATGGGCCAGCCGCCGATACCCGCCGCATGGAAGGCTTCTTCAACGTCGTCGGCGCGATCCTCGCGGGTCTGTTCATGGTGGCCGTGGCCGTGGCCTGGTGGGAGCATGTTCGCCAGGCGGCCGGCCCGCCCCCGCCGCCCGCGGAGCCGCACAAGCCTCTGCGCGTGGACGTGGACGTCGAGCACCTGGAGGCCCCGGCGGGCGACGCCGGCGAGCGCCAGCGCACGCTGGAAGGCGCGCTGAACCGCGCTTCGTCCGTGCCCTCGCCCTGGGTGGAGACGACGCCGACCGTCGCGGCAGGTGCTCTGGCTCCGACGCCGGAAGCCACCACCGACCGCCACTGAGGCCCCCTCGCATGCCGTCCACCACGCTCTGGCTCCTGGCTGCAACGGCCACCGCCGTGGCGCTGGCGGCGGTCCTCTGGCTGCGTCACCGCCGCAGGCTGGCCGAGATGGAACGCAAGCTGGCCTGGTCGGAAGCCTCGCGTTTCGAGCTCGAACACCAGGTGAGCGCCGCCGACGAGAAGCTGCAGGCGCTGACGCGCGCCGTGCAGGACCAGGAGACGGCGTTGCAGAGCGCCCGCGAACTGGCCGAGCGCCGCGCTGCCGTGGAACGCGTGCTGGCCGAAGCCCCGCCTTCGGCGCCGGCGCCGCTGACCGAATGGCCCGACACCCTGCCCTTCGGCCCCGCCGGCTTCCGCTACGTGGAGACCATGCCGGCGGAACTGGGTGCGGCCGAACCGCAGAAAGCGCCGCGCTGAGCGCTCATCCGGCGGTGGCCACCTCGGCCGCTTCGTCGTCGGCCTCGTCACCCAGGAAACCGCCGCTCTGGTGCGCCCACAGGCGCGCGTAGATGCCGCCAGCCGCCAGCAGCGACTTGTGGTCGCCCGTCTCCACCACGCGGCCGTGGTCCATGACGATCAGCCGGTCCATCGCGGCGATGGTGGACAGCCGGTGCGCGATGGCCACCACCGTCTTGCCTTCCATCAGGCGGTACAGGCTCGCCTGGATGGCGGCTTCCACCTCGCTGTCCAGCGCGCTGGTGGCTTCGTCCAGCAGCAGGATGGGCGCGTCCTTGAGCATCACGCGCGCGATGGCGATGCGCTGGCGCTGGCCGCCCGAGAGCTTCACGCCGCGCTCGCCCACGTGGGCGTCGTAGCCCTGGCGGCCCTTCGGGTCCGTCAGGCCGGCGATGAAGTCGCTGGCCTCGGCGCGCTCGGCGGCGCGCAGCATCTCGGCCTCGGTGGCGTCGGGCCGGCCGTAGACGATGTTCTCGCGCACCGAGCGGTGCAGCAGCGAGGTGTCCTGCGTCACCATGCCCACGTGCCGGCGCAGGCTCTCCTGCGTGACGCCGGCGATGTCCTGGCCGTCGATGAGGATGCGGCCGGACTCCAGGTCATACAGGCGCAGCAGCAGGTTCACCACCGTGCTCTTGCCGGCCCCCGAGCGGCCTACGAGGCCGATCTTCTCGCCCGGGCGGATGGTGAGGTTCAGGCCGTCGATGACCTTGCGCTTGCCGCCGTAGGAGAAGCTGACGTTGTCGAACTGCACCTCGCCGCGCGGCACGACCAGCGCCTTGGCGTCGGCGCGGTCGACCACACTGCGCGGCTTGGACAGCGTGCCCATGCCGTCCTGCACCGTGCCGATGTGCTCGAACAGCGACGCCATCTCCCACATCACCCAGTGCGAGATGCCGTTCAGCCGGAAGGCCATGGCCGTGCCGGCGGCCACCGCGCCCACGCCCACCGCGCCGTCCTTCCACAGCGTGAGGCCCAGCGCCGTCGTGCTGGCAATCAGCAGCACCGACAGCGTCTGGTTGACGATCTCGAAGGCCGTCACCAGGCGCATCTGGCCGTGCACCGTGGTCATGAACTCCTGCATCGCGCCGCGTGCGAAGTGCGCCTCGCGGTGCGAGTGCGAGAACAGCTTCACCGTGGCGATGTTGGTGTAGGCATCGGTGATGCGGCCGGTCATCATGGAACGCGCATCGGCCTGCGCCTTGGCCACCTTGCCCAGCTTGGGCACGAAGAACCACAGCGTGAGGATGTACAGCACCAGCCAGCCGATGAAGGGCGACATCAGGCGCAGGTCGAAGGCGCCCACCACCGCCAGCAGCGTGACGAAGTAGATGACCACGTAGACCAGGATGTCGGTGAGGATCAGCCAGGTGTCGCGCACCGCCAGCGCCGTCTGCATCACCTTGGTGGAGATGCGGCCGGCGAACTCGTCCTGGTAGAAGCTGAGGCTCTGCTCGAGCATCAGGCGGTGGAAGTCCCAGCGCAGCTTCATCGGGTAGTTGCCGAACACGCCCTGGTACTTGAACAGCGCCTGCAGCGCGGCGAACAGCACGCTCGCCAGCAACAGGGCCGCCAGCAGCGACAGCGTGTGGCCGTGCAGCGCCCACAGGTCCGCGGGTGCGACCTGGCCCAGCACGTCCACCACGTGGGCCATCATGCTGAACAGCAGCGCCTCGAAAGCGCCGATGGCGGCGGTGAACATCGTCACCAGCGCGAGATACGGCCGCACGCCCTTGGAGCAGGCCCAGAGGAAGGCGAAGAAGTTGCGCGGCGGCGGGGGCGGCAAGGCATCCGGGTAGGGATGCACCAGCCTTTCGAAGAACTGGAACACAGGTCACTCCCAGGGCCGGAAGCTTGCGCCGGGTGGGCGCGCTTCCGCGGTTCGAGCCCGCGTGCTCACGCGGTGGCGCGGCGCAGGCTTCGTTGTCGGCAAGGGCAGCCGGGCGGCTGCGAAGGCGCGCATTATGGTCAGCCGTGCGGGCCGCGTCGATATCATGGTCCGAGGAGACAAGACCTCGACCATGCATGACTACATCGTCGTCGGCGCGGGCTCGGCGGGCTCGGTGCTGGCGTCGCGCCTGAGCGAAGACCCGGCCGTCAACGTGTGCCTGCTGGAAGCCGGCCCGCCGGACACCAGCGTGCTTATCCACTGCCCCGCCGGCCTGGCGCTGCTGGCCCAGAACGGCCAGGCCAACTGGGCCTTCGAGACCGTGCCGCAGCCGGGCCTGAACGGCCGACGCGGCTACCAGCCCCGCGGCAAGGTGCTGGGCGGGTCGAGCTCGATCAACGCCATGATCTACCTGCGTGGCCAGCCCGAGGACTACGACGCCTGGGCCGCCGCCGGCAACCCGGGCTGGGGCTGGTCCGACGTGCTGCCCTACTTCAAGCGGGCCGAGCACAACGAGCGCGGTGCCGATGCCTTCCACGGCACGGGCGGCCCCTTGAACGTGATGGACCTGCGCAGCCCGAACCGCTACGGGCCGGCCTTCATCGAGGCCGGGCGCCAGGCGGGCTATGCGCTGAATCCCGACTTCAACGGCGCCACCCAGGAAGGCGTGGGGGCGTACCAGGTGACGCACAAGAACGGCGAGCGCTTCAGCGCCGCCAAGGCCTACCTCACGCCACACCTCGGGCGGCGGCCCAACCTGCAGGTGCTCACCGGCGTGCAGGCCTTGCGCGTGGTGATGGAAGCGGGCCACGCCAGGGGCGTGGAGGTTCGGCAGGGAAGCCAGACACGTGTCATCGCCGCAAGGCGTGAGGTGCTGCTGTGCGCCGGTGCGCTGCAGTCACCTCACCTGTTGCTGCTCTCGGGCATCGGCGATGGCGCGGCGCTGCAGGCGCTGGGCATCCCCGTGAATCTCCACCTGCCCGGCGTCGGCCGGCAACTGCACGACCACCCCGACGTGGTGCAGGTGGTCGATGCACCGCGGCTCACCGAACTCTTCGGCCTGTCGCTGAAGGGCGCCTGGAACGTCCTGCATGGCCTTTTCGAGTGGCGCCGCCAGCGCACCGGCATGCTCACGACCAACTTCGCCGAGGCGGGTGGCTTCATCCGCAGCAGCCCGGACATCCCGACACCCGACCTGCAACTGCATTTCGTCATCGGCAAGCTGGTGGACCACGGCCGCAAGACCGTGCTCGGCCACGGCTATTCCTGCCACCTGTGCCTGTTGCGGCCAAAGAGCCGCGGCAGCGTGACGCTGGCCAGCGCCGACCCCATGGTGCCGCCCGCCATCGACCCCGCCTTCTTCGCCGTCGAGGACGACCTGTCCAAGATGCTCACCGGCTTCAAGCTCATGCGTCGCCTGCTGCAGCAGCCGGCGCTGGCCGGCCTGGGCGGGCGCGAACTGCAGGCCTCGGCGCAGGCGCAGACCGATGCGCAGATCATGGAGTTCATCCGCAACCGCGCCGACACCATCTACCACCCGGTGGGCAGCTGCCGGATGGGGCCGGGGCCGGACGACGTGGTGGACGCGCAGCTGCGTGTGCACGGCGTCGGAGGGCTTCGCGTGGTGGATGCGTCCATCATGCCCAGCATCATCTCGGGCAACACCAACGCGCCGACGATCATGATCGCGGAGAAGGCGGCAGCGCTGATCCGCCAGGGCCGCTGACAACGAGCCCTTGGCGGCGAAGGCGCCAAAAAGCGAAACCCCTCTGAACCTTGCGGCCAGAGGGGCGGGCGGTGTGACCGCCAGCGAGGCTCCGGAGGAATGAGGTCCGGGGCCCCATCAGCGCTGGAATTGCGCCGAGGATGTTGCCTGCTTTGCAGACGGGATCATCTTGCGCCTGCTGTGCAGCGGCTGCAAGCGAAAAGAACTATCGCCGCTTCAGACCGATGAGGGTTTCATCAACCCCGTGACGATGTGCTCGACGCGCTGCGTCACCGCCGCGTCCATGCCGATGGTGCGGCCCCACTCGCGCGAGGTTTCCCCCGGCCACTTGTTCGTCGCGTCCAGGCCCATCTTGCCGCCCAGGCCGCTGACGGGGCTGGCGAAGTCCAGGTAATCGATGGGCGTGTTCTCCACCAGCGTGGTGTCGCGCACCGGGTCCATGCGCGTGGTGACGGCCCAGATCACTTCCTGCCAGTTGCGGATGTCCACGTCGTCGTCGGTGACGACGATGAACTTCGTGTACATGAACTGCCGCAGGAAGCTCCACAGCCCGAACATCACGCGCTTGCCGTGGCCCGGGTAGGCCTTGCGGATGCTGATCACGGCCAGCCGGTAGCTGCAACCTTCGGGCGGCAGGTAGAAGTCGACGATCTCCGGAAACTGCTTCTGCAGGATCGGCACGAAGACCTCGTTCAGCGCCACGCCCAGCACGGCGGGCTCGTCGGGCGGCTTGCCGGTGTAGGTGGAGTGGTAGATAGGGTCGCGGCGGTGCGTGAGGCGGTTCAGCTCGAAGACCGGGAACCAGTCCTGCTCGTTGTAGTAGCCGGTGTGATCGCCGAAGGGGCCTTCCAGTGCATGCAGGTAGCCGCCTTGCTCGCGCAGCTGCACACCCATCTCGCTGGTGCCTTCGAAGCCGGGCGGCGCCGTGACGATGTGGCCCTCGAGCACGATCTCGGCACTGGCCGGCACCTGCAGCTTCAAAGCGCCTTCGCCCACGCCGGTGTCGACGACCTCGGTGCGCCCGCCGCGCAGCAGACCGGCGAACTGGTACTCGGACAGCGTGTCCGGCACGGGCGTCACGGCGCCGAGGATGGTGGCCGGGTCGGCGCCCAGCGCGACGGCGATGGGAAAGGGCTGGCCCGGGTTGGCGCGTGCGAACTCGCGGAAGTCCAGCGCGCCACCGCGGTGCGCCAGCCAGCGCATGATGACCTGGCGGCGGCCGATCACCTGCTGGCGGTAGATGCCCAGGTTCTGCCGCAGGCGGGGCGCCGTCACGGACTGGGGCCCGCGCGTGACGACCAGTCCCCAGGTGATCAGCGGCCCGGCGTCACCTGGCCAGCAGGTCTGCACGGGCAGCTCGCCCAGATCGAGGTCATCCCCCGTCTTCACCACCTCCTGGCAGGCCGCATTGCGCTGCACCGACGGCTTCATGTCCCACAGCGCCTTGCCCATGGCCAGCAGCTTGCCGGCGTCCTTCAAGCCCTTGGGCGGCTCGGGCTCCTTCAGGCTCGCCAGCAGCCGGCCGACGTCGCGCAGATCGGCCAGCGAGTCGGCCCCCATGCCCAAGGCGACTCTTCTAGGGGTGCCGAACAAATTGATGAGGCACGAAATCTTGTAACCCGTGGGGTTGGTGCACAGCACTGCCGGGCCCCCAGAGCGCAGCAACTTGTCGCCGATTGCCGTGAGTTCCAGGCGCGGCGATACCGGATCCGCCAGTTTTCGAAGCTCGCCGAGGCGTTCGAGCTGCCCGATGAAGTCTCGGAGGTCCCGGTACTTCATGCTTTCCGGTATGAAGAATTCATCTCTTATGATTGACCGTGTATGAGGCGATTCCTAGAATCCGCCCCAACCTGAAACTTCAGGGTTAACCCGCGGCGCCGGCATATTCCCCCGAGCGCCTGCCGGTGACGAGTCCCGACAGCTGTCTGCCGCCCCGCCAACTTGACCTGGGGCCCTTCAAGCAGACCCTCGGTTGATTATCACTGCGGCTTTCGGAACGCCCCCGCCGACGACCCGTCGATGAGGTGGCCCCGCCGGCCAGGAGAGAACGATGCAAGTCATCGCGATGCTGCGCCGGGCGCAGCGAGCCACCTTCCGCTCGGTGGGCGTGTTCTGCCGGGACGTGGGCCACGGCCTGCTCGAGGTGGGCCACAACACCCTGGCACTGGTGGGCCTGCTGGCCATCGTGGTGGCCGTGTTCGCTCTGGGCCGCGCCGACATCCGCGGCGAACTGGAAGTCGCCGCACTGGAGTGGTTGCAGAACCGCCACGAGGCGCGCGAACTGGCCTCCGGCAACATCCTCACTGCCGTGGCCGAACCGGAAGCCGTGGCCCGGGCCACGGCCGCCGACCTGGACGAACTCTCGCGCCCGCAGGCGCAACTGGCCACCTGGATCGCCCGCCGCTACAAGGTGGCGCCCGAGCCCGTCGGCGCCCTGGTGCAGGAGGCCTGGGCCATCGGCCAGCGGGCGAACCTGGACCCGACGCTGATCCTGGCCGTGATGGCCATCGAATCCAACTTCAATCCCTTCGCTCAGAGCCCGGTCGGCGCGCAGGGTCTGATGCAGGTGATGACACGCATCCACAGCGCGCGCTACGACTCCTTCGGCGGTACGCACGCGGCCTTCGACCCCATCAGCAATCTGCGTGTCGGCGTGCAGGTGCTGAAGGACTGCATCGCAGCGCGCGGCGGCAGCATCACCGAGGGCCTGCGCTACTACGTCGGCGCCACGCTGTTGGACAGCGACGGTGGCTATGTCGGCAGGGTGCTGTCCGAGCAGGCCTACATGCGCAGCGTGGTCGAAGGCAAGCCGGTGCCCGTGACGGTGCAGCACCAGCTCGCCACGACAGCCGCCCCTGAGCGCGAGGCCACGCCCGCGGCGCCGGCCGCATCCTCCAGCGCCGAGCAGGTGGCGCTGCTGCGCTGACCCTCGCCCGACGTCCGGCCGGCCCCGGACGCTACACTTTCGGTCTGCGCGACTGGCGATAGGGGCCGGGCCATCCGGCCACCCCGAGGTGGGCCACCACCGGGAAGCGCAGGCCGCGGAAGCGCCTGCCGCGGTGTCAGCCGTGCGCCTGGGCAGCCCTCGAGCCCGCCGCCGTGCCCCGAGCGCGGCGCGCCCAACGAAGGCCCTTCCCCCGAAGAGGACTGCCATGTTCGACCGTTCCCAATCCACGCTCGCCAACGTCGACCCCGATCTCTGGGCCGCCGTCCAGGCGGAGAACCGCCGCCAGGAAGAGCACATCGAGCTCATCGCCAGCGAGAACTACACCTCCCCGGCCGTCATGGCCGCGCAGGGTTCGCAGCTCACCAACAAGTACGCCGAGGGCTACCCCGGCAAGCGCTACTACGGCGGCTGCGAGAACGTCGACGTGGTGGAGCAGCTGGCCATCGACCGCGTCAAGCAGCTCTTCGGCGCCGGCTTCGCCAACGTGCAGCCCAACAGCGGCAGCCAGGCCAACCAGGCGGTGTTCTTCGGCCTGCTGCAGCCCGGCGACACCATCATGGGCATGAGCCTGGCCGAAGGCGGCCACCTCACGCACGGCATGGCGCTCAACATGAGCGGCAAGTGGTTCAAGGTGGTCAGCTACGGCCTGGACGCCAACGAGGCCATCGACTACGACGCCATGGAGCGCCTGGCGCACGAGCACAAGCCCAAGCTCATCATCGCCGGCGCCAGCGCCTACGCGCTGCGCATCGACTTCGAACGCTTCGCCAAGGTGGCCAAAGCCGTGGGCGCGTACTTCATGGTCGACGTGGCGCACTACGCCGGGCTGGTGGCCGCGGGCGTCTACCCGAACCCGGTGCCGCATGCCGACGTGGTGACCAGCACCACGCACAAGAGCCTGCGCGGCCCGCGCGGCGGCATCATCCTGACGAACAACGAAGAGATCGCGAAGAAGATCAACAGCGCCATCTTCCCGGGCATCCAGGGCGGGCCGCTGATGCACGTGATCGCGGGCAAGGCCGTGGCCTTCAAGGAAGCCCTGTCGCCCGAGTTCAAGGCCTACCAGCAGCAGGTGGTGGCCAACGCCAGGGTGCTGGCCGAGACGCTCATCGCGCGCGGCCTGCGCATCGTCAGCGGCCGCACCGAAAGCCACGTGATGCTGGTCGACCTGCGCCCGAAGGGCCTCACCGGGAAGGAGGCCGAGGCCATCCTGGGCGAAGCCCACATGACCTGCAACAAGAACGGCATCCCGAACGACCCGCAGAAGCCCATGGTCACCAGCGGCATCCGCCTGGGCACGCCGGCCATGACCACGCGCGGCTTCAAGGAAGAGCAGGCGCGCCAGACGGCGCACCTGATCGCCGACGTGCTGGACAACCCGCGCGACCCGGCCAACATCGCCGCCGTCCGCGCCAAGGTGGCCGCGCTGACGCGCGACTTCCCCGTGTACCGTTGAGCTGCTGACCCGGCCACCGGATGCGCTGCCCGTTCTGTTCCCACGAGGAAACCCAGGTCGTCGAGACCCGCGAGTCCGACGAGGGCGACGTCATCCGCCGGCGCCGGCGCTGCACCGCGTGCGAGAAGCGGTTCACCACCTACGAGCGCAGCGAGATCGCGCTGCCCGCAGTAGTGAAGAAGGACGGTTCGCGCGTCGAGTTCGACCGCGCCAAGCTGCGCGCCAGCATGCTGCTGGCGCTGCGCAAGCGGCCGGTGTCCATCGAGCAGGTGGACGCCGCGCTGGACCGCATCCAGGACAAGCTGCTGGCCAGTGCGGCGCGTGAAGTCGCCAGCGCACGGCTGGGTGAACTGCTGATGCGCGAACTCAAGCGCATCGACAAGGTGGCCTACGTGCGTTTCGCCTCCGTCTACCGCGAATTCGAGGACGTCGACGCCTTCCGGCAGCTGATCCGCGACATCTGAGCGCAGCCCCCCCGGCGCGGGCCCCCCGCCCGGGGGTGTGGGACGGGGGCCCTCGCCGTACCCCCGCCACAGCCCACCGCCGAGGGTCGCGTGCCGCGTCCCGTGTTCCTACAGTGCCGGCCAACGCCACACGCACCCTGAGGAGCACGACCATGACGACCCCGAAGCGCCCCGTCCGCGGCCTGACCCTGGTGGAACTGCTGGCCGTTCTGGCCGTCACGGCCGTGGCCCTGGGCACCGTGCTGCCGGACTTCAGCCGCCTGGTGCAGCGCCAGCGTCTGGAAGGCGCGGCAGCGCAGCTGGAAACCGAACTCCAGTTCGCCCGCAGCGAGGCCATCGCGCGCGGCCGGTCGGTGCGCTTCAGCTTCAACGCCGACGCTGCGGGCAGCTGCTACGTCATCCACACCGGCGGGCCGCAGGCCTGCCGCTGCGACGGCGCCGGCACGGCCGCGCAATGCACCGGCGATGCGCAGGCCATCCGCACCGTGTCGCACGCCACCCAGGACGCCGTGCGCGTCAGCTCAAATGCCCACAGCTTCGTGTTCGACGCTTCCAAGGGCACGGTCACACCCACCGCCACGATGACCATCACCAACGAAAGTGGCGACGCGCTCAAGTTGGTCATCAGCCTGATGGGCCGCGTGCGCGACTGCTCGCCCAGCGGTCTGCGCGGCCACCGGGCCTGCTGAGCCCCCCTAGCTCCGGGTGCAGCCGACGAGCGGCCAGCCACCCGCGACGAGCGGCGTCCGGGCAGCTGGCCCGGCAGGCGGGGCGTGGAGAGAATCGCGCCATGTCGGAGACGCTCCACTTTCGCCCGTCGCCCACGCGCCGCGGCTTCTCGCTGATCGAGCTCATGATCGCCGTGGCCGTGATGGCGGTGATCGTGGCGATCGCGGTGCCTACCTATCAGGGCACGGTCCGCAAGAGCCGGCGCGCCGAAGCCACGGCATCGCTGACTGCGATCATGCAGGCGCAGGAACGCTGGCGCTCCAACAACCCGGCGTACTGCACGGAACTGACGGCCGCGCCCACCGACGATCCGGCGGGTCTCGGCCAGAGCGACAGCACCTCGGGTGGCTACTACACGCTGGCCCTGTCCAACGTCGGTGCCAATGGCTACACCGTCACGGCCACGGCGACGGCGGGCAAGTCACAGGCCGAGGACGGTGACTGCGCCACGCTGCGCATCCGCATGAACGCGGGCAACATCAACTACGGTTCCGCCTCCGGGTGGGACGACGCGGCTTCACGCAAATGCTGGGCCCGATGAACTCGCGCCGCGCCAGCCACGGCTTCACGCTGGTGGAGCTGCTCATCGTCATCTCGGTGATGGCCGTGCTCGCCATGCTGGCCGCGCCTTCCATCCGCGACATGATCCTGATGCAGCGCCTGCGCGGCATCAACGCGCAGATCCAGACCGATCTGCAGTACGCCCGCGGCGAAGCCACCGCCCGCAACCGCTACGCCCGCGTCAGCGTCCACACCGATGCCACGCGGACCTGCTATGTCATCTACCTGGCCCCCGACAGCAACACGCGCTGCAGTTGCGCCGCAGGTCCCGGCGCCGCCTGCCCGGCAGGCCTGCAAGAACTCCGCACGCACAGCGTCGACCGCGAGTCCGGCGTCTCGATGACCTGGCCCGTTGACCAGGACGTGCACTTCGGTTTCGACCACATCACGGGCAGCCTGATGTCCTTCCCCAGCGACAGCGGCCCGGTGCCGGCGACCTCGGTGCAGATCGAGGCCCGGATCGACGACGACCGTCGCCTGCGCAACACCGTCGTGCGCACGGGCCGGCCGTCGGTGTGCGCGCCGAACCCGCAGCGCATGGGAGTCACGGGATGCTGATGCCGCGCGGAACCGCTGGCTGCCGGCAGCGCGGCATGTCGCTCGTCGAGCTGATGGTGGGCATTGCCGTGGGGCTGTTCGTCGTCGCTGCGGCCGCCACGCTCGTGGCCACGCAATTGACCGAGAACCGCAAGGTGCAGTTGGAGCTCCAGGTGCAGCAGGACCTGCGCGCCACCGCCGACATCATCACGCGCGAACTGCGTCGCGCGGCGTCGCTGGCCGGCATGGGCGAATCGGCCGACAAGGCGTGGCAGCCCGGAACGGCCTGGTTCCCCAACTACAACGCCCCCGCCACGCCCGCCAGCGGTGTGTCGGGGGACATCGAATTCAAGCAGGCACGCTCGCCCGGCGGCTCGGGCTCTTCGGGCTACCGGCTCGACAACGGCGTCATCCTGACGGTGCTGGAGGGCGCCGTGCAGGACCAGCCCCTGACGGACCCGACGACCATGGTCGTCACCGCCTTCAGCATCGACCTGAGCTCCGAGCTGCCCTTGGTGACGGCGTGCCCGAAACTCTGCGCCGACGGCACCGATGGCTGCTGGCCGCGGACCAGCGTGCGCACCTACACGGTCAACATCACGGGCCGCGCTGCCACCGATGCCAGCGTCGTACGCAGCCTCAGCAGCGCCGTCCGCGTGCGCAACGACGTCGTGACCGGTGACGACGCGCTGGGCACACGCAACTGCCCGGCCTGAGCCATGCGCATCGCCCGTCCTCCCCGCCTGCATGGCCCCCGCCGTGGTGCCGCGACGCTGATCGTCGTGATGCTGCTGTTCTTCGTGGTGTCGCTGGCCGCCGCCTACGCCAGCCGCAACCTGATCTTCGAGCAGAGGACGTCCGCCAACCAGCTGCGCTCGACGCAGGTGCTCGAGGCCGCGGACGCCGGCATCGAGTGGGCCACCGCCATGCTCAACAGCGGTCGCATCGATGGTGCCTGCGCGCCCACGGCCGACGCGGCCCAGAACAGCTTCCGTGAACGCTATCTGCTGACGAACGCCGGCACCGGCAACGTCACCATCGTGCCCAACGCCACGGCGCCTGCGCAGAACCTGTGGGCGGCCTGCGTGTTCGACGGCGCCAACTGGTCCTGCGCCTGCCCCACGGGCACGCTGGCGGCCGGCGATCTCCCGAACGGGCCCGCCGC
>JAEUPH010000302.1 GCA_016790395.1 Rubrivivax sp. | reverse complement strand
AACCAGACGGCGCTGTTCATCGCGCTGGGCACCGGCAACACCATCCAGAACGTCGACAACCAGACCTACCGCAAGGACTGGGTGGTCTACGTGACCGACTCCAACGGCGTGGCGGTCAACGGCGTGACGCTGACGATCAAGGTCATCCCCACCCACTACCTGACCGGCGAACTCTTCTACGATGACGCCAACAGCGTGTGGGTGTACGCGGCACCGATCAACGTCTGCCGCAACGAAGACCAGAACACCAATGGCGTGCTCGATGGCGGCGAAGACGACAACACCGATGGCGTGCTGTGGCCTGGCAACGTCATCGCGGTAACGCCCGGCACCGTGCAGACGGTCAATGGATCGGCCACCATCTCGCTGACCTACGCCGAATCCTACGCGCCCTGGGTGCGGGTCCGCCTGACCGCCTCGGCCACCGTCACCGGCACCGAGTCGCGCACGAACCAGGAGTTCATCGTTGGCGGCTCCGCGGCCGACTTCGGCACGAAGGCCAACCCGCCGGCTGGCGTGGTCAGCCCCTTCGGCACCGGCCCGAAGCCGGGCGCCGTGTGCGCCGCCTACCCGGCGCTGCCCTGACGGCCCCGTGCAGCTCTCCCTCGTCGGCATGCCCGGCTGCGGCAAGTCGACGGTGGGCCGCCACCTCGCGCGGCAGCTCGCGCTGAACTTCGTCGACAGCGACACCGAGATCGAGCGCCGGATCGGCATGCCGATCCGCGACTACTTCGCGGTGCACGGCGAGCCGGCCTTCCGCGACATCGAGCAGGACGTCATCGATGCCCTGACGCAGGCCGATGGCAGCCTGCTGGCCACGGGCGGCGGTGCCGTGCTCAGGCCGTCCAACCGCGACGCCCTGCACTCGCGCACGCATGTCTTCTATCTGCGCAGCTCGCCCGAGGAACTGTTCCGTCGCCTGCGCCACGACACGCATCGACCCTTGCTGCAGGTGGCCGACCCCCTGGCCCGCCTGCGCGAGCTGTACCGCGAGCGCGACCCGCTCTACCGTCGCACGGCACACTTCGTCGTCGAGGCGATCCGCCCTTCGGTGCCGGCGCTCATCGGCATGATCCTGATGCAGCTCGAACTGGCCGGGCTCATCGACGCCGAGTCGACGCCAGCACCTGCGGAGCCCCCACCCGCGCGAGACGGCTCGCACTGAAGCGACAGCGTCGAGGCGCGCCGTACACTGCGCGCCCATGTCCTCCGCGAGCCCCCGCACCGTCACCGTCAGCACCACCGACAGTCGCTACGACATCCTCATCGGCGGTGGCCTCATCGGCTCGGCATCGACCTGGTCCGGCCTGCCGACCACGCACCATGGCGTCATCGTCAGCAACCCGGTGGTCGACATGCTGCACGGGGAGGCCTTGGCGGTCGCCATTGCCCCGCTGCACCGCCACGTCAGTCGCGTGCTGCTGCCCGACGGCGAGGCCTTCAAGACCTGGGAGTCCTTGAACCTGGTGTTCGACCACCTGCTGGCCCGGGGCTGCGACCGCAAGACCGTGCTCTACGCACTGGGCGGCGGCGTGGTGGGCGACATGACGGGCTTCGCCGCAGCCTGCTACATGCGGGGCGTGCCCTTCGTGCAGGTGCCGACCACACTGCTGGCCCAGGTGGACTCCTCGGTGGGTGGCAAGACCGCCATCAACCATCCGCTGGGCAAGAACATGATCGGCGCGTTCTACCAGCCGCTGCGCGTGGTCTGCGACCTGGACACCCTGGGCACGCTGCCGGCCCGCGAGCTCTCGGCAGGGCTGGCCGAAGTGATCAAGTACGGGCCGATCGCCGACATGGCCTTCCTCGACTGGATCGAGGCCCGGCTGCCCGCGCTGCGTGCGCTGGACCGCGACGCCCTGGCTCATGCGGTGCAGCGATCCTGCGAGATCAAGGCCGAGGTCGTGGGCAAGGACGAACGCGAGAGCGGCCTGCGCGCCATCCTCAACTTCGGCCACACCTTCGGTCACGCCATCGAGGCCGGTCTGGGCTACGGCGCCTGGCTGCATGGCGAGGCGGTGGGCTGCGGCCTGGTCCTGGGCGCCGCCCTGTCGGCCGAACTGGGCCTGGTGCCGCCGGCGCTGGTGGAACGGCTGGAGCGCGTCGTCCAGGCGGCCGGACTGCCGGTGCGGGCGCCGGTCATGGCGGGCTCGCGGTGGCTCGAACTGATGCGTGTCGACAAGAAGGCCGAGGCTGGAGAGATCCGATTCGTCGTCATCGACCCGCCGGGCCGCGCCGCGCTGCGCCCGGCGCCCGACGCGCTGGTGCTGCGCGTCATCCAGCGCTACACCGCCACCGCGTGAACCTGCAAGCCCTCGCCCCCTGGGCCTGCGACCCGCGTCGAAGCCGGGGACGCAGGCTGGCCGAAGCGGCCTCGCCGCCCCGCAACGAACACCAGCGCGACCGCGACCGCATCGTCCACAGCAACGCGTTCCGCCGCCTGGTCTACAAGACCCAGGTTTTCCTGAACCACGAGGGCGACCTGTTCCGGACCCGCCTGACGCACTCGCTGGAAGTGGCGCAGTTGGGCCGTTCGGCGGCACGTGCCTTGCGCCTGAACGAAGACCTGGTGGAAGCGCTGGCGCTGGCTCACGACCTCGGCCACACGCCCTTCGGCCATGCCGGCCAGGATGCGCTGCACGCCTGCATGCAGGCGCACGGCGGCTTCGAACACAACCTGCAGAGCCTGCGCGTGGTGGACGACCTGGAGGCACGCTACGCCGCCTTCGACGGGCTGAACCTCTGCTTCGAGACGCGCGAGGGCATCCTCAAGCACTGCTCTCGGCGCAATGCCGAGCGGCTGGTGGCCGCCGAACCCGAACACCCGGCGCGACGCTTCCTGGTCGGCCAGCAGCCCAGTCTCGAGGCCCAACTGGTGAACCTGGTCGACGAACTGGCCTACAGCACGCACGACATCGACGACGGCGTGCGCTCGGGCCTGGTGACGATGGCGCAGGTGTCGACGGTGCCTCTCTTCGCGCACCACCGCGCCGAGGTGCTGGCCCAGCATCCGGCCTTGGCGGACAAGCCCGGCAAGCGCTTGCTGTTCGAGACGCTGCGCCGCATGCTGTCGGGGCTGCTCGGCGACCTGATCGCCCACACGCAGGCCGCCGTGGACGAGCATCGTGTCGCCGACGTGGACGAAGTCCGCCGTGCGCCGCCGCTGGCCCGCCTGAGCCCGGACGCGCGCGCTGCGTGCGAAGAACTCAAGCGATTTCTCTTCGCCCAGTTGTACCGGCATCCGCAGGTCATGGAGTCCACCGCACGGGGCCGCCAGGTGGTGAGCGAACTCTTCGAGGCCTACCGGGCCGCGCCCGGGGAGATGCCCGAGGACTTCGCCGCGGCCGACGATCCCGCCCGTGCCGTGGCCGACTACATCGCCGGCATGACCGACCGCTTCGCGCTGCGCGAGCACCACCGCCTGACGGGGCGGCGGCTGTTCGGCTGAGCGCGGGTCTGCGCACATGGCCCGCCTGCCGCGTCTGGACGTTCCAGGCGCCACGCACTTCATCGTGCAGCGCGCGCACGGCGCACTGGCGGCCTCCACCGGTGTCTTTCCGGGCGAAGCGGACCGCTCATCGCTCCTGGCCAGCCTGCAGGAGGCGTCCGCAGCCGAGCACGTGGCCCTCCACGCCTATGCACTGCTGCCCCAGGAGTTGCAGCTGCTGGCCACGCCGGACCGCCCCGGCGCCCTGGGCCGGCTGGTGCAGGCCATCGGCCGGCGCTATGTGGCCGGCTTCAACCGGCGCCATGGCCACCGTGGCTCCCTGTGGGACGGCCGGTTCCGCTGCGGAGTCGTCGAGCCGGGTCCGATGAGGCTGGCCGCCCTGTTGCTGATCGACGGGCAATCGGCCGAGCCGGGCATCACCAGTGCATCGCACCGTGCCGGTGGCGCTCGGCAGGCGTTGCTGACGGAGCTGCCCGAGGTCTGGGAACTCGGCAACACCCCGTTCGAACGCGAAGCGGCCTA
>JAEUPH010000290.1 GCA_016790395.1 Rubrivivax sp. | reverse complement strand
GCCACCGACTGGCACCCCGTCGCCATCCCCGGCAAGGAGTTCACGCGCTACGAACCCGCGCAGAAGGAAGGCCGCAGCGCGCTGCAGGCCACCTCCGAGCGCTCGGCCAGCATGTGGCGCAAGCGCGTGGACGTGGCGCCGGCCTTGCTGGGCGAGGTGAGCTTCTCCTGGTGGGTGCAGGACCTCGTGCCCGGCGCCAACGTGGCCGAGGTGGACGGTGCCGACGCCCCGGCGCGCGTGATGTTCGGCTTCGCCGGCGACGTGTCCACGCTGCCGCGCCGCACGCGCGTGATGTTCGAACTGGCGCAGGCCCTCACCGGCGAGCAGCCGCCCTACGCCACGCTGGTCTACGTGTGGGACGCGCGGGCGCCGGTGGGCACGGTGATCCACAACCCGCGCAGCGACCGCGTCCGCAAGATCGTGGTCGACTCCGGCGCCGGTGAACTGCGCCGCTGGCGCGACCACCGGCGCAACCTGCGCGAGGACTTCCGCCGCGCCTTCGGCGAGGAACCGGGCCCGCTGGTGTCCATCGCGCTGATGACCGACAGCGACAACACGCGCTCGGCCGCACGCTCCTGGTACGGCGGCGTGACGCTGCACCCGGCCCCCGGCCCCGGGGCCCCTTGATGCCGCGCAACGCCCGCTGACGGCACCCGCCCTAGCCTAGCGCTGGCGGCCGCCCTGGCCGCGGGAGGCCCGCGATGCGAGCGCGCCGTTCAACCCTGCCTGCCCTGCTCTGCGGCCTGCTGGCCGTGTCCACGGTCGTCCCCACGGGCGCGCAGAGCCCGCCGCAGGACGCCCCGCGCGTGCCCACGCGCGGCGAGCTGCTCTACAACACCCACTGCATCGCCTGCCACAGCCAGCAGATGCACTGGCGCGACAAGCGCGAGGCGGTGGACTGGCCCACGCTGAAAGCCCAGGTGGCGCTGTGGCAGGAGCGTGGCGCCCTGGGCTGGACGGGCGACGACATCCAGGCCGTGGCTGCCTTCCTCAACGACAGCATCTACCGCTTCCCGCGCGAAGACCGGGCGCTGACGGCACCAGCACTGCTGCCCGCTCGCTGGCCAACCGCAGCCAGCTACAGCGGCTTCAGCTCCGCGTCGCGCAGCCCCACCAGCAGCGCGCGGCCGTCGGCCTGCACGCGGAACTCGCCGTAGCGCGCCTTCTCGAAGCGCGCGCCCTCGCCTTCGCGGAAGTGCCAGGCGTCGGTGACCAGCGTCCAGCGGCCGTTGCTGGGCGCCAGCTCCACGCGCAACTCGCCGCTGGCCAGGGCCTCGCCCGGCTGCGCCAGGCGCAGCGGCGTGGCCACGCCGCGTTCGTCCAGGGCCATCACCACCTGGGGGCGGCGGGCGTCCAGGCCGATGTCGTCGGGCACCTGGGCCGGCAGGCGGAAGGCCAGCCGCATGTAGTCGCCCTGCAGCAGCGAGCGCGGGTCCACCGGCACGATCTCCACCAGCACCGGCCGGCCCTGCGCGATGAGCGTCTCGTTGCGCCAGAGGCCTGCATTGGCCACGCCCAGCACGGCCACTGCCGACAGCAGCCCACCGGCGAGCACGCCGCGCGCCGGCCGGTTCGATGGCGCTGCCGGCGTGCGCAGCGGCCCCCAGGCACACAGCGCCAACAGCACGCCGGCCCCCAGCATCACCATCGCCTTCAGCGACAGCGGCCAGGCCAGCGCGTAGTAGAAGCCGCCCAGCGCCCACGCGGCCACCAGCGCGGCGGCCGTGGCCAGGCGGAAACGGTGCATCACGGCGCAGGCTGCGGCCGCCAGCAGCGCGGCCCCCAGCGCCGGCACGAACCAGGCCAGGCCGATGGGGGCCCACAGCGCCAGCGCCCAGCGCGGCGCGCGCAGCTGGGGCCAGTGGCGGAACAGCAGCCCCTGCGCCGCCGCGGCCGCGGCCAGTGACAGCGCCTGCAGCACCGGTTCGGCCCCGGGCCGTGCGCGGTGCTGCGCCAGTTCACGCCCGATCTCGCCCACCGCGCCAGCGCCGGTGGCGCCACCCACCAGGAAGCTCATGCCCGACCACCAGGCCAGCCCCGCCAGCGTGCCCAGCAGCGCGCCCGCACCCAGCGCATCGGCCGCGGCCGCCCAGCGCGGCGGGCCGGCACGGCCGGCAGCCACCAGCGCCAGCGCGCCCAGCGCTGCCGCGGCCGCGCCTTGCCAGGCCAGGCCCAGGCGCACCAAGTTGCGGCCGCTGCCCAGCAGCACGTCGCCCGGCCCGGTGAGCGCCAGCGCCAGCAGCGCCGCCGCCGCCGCACCCAGCGGCACGCGCAGCCAGGCCTTGGGCAGCAGCGCGCCGCTGCCCAGCACCAGCGTGCACATCGCCAGCGCGCCGCCGCGCGGGGAGAAGTCGCGGAACAGGCCCACGCCCAGGCCCAGCAGGCCCACCAGCAGCGCCGGCACGGCCAGCTGTTCGACGAAGAGCGGCACCTCGCGCGAGCGCAGCACCACCAGCGCCGCCGCCAGCACCAGGCCGCCGGCGAGGTAGGGGCCGGCGTCGCCGCGCAACAGGTCGCCGAAGAGCAGGCCCAGCACGCCCAGCAGCGGCAGCGCCGCCAGCCAGGCGCCCAGCGCCATCAGCAGCAGCACGGGCCAGGGGCGCGGGTCGGCGGCCGGGGGCTCGGTGCCGGCGGGCAGCAGGCCTTGGGCGACAACGGCGCGCAGCGCGCCGGCGACGGGCGAGGTCGCGTTCATGCCCGGCTCCGCACCAGGCGCAGCACGCCCGAGACCGAGGCCGCCAGCAGCCCGGCGGCCGCCAGGCCCAGCACCAGCAGCGTGCCGATGGCGTCGCCGCCCCGGTGGTCGTCGAAGAGCCAGCGCGCCAGGCCGCACACCAGCAGCGTGTCCAGCCCCAGCACCGCGGCGCTGAGGCCGAAGACGTCGAAGCTCCTCGGCAGCGCCAGCACGCCGGCCATCAGTGCCAGCACCGCCAGGCCGAGCGCGAAATGCGCGCCCACCTGCGCGGAGAACAGCGCCCCCAGCGCCGTGCCCGAGATGGCCACCACGGCCAGCACCAGCGCCAGGCGGAAGCTCCAGGGCCCGGCGCCGGTGAAGCGCGCCAGCGGCGGCGACAAGGCCGCCACCAGTGCCAACGTCAGCGTCCACGCGACCAGGCAAAGGTTCAGCGTGTCGGGGTCGGCGCGCCAGCGGTGGCCCATGTGCGCCTGCGCCCACAGCGACACCGCCACCATCGCCACCAGCGCCCAGGGCGCCCACAGCGCGTCGCTGCGCACGGCCAGCGCCAGCGGCAGCGTCAGCACGGCCCACAGCGCGAAGAGCTGCCAGGGGTCGGCGCCGGTCTGGTAGGTCTGGCCGAAGGTGGCGAAGAGCGCGCCGGTGGCCAGCAGCGCCAGCAGCCCGCCGGGCACGCGCAGCGCCGGCCGCCACAGCGCCATCAGCACGCCGCCCAGCACCACGCCCTGCAGCAGCGCCAGGCGGCCGAAGCGGCCCAGCGTGTCCCAGTTCGCGGCCACCCAGAACACCAGGCCCAGGCCGAAGAGCGTGGCGCCCGTGGCCAGCACGGCGCGCGGCAGCGTGTGGGCCAGGGACGGGGGTTCGCCGTGCAGGCCGGCGGCGCGCTGCAGGCGGGCGTCGGCCGGGGCGCCGTGTTCGGCGGCGAGGGTGAACAGGGTCTGTCGGAGGTCCATCGTGGGTGCCGCAGGTGAAGTGGCGCGGCCATGCTAGCCCTGCAAGGGCACGGCCTGGGGCGTCGTCGCCGTGGTGCCCGGCGGCGATGCTGCCGGGCGCAGCGGGCGATACCGCAGCTCAGCGGGCCGGCCGCGTGAGCAGCAGCGCCAGCGCCAGCCCGGCCACCGAGCTGGCACCGGTGACCCACCACGTTGCTTGCCAGCCACCGGCCGCGCTGGCCACCGCGGCCACGAGTGGCGGCCCCGCGAACTGGCCGAACGAGGACCACTGCTGCATCCAGCCCACCGTGGTGGACAGGGTGTCCGGACCCGGGGCCACGCGCACGGCCTGCGCGAACAGCGTGGCCGGGATCAACCCGCCGAAGCCGGAGAACAGCAGCACGGCCACGAAGCGCGCCCAGGCCGGCAGGCCCGGCGTGCCGGCGAAGGTGGCGGTGGCGGCCAGCGCCATCGTCACGAAGCCGAGGATGAACAGCCGCCGCGGCGCCACGCCGCGCTGCAGCAGCCGGCCCGAAGCGATGTTGCCCACGATGTTGGCCGCCGCCGCCAGCGCCGACAACACGCCCGTGACCGCACCCGGCAAACCGGCGGCGGTGTAGATCGTCGGCAGGAAGCCCACCACCGCCAGCCACTGGCCGGAATAGAGCGCGAAGGTCAGCGCCACCAGCCAGGGCCCGGGGGCGGCCAGCGTGCGCGCCAGGCGCGCTCGCCACGGGGCCGGCGCGGCATGGGTCACCGCGGTCGCCGGCACGGTGCGCAGGAGGACGACGGCCATCGTCGCCGTCGCCGCAGCCAGCACCCACCACCAGGCGCGCCAGCCCAGCAGCAGCACCACGCCCGGCCCCAGCAGCATGGCCAAGGCCGTGCCCAGGGGCATGTAGGCGCCCCACAGGCCCAGTGTCGCGTTCAGCCGCCCTGGCGCCACCAGCGCTCGCACCAGGCCCGGCGCCGGCAGCACGGCGAGCAGGAAGCCGAAGCCCTCCAGCGCGCGCAACACCATCAGCGCGGGCACCTGCGAGACCGCACCGCCGGCCGCGCTGGCCGCCGCCAGCACGGCCAGCCCCAGGACCATGCTGCGCCGGGCGCCCAGGCCGTCGGCCACCACGCCGAAGGCCACGCCGGTCAGCATGCCCGCGCCTTGCACCAGCGAGAGCAGGAAGCCCGCCTGCACCAGCGTGAGCCCCAGCGCCGACTGCAGCGTGGCGATGGCCGGCGCCAGCTTGCCCACGTGCAGGGCGGCAGTGACGCCGGCGAGGATGACGACGAGGGCGGGAGGAACGCGGGGCGCTGGCACAGACATGGCCCGCCGAGTATCCCCGCAGCACCCGAGGTTCCGGCCGCGCGGAGGCGGCATCATTGCCGCCATGGCCGAGACCTTCATCGACACCGCCACCTGGGCACGGCGCGAGACCTTCGAGTACTTCAAGGGCTTCGACAAGCCGTACTTCAACGTCTGCGTGAAGCTGGACGCTGCGCCGCTGAAGGCCGCGCTGGCGGCGCGCGGCGGCGGCAGTTTCGGTCTGGCCTGCTACTGGCTGGCGCTGCGCGTGGCCAACCGGCACGAGGCCTTCCGGCTGCGCCTGAAGGACGGCCGCGTGCGGCTGCTGGACGAGATCAGCGCCGGCATCACCGTGCTGCGCGAGGACGAGAGCATCAGCTTCGCCTACCTGCCCAACGATGGCGACTGGGCGCGCTTCGAGCAGCGCGCCGACGCGCTCGTCGAGGCCGCGCGCCACGGCCGCACGCCCTTCGACCCCAGGCTGGACGAGGAAGCCGTCATCCACTTCACCACGCTGCCCTGGCTGCACTTCAGCAGCTTCTCGCACGCCCGCAACTGGGGCCGCGAGGACGCCGTGCCCAAGATGGCCTTCGGCCGCGCCGACGCCGACGGCGCCCGCCTGTGGCTGCCCTTCAGCGTGGAGGTGCACCACGCGCTGATGGACGGCCTGCACCTGGGTCGTTATGTGCAGGAGATGGAGGCCGCGATGGCCGCCCCTGAAGCCTGGCTGGGGGCGGCGTCGTGAGGCGGGCCCTGGCCGCCGCGCTCGCCTTCGCCGCCGCCGCGGCCGGCGCCACCTGCCCGCCGGCGGGCGAGACCAAGGACTCGCTGCTGGCGCTGCGCAAGGGCGAGTGGAAGGCCCCGGCCGAGGACGCCCCGCGCAACGCGCTGGCGCTGGCCTTGCTCGATTGCCTCTCGGACCCCGACCCCGCGCTGCGCGACCTGGTGGCCTTCGACGCACTGCAGAACTGGATGCGCACCGGCCGCATCGACGCGCCCACGCTGGCCACGCTGCGCGAACGCCTGCTGGCCATGCTGGCCGTGCCGCCCGACCCGGCCGGTTTCACGCAACCCTTCGCAGCGCTGGTGCTGGCCGAGGTGGCGCGCGTGGACCGCCAGCGCGGCCACCTCAGCGAGGCCGAGCGCGCCGCCCTGGTGACGCGTGGCACGCAGTGGCTGGCCGAATGGCGCGACGTGCGCGCCTTCGACGACACCGAAGGCTGGCGCCACGGCGTGGCCCACGGGGCCGACCTGATGCTGCAGCTGGCGCTGAACCCGAAACTGACGCGGCCCCAGGCCGACGCCCTGCTCGCCGCCATCGCCCGCCAGGTGATGCCGCCCGGCGACGTGGCCTGGCGCCACGGCGAACCCGACCGCCTGGCCGCCGCCGTGTACTACCTGGCCCAGGGCAAGCTGCTGGAGCCGGCCGACTGGGAACGCTGGCTGCTGGCACTGGCCGCCAAGCGCGAGCGCATGCCGCAGAGCGCGGTGACGCTGGGCCAGAAGCACAACCTGTCGGCCTTCCTCAACAGCCTGTACGTGGCCACGCGCGAGGTCGGCAGCGCCGAGCTGCAGGCGCGGCTGCTGCCGGGGCTGAAGAAGGCGCTGCGCGAAGCGGAGTAGCTG
>JAEUPH010000284.1 GCA_016790395.1 Rubrivivax sp. | reverse complement strand
CGCTTGGGCGGCACGAGGGACAGCACGATCGCTTCGTGCCCGCGGCGTTGCGCGGCGATCGCCAGGCGCAGGCCGGCGAGGCCGCCGCCGATCACGAGCACGTCGGTGTAGATCACGTTCATTTCTTGGGTCCTGAAGTTCTTGTTCGCGGAGTGCTCACGGGCGGAAGGGTCCGGCCAGCCACGACGGCCACCAGCCGGGCGCCACTTCGGTGGGCGGGTTGGCCAGCCAGCCGGGCACGTAGGTGGGGTTCTCGACGTGCTGCAGCCCGAAGCCGATGGCCAGGTAGGCCGCCAGCGTCACCAGGCCCAGCACCAGGAAGAAGGCCGTCAGCGCCCACTTGGCGGTGCGCAGGCGGCGCCGCGTGGCGGCGGGGTCGGCCCCCATGAACCAGCCCCACTTCACGGCCAGCCGGTACAGGCCGATGCCCCCGTGCAGTTCCACCGCGAAGAGCAGCACCAGGTACAGCGGCCACCAGCCGCCCCACACCCGCGCGGCCGACTCGTGCGGACCGATCGCGCCCGGGTGCATCAGCATCTGGTACAGGTGCACCGTGGCCATGAAGAACAGCGCGAAGCCGGTGACGGCCTGCACCCACCACAGCGTGGTGTCCTCGTGGCGCAGGAGGCGGCGGTGGCCATTGAAGACCTGCACCTGCGCGAAGTTGGCCGGGAACTTGCGCATGGCCACCAGTGCGTGCACCACCACCAGGGCCAGCAGCACCGCGACCACGGCCGCCACGATCAGCGGGTAGGTGCGTCCGGTGACGAAGTAGCCCTCGAAAGCCTTGGTCACCATCCACATCGCGTCCTTGCTGATCAGGATGGTGGAGACGAAGAACATGTGGCCCCACATGAACAGGGCCAGCAGCAGGCCGGAGCCGCTCTGCACGAGGTCCAGGCGCGCCGGCCAGCGGCTCTTGCGTGGGCGCTCGGCGGCGCCGGTGCCGGCGACGAGCCGGGCTTCGGAGAAGGTGGTGATGCTCATGGTGGCGGAGGTTCCGGGCAGCGCGGTGCGCGCCGCCTTCGCCTCCTTCATCGCATCGCGCGTGCCAGCTGCTCGGATTTCCGTGCCAGGCAAAAGTCCTTCTGCGACAAGCACTTGCAGGCCCTGCCCCGGCGCGGGACCGGGGCCCTGAACGGCTTTCCGGAAAGGCGGGCCGCGGCGCGCACGGAAAACCGGGCCGCGGCAGGCCTTCGCTAGACTCCGTGCCCTCGACGCAGCCAGCAGAAACAGAGAACGTGATGCGGAGATTCGTGATCGGCGTGCTCATGCTCGTGGCCGGCCTGCTGGCCCTGGGCCCGGCCGCCGCGCAGGAGCGTGGCGCGGCCGAGCGGCGCGTGGCGCTCGTGATCGGCAATTCGGCCTACCGCGTTGGCGCACTGAAGAACCCGGCCAACGACGCCCGCGACATGGCGCGCGCGCTGCGCGGACTGGGCTTCGAGGTCATCGAGCGCCAGAACCTCGGCCGCGAGGCCTTCGCCACCGCGGTGCGCGAGTTCGGCGACCGCCTGCGCGGCGCCTCGGTGGGCCTCTTCTACTTCGCCGGCCACGGTCTGCAGGTACGGGGCCGCAACTTCCTGGTGCCCGTGGATGCCGACATCGCGCGCGAGGACGAGGTGCCCTACCGCAGCTTCGAGGTCAACGAGGTGCTGGACAAGATGGACTCGGCGCGCACGCCGGTGAACCTGGTGGTGCTGGACGCCTGCCGCAACAACCCCTTCGCGCGCTCCTTCAAGACCAGCAGCGTGGGCCTGGCGCAGATGGACGCGCCGGCCGGTACCCTGATCGCCTTCGCCACTGCGCCCGGCTCGGTGGCACAGGACGGCGAGGCCGGCGGCAACGGTCTCTACACCGGCGCGCTGCTCAAGCACATCAGCGCACCCGGCGTGGCGGTGGAGCAGATGTTCAAGCGCGTGCGCGTGGACGTGGTGGCCAGCTCCAAGAGCGCCCAGGTGCCCTGGGAGAGTTCGTCGCTGAGCCGCGACTTCAGCTTCGCCCTCGGCGCCGCGCCGGCGGCTGCGCCGGCGCCGAGCCCGGCCGCGAGCTTCGCGCCCACCGAACTGGCGCTGGAACTGGCGTTCTGGGACGCCGTGAAGGACAGCCGCAACCCCGCCGATTACCGCGCCTACCTGGAGCAGTACCCGCAAGGGCGCTTCGCCGCGCTGGCGCGCGTGCGCGCGGCCGTGGCGCCGACGTCGCCCGAGCAGCCGGCAGCAGCCGCGCAGCCGCTGCGAACCAGCACGGTGCGCTGGCGGCAGGGCAGCAGCGAACGCACGCTGGAGCTGGGCACCTCGCAGGGCGTGAGCGCGCAGGCGATATCGCCCGAGGGCCTGTACCTGGCGGCCGTGGCCGGCAGCACCGTGCACTGGATCGACGCACTGCGCGGCAACGTCGTGCGCACCTCCAGCACCGGCGACGCCACGGCCGCGTCCACCGAAGCCCGCTTCTCGCCCGACGGCCGCTGGCTGCTGCTGAAGCTGGAGCGCAGCGGCCGCGTCAGCCACAGCCTGGTGGACGTGGGCAGCGGCGCAGTGCTGTGGGACAAGCCTTCGGCCGCGGCGCGCTTCGACACCACCGCGCCACGCCTGTTGCTGCAGACGGCGCAGGGCACGGAAGAAGCGGTGGGGCTGCCATGAAGCTGCGCCACACCCTGCTGTTGCTGGTGGCCCTGCTGGGCCCGGCTGGCGCCACGCGCGCCGGCCAGGCCTGCGGCGAACGTGCCGCACCGACACCGCAGGCCCTGGCCCAGGGCCTGGCCCTGGGCGAGCGCGTGCGTGACCAGCTCGAGCGCAGCGGTGCCTCGGCCGCACTGGTGGCGCGGGTCGGCCTGGACCTCAGCGAGTACGGCCAGCGCTACACGCACATGGGCGTGGCGGTGCGCGACCACGTGCGCCGCCGCTGGCAGGTGCTGCACCTGTTCAACCCTTGTGGCAAGGCCGAGTCCGAGATCTCGGTGCAGCCCCTGGAGCAGTTCTTCGAGGTCGAGCTCTTCGCCTTCGAGGCCCTGGTGGCCACGCCCGGCTACGCGCTGCAGTCGGCCCTGCGCGAGGCGTTCATGAACCCGGCCACCACGCGCGCGCTGCACAAGCCGGCCTACAACATGATCGCGCACCCCTTCAACACGCGCTTCCAGAACTCCAACCAGTGGATCCTGGAGATGCTGGCGCTGTCGCTCGACCGCAGCGGCAACATCCGCGACCGCGCAGCGGCGCAGGCCTGGCTGCAGCGCGCGGGCTTCGAGCCCGGGACGATCCGCATCCCCAACCTGCGCCGCGCCGGCGCGCGCCTGTTCAGCGCCCACGTGAGCTTCGCCGACCACACGCAGGAGGAGTACGAGAAGCAGGCCTACCTGGTGGTGACGGTGGACGCCATCCTGCGCTTCCTGGCCGGCCAAGACCCTGGGCTCACTCAGGCCAACCTCCGCTGAACCGGCCAGCCCCGCCGTCGTTCGCGGCCGGGAAACTGCCGTTCACGCCGCCGGGCCCGCGACAGGTCGCAGCCCGCCAGCGGCTCGCCGCCGGCTCTGTCAGCATCGCGGCCTCTTTGCACCAAGGTCCGACATGCGCCTTCCTCCCGCCCGCCTCGGGCGTCTTGCCGCCGTTCCGCTGGCCCTGCTGGCCCACCAGGCCGCCCTCGCCCAGGACGCCGGCCCGCCGGTGCAGGCCGACGGCGCAGCGCCGTCCAGCAGCACCACGCAGCGCATCGAGGTCACCGCGCGGCAGAGCGCCACCGACCTGCGCCGCGCGGCGCGCGTGGCCAAGCAGATCTACGGGCGCGAGGAGCTGGACAAGTTCGGCGACACGAATGCGCTGGACGTCATGCGCCGGCTGCCCGGCGTCAACGTCGGCAGCGACGGCCCGCGCATGCGCGGGCTGGGCGCGGGCTACACGCAGATCCTCATCAACGGCGACCCGATGCCGCCGGGCTTCGCGCTGGACCAGCTGAACCCGTCGCAGATCGAACGCATCGAGGTGCTGCGCGCGCCCACGGCCGAGCAGAGCGCGCAGGCCATCGCCGGCACCATCAACATCATCCTGAAGGAAGCGCCGCGCCGCTCGCAGCGCGACCTGCGCCTGGGCCTCACCGACGGCAGCCAGCGGCCGATGGGCAACCTCAACTTCACGCTCGGCGAATCGAAAGGCCCCTGGGCCCTGTCGCTGCCGGTGTCGTTGTTCGAGTGGAAGCGCGACACGCACGTCGTCTACGAGCGCCGCATGCCCGGCACCGATGGCGCCACGGCGCAGGCCACGCAGACCACCGACGCCGACAACTGGGGCTGGGGCTACAACCTGGGCCCGCGGCTGAACTGGAAGTTCAGCGACGAGCAGACGCTGTCGCTGGCCACCTTCCTGCAGAAGGGCTGGTGGAACAACCGCTTCGCCTACACGCCGCAGGTGACGCAGGGCAACCCGGTGCTGGACGACGACCAGACGCAGCACGGCACCTGGGAGAACCGGCGCCTGAACCTGACCTGGGTGAACCGCTTCACCGAAGACCAGCGCATCGAGCTGCGCGCCGGCGCGCAGCAGTTCCGCGGCACCTCGGACTCCACCACGCTGCGCCAGGGTGCCGAGAACCTGCGCAACATCAGCAGCACCAAGGACGAGGGCCTCTCGCAGGCCGGCAAGTACAGCCTGCTGCTGGGCGAGGCCCACAGCCTCACCGCCGGCTGGGACCTGGAAGCCCGCGAGCGCACCGAGAGCCGCACCGTCACGCAGCAGGGCCAGCCGGTGCTGCAAGCCTACGAGGGTGTGCCCTTCGACGCGCGGCTGCGACGCCAGGCCTTCTACGTGCAGGACGAGTGGGAGATCTCGCCGCAGTGGCAGCTGTACCTGGGTCTGCGCCAGGAGACCATCGACACCGAAAGCCGGGGCTCGGCCGAGGCGGTGAACAACCGCAGCAGCGTGCTCTCGCCGCTGGCCCACCTGACGTACAAGTTCGACGCCAAGGGCCGCGACATGGTGCGCGCCAGCCTCACGCGCAGCTACCGCGGGGCGGGCATCGGCGCGCTGCTGGCGCGGCCCACGCTGGCCGGCGCCTACACCGACACGAACGCCGCCAACACCGAACTGGCCCCCGACCGCGTGGGCAACCCGGCGCTCAAGCCCGAACTCGCCACCGGCCTGGACATCGCGTTCGAGAAGTACCTGGCCGGCGGCGGCATGTGGAGCGTGGGCGTGTTCCACCGCCGCATCACCGACCTCGTGCGCAACGTCACCACGCTGCGCACGGTGCCCTGGGCCACGGTGCCGCGCTGGGTGGCGCAGCCGCAGAACTTCTCCCGCGCCATCACGCAGGGCGTCGAGCTGGAGATCAAGGGCCGCGCCGGCGAACTGATGCCGGCCCTGGTGGACAAGACCAGCGCGCTGAACCTGCGCGCCTCGCTGAACCTGTACCGCTCGAAGGTGGACGCCCTGCCCGGCCCCGACAACCGGCTGGACGGCCAGCAGCCCTGGACGGCCACGCTGGGCTTCGACCAGCGCCTGAAGACCCTGCCCCTCACCGTGGGTGGCAGCCTGAGCCTGAACCCGGCCTACGACACCCAGCTCACGCTGGCGCAGACGCAGCGCCGTTCGCGCACGCACACCATCGACGTCTACGGCCAGTGGGTGTTCCGTCCCGGTCTTTCCACGCGCCTGGCGGTTTCCCAGGGGGCCCAGCCCTTCGGGCCGCCGAACGGCACCACCACCACGCTGCTGGCGGGCGGCGACTTCACGCGCATCGAACGCAAGACGGGGCCGCAGGTCAACCTGTCGGTGGACATCCGGCTGTGAGGCGCCGGGCCTGAGGCGAGGGCCCGCAGGCGCCGGCCTCAGCGGCCCGCGGCGTCCGCATCGACGACGACGGCGTTGCGACCGCCATGCTTGGCGGCATAGAGCGCGGCGTCCGCGCGCTGCAGCAGCGCATCGGCGGTCTCGGCGCGCCGCAGCCCGGCGACCCCGATGCTGACGGTGAAGCAGAGCTCTCCCGCCGGCCCCGCCAACCGCGCGTCCTCCACCGCCTTGCGCATGCGTTCGGCCACCAGGCGCGCCTGCTCCAGCGTGGCCCGCGGCAGCACGGCAACGAACTCCTCGCCGCCCACGCGGCCCAGGCGGTCGCGCTCGCGCAGGCCGGCGGACAGCACGCGCGCCGCGTGGCGCAGGACCTCGTCGCCCACCGGGTGGCCGTGCGCGTCGTTGATGCGCTTGAAGTGGTCGATGTCCACCATCAGCAGCGCCAGCGGCACGTTCTCGCGCTGCGCGTCCGCCGTGGCCTCGTGCGCGAAGGCCATCAGCGCACGGCGGTTCGCCAGGCCGGTGAGCTCGTCGGTCGAAGCCAGGCTCTGCAGCTGGCGCGCCTGGCGGAACTTGCGCAGCGCCACCCCCACCGCCACCCCGAGCAGGATGACGAAGAGCACCAGCGCCACGGCCTGCGTCTGGCGCAGGCGCTGGCCCTGCTCGTTCAGCTGGCGCAAGGCCGAGATGTCCTCCGCGTCGCGGCTGCGGTTGAACTGCATGCGCAGCCGGGCCGACTGCCGCGACTCGCGAAGCTCCTGCAGTTGCTGCTCGATGGCGCGTGCGTCGGCCAGGGCCTGGTAGGCCTCGCGCCAGTGGCCGGCCAGGCGCTGGGCGTCGGCGCGCGCCAGGAGCCAATCGGCCACGCTGGGCTGGTCGCCGCGCTTGCGCACGGCCGCCTCCACGCGCTCGAGCTCCGCATTCGCTTCGGCCGCTCGGCCCAGCGCCACCAGGGCCTCGGCGCGCGTGACGCGGATCACCTCGTGCTGGCGCGGGTCGCTGGCGGGGTCGAGTTGCGACAGGGCACGGTCGGCGGAGGCCAGCGCGTCCCGGGCACGCCCCAGCTTGAGCTGCGACTGGGCGATGCCATGCTCGGCATAGGCCACACCGGTGCGGTCGCCCACCTGGCGGCTCGCCGCGGCGGACGCCTCGAAGCTGTCGATGGCCTCGGCCCAGCGGCGCTGCGCCTGCTGGCCCTGGCCGATGCCGAAAGCGTAGACGGCCGTGTCGAAGGTGGCGCCACGCTGGCGCGCGGCGGCGTGCAGCGACTGCAGCAGGCGCAGGGCTTCATCGGTGTCGCCGACACGCCGGTAGTGATTGGCCAGGTGGCCCAGGCACAGGGCGTGGTCCAGGGGCGGACCCTGGGTCTTCAGCTGCTCGCAGGCCGCGATGAGATCCTGCTGGGCGCCGTCCCAGTCACCGCTGCGCGTGCGGTGAACACCGCGCTCCATCAGCACCAGGCCGCGCACGGCCGCATCGCCAGGCTGCACGGCCAGTGCCAGCAGCGCGTCGAACTCGGTCCGCGCGGCGGTGGTTTCGCCCATCTGCACCAGCATGCCCGCGCGGCAGGCGCGCAGCCGCAGCCAGGGGTCACGCGCTGGCGGCGCAGGCTCGGCGGCCACCAGCGCCAGCCCGGCATCGGTGACGGCGACGGCCTGCGCGGTGTCCAGGTCGGTGAGCACGCGGCACTCGGCTTCGTCCACCGCAAAGCGGCCGGCCAGGCCGGCCTGGGGCGCGGCATCGAGGCGCAAGGCGCGCAAGGCTGCCAGGGCCCGCTGCGGGTCGGCACCCGCGTCCAGGCGCGCCGCCATCACGCGCTCGGCGAGACTGCCCTGGCCGACAGCCTCGGGGGCGAAGCCGCACACGAGCCCGGCCAAGCACAGCGCCCACCGACTGTGGACGCGACGAAGTGCCTGAGATACCGCCACGGGCATGCCTGGACTCTAGCCCTTCGCGGGCCGAACGGGTGCGCCCGGCTTGACCCGCGACAACGGATGGACGCAGGCGCTGCCGCCGCGCTCAGTGGCTGGCGGCCTTGAAGTCCGCCCCGTTCAGATGCAGGCGCTTCATCTTGTCGTACAGCGTCTGCTTGGGCAGCCCCATGGCCTTGGCGCTGGCCGCCACGTCGCCGCCGTGCCGTCGCAGCGCATCGGCGATGAGCGCGCGCTCGAACTGGTCGAGCTGCTCGTTCAGCGCCGCCGGCGCCTCGCCGGCCGTGCCAGGCAGCAGCCGCGCGCCGGGCAGCGCCAGCACATAGCGCGACGCCACGTTGGAAAGCTCACGCAGGTTGCCCGGCCAGTCGTGCGCCATCAGCTCGGCGTGCTGCGAGGCGGTGAGCGCCGGCACGTCGCGTGCGAAACGGGCAGCGGCCGTGAGCGCGAAGTGCTCGAACAGCATGCCGATGTCGTCCCGCCGTTCGCGCAGCGGCGGGATCTCGACGAAAGCCACGCCGATGCGGTAGTAGAAGTCGGCGCGGAATCGGCCTTCGTCACTGAGCTTCTTCAGGTCGGCCTTGCTGGCCGCCACCACGCGGCAGTCCACGGGAATGGCACGGTTGGAACCCAGGCGCTCCACCACGCGCTCCTGCAGCACGCGCAGGAGTTTCACCTGCACGGGCAGCGGCATGCTCTCCACCTCGTCCAGGAAGAGCGTGCCGCCGTTGGCCGCTTCCAGCTTGCCGGGCCGCGACTTCTGCGCGCCGGTGAAGGCGCCGGCCTCGTGGCCGAAGAGCTCGTTCTCCACCAGCGTGTCGGGCAGCCCGCCGCAGTTGATGGGCACGAAGGGGCCGGCAGCGCGCGGGCTGAAGTCGTGCAGGCAGCGCGCCACCAGTTCCTTGCCGGTGCCGGTTTCGCCGTACACCAGCACGTCGGCGTTGGTGGCCGCCAGCGAGAGCACGGTGCGGCGCAGCTGCTCCATGGCGGGCGATCGGCCCAGCATCAGCGTGTCGATGCTGCGCTTGGCGGCCAGGCGCTGGTCCAGCGCACGCACCTTCAGCACCAGGCGGCGCTTCTCGGCCGCGCGCTGCACCACGGCCACGATGCGCTCCGACGACGCCGGCTTCTCGATGAAGTCGTAGGCGCCGTCGCGGATGGCCTGCACGGCCATGGCGATGTCGCCGTGGCCCGTCATCAGGATCATGGGCAGCTCCGGGTCCACCGCGCGCACCTCGGGCAGCCACTGCGTGGCGTGCATGCCGGGCAGCATCACGTCGCACAGCAGCACCAGCGGCGCGCCCGGGCGCACGGCCTTGCGCGCGGCCTCCACGCTGCCGAAGGCCTGCACCACGAAGCCGGCCAGCTCGAGCGCCTGCGCGCAGCCGTGTCGCACGTCCTCGTCGTCCTCGACGAGCACGACGGCGATGTCTTCAGGATCGTGGGAGGGGATCATGGTCGGGGGGCGTGTCGGGAGCGGCTTCGCAGGCGGGCAGCTCGATGCGGAAGGTGGCGCCGCCGCCGGCATTCTCGTCGGCGGTGAGGGTGCCGCCAAAGGCGCCGACGATGCGGCGCGAGATCATCAGCCCCAGGCCCAGCCCGGCGCCCGGCGGCTTGCTGGTGGCGAAGGGTTCGAACAGGCGCGGCGCGATCTCCGGCGCGATGCCGCTGCCGGTGTCGCTGACGCTGACGAGCACGCGCGCGCCGTCGCGCCACGCGGCCAGCCGGATGCGGCGCTCGGGCGCCCGCGCCGTGGCGTCCACGGCGTTGGCCAGCAGGTTCACCAGCACCTGCTCCAGCAGCGTGGGATCGGCCAGCACCCAGGGCGCGGGCGCCGGCAGCTCGCTGTCGAACTGCACGCCGTTGCGCCGCATGCGGTCGGCCAGCAGGGCCTGCGCATTGGCCACGGCGGCGGCCAGCGGCGTGGGGATGGCGTGGTCGCCGGGCTTGTGCGCGAAGGTCTTCAGCCGCCGCGTCAGTTCGCCCAGCCGGCCCACCATCTGCGAGATGCGCACGAGGTTGCCGCGCGTGTCGTCCAGGCGCTGCTTGTCCATCAGCACCACCGCGTTGTCGGAGAGGGTGCGCAAGGCCGCCAGCGGCTGGTTCAGTTCATGCGCCAGGCCCGCGGAGATCTGCCCCAGCACGGCCAGCTTGGCGGCGTGCACCAGCTCCTGCTGCGTCTCGCGCAGGCTGGCCTCGGCCGTCTTGCGCTGCTCCACCTCGGCCGCCAGCGTGGCGTTGGTGTCGCTGAGCTGCTGCGTGCGCTCGGTGACGCGCGCTTCGAGCGTGTCGTTGGCCGCCTTCAGCGCCTCCTGCGCGGCCAGCTTCTGCATCGCGGCGCGGCGGCTCAGCCAGGCCGCCGTGACCCCGAGGAAGGCCACGGCCGCAGCCAGCGCCGCGATCCAGGCGGCGTTGCGTGCGGCGGCCTGCACCGGGGCCAGCGGGTCCAGGGCACGCATCTGCCAGCGCAGCGCCGGCAGCTCGCGCGTCGTGGCCAGATGCTCCACGCCTTCCACTTCGACGCGCCAGGAGGTGCCCGGCCCCGGCTCCAGCGGCTGCCAGCGCAGCAGCGCGGGGTCGGGGTCGTAGGCCTTCTCGTGCAGCACGGCCGCGCGCTGTTCGGCCGACAGCGGGTGCAGCGCGCGAAATGCCCAGCCGCGCTGCGTGGCCAGCAGCACCACGCCGCGCTCGTCGGCGATCAGCAGTTCACCCGGGCTGCCGGCCCAGTTGCGCAGCGCCGGCTCCAGATCCACCTTCACCGTGGCCACGCCCAGCGTGCGCTCGCTCGCGTCGCGCAGGGCGTACGAGAGGAAGTAGCCCGCGCGGCCGCTGGTGGCGCCGATGCCGAAGAAGCGCCCGCGGCCGTCCTTCAGCGCCTGCGTCATGTAGGGGCGGTAGGCGTAGTTGTGGCCCACGGGGGTGGCGGGCTGGTCCCAGTCGGCGGCGGCCAGCGCGGTGCCGCCGGGTTCCAGCACGAAGACCATGTCGGCACCGGCCACGGCGTTGATGCGGTTGAGCGCCAGGTTGGCCTGCTCGCGCAGCGCCTTGTCACCGGGGGCGGCCAGCAGGCGCGTCACGGCGGGCGTGGTCTCCAGCAGTGCCGGCAGGTATTCGAAGCGCGAGACCAGGCCGCCCAGTTCGGCCGCCACCGTCTCCAGGCGCCGCTGCGAGGCCTCGTGCAGCGCGTTCATGCCGTTGTTCAGCGCCACCAGGTGCGCCAGCCAGGCCGCCGCCAGGGCCACCGCGGCCAGGGCGGCGGCGGCCAGCACGCCCGCGCGACCCAGGCGCAACCAGGGCGTGCGCAGGGCGGCCTGGTGCAGGGCTTGGGCTTGCATGTGGCCAGTCTGGCACGGGTGCGGCGGGCTTTCCTTGACCTATCCGCTATCGTCACGACCGACCTTCATGAAATCCCGCGGCGTCCATCTCCAGTACAGCTTTCAGGCCGAAGACCAGCGCGGTGCCGCCGTGCAGAACCCGCTCTTCGACCTGCTCTCCGCCGTGCGCGATCACGGTTCCATCCAGCGCGCGGCCACGGCGCTGGGGGCGTCCTACCGCCATGTCTGGGGCTCGCTCAAGACCTGGCAGGACGTGATGGGCGAACCCCTGGTCAGCTGGACGCAGGGCCACCCGGCGCGGCTGACGCCCTTCGCCGAACGCCTGCTGTGGGCCGAGACCCATGCCCGCGCGCGCCTGGCGCCGCACATCGAAGCGCTGCGCGCCGAGCTGGAGCATGTGCTGGCCGCGGCGCTGGACGGCAGCCAGCAGGTGCTGACCGTCTATGCCAGCCACGACCTGGCGCTGCCCCTGCTGCGCGACACCGCGCGCCAGGCCGAGCGCCTGCACATCGACCTGCGCTTCGCCGGCAGCATCGACGCCTTGCGCGCGCTGGCCGAGGGCCGATGCGCCGTGGCCGGCTTCCACGTGCCGCCGCTCACCGAGGGCGCGGCGCTGTTCGCCCGTCACCTCAAGCCGCTGCTCAAGCCGGGCCGGCACAAGCTGATCGGCTGCACGCGGCGCGCCCAGGGCCTGGTGGTGGCGCCGGGCAACCCGCTGGCGCTGAACACGCTGGCCGACCTGACGCGCACGCGCGCACGCTTCGCGCAGCGCCAGGAGGGCTCGGCGACGCGGCTGCTCACCGAGCACCTGCTGGCGCAGGAGCAACTCGACGCGCTGCAACTCATCAGCACCCGCACCGAGGACAGCCACACCGCCGTGGCCGCCGCGGTGGCCGGCGGGCTGGCCGACGCCGGCATCGCCATCGAGGCCGCGGCCGCCGAACATGGCCTGGCCTTCGTGCCGCTGGCGCAGGAGGACTACTTCCTGGTCTGCCTGGACGACGTGCTGGACCAGCCCCCCGTGCTGGCGCTGCGCCGTGCGCTGCGCGACCCCGCCTGGCAGGCCGCCCTGGCAGCGCTGCCCGGCTACGCCGCGCAGCAGCCCGGCGACGTGCTCTCGCTGACACGCGCCCTGCCCTGGTGGAACTTCCGCAAGCCGAAGGCGCGTTGATCCGACAGAATCCAGCACCCTCCCGAACATCCAGCGCCATGCAAGCCTTCGACTACCAGACCCCGAAGACCGTGGCCGACGCCGTGAGCGCAGGCGCCCAGGAAGACGCCAGGTACATCGCCGGCGGGCAGACGCTGCTGCAGTCGATGAAGCTCGGGCTGCTCGCGCCCTCGGCCGTCATCGACCTCTCCGGCATCGCCGAACTCCAGGGCATCTGCCGCGACGGCGACGCCCTCGTCATCGGCGCCGCCACCACGCACGCCGAAGTGGCCGCCTCCCCCGACGTGAAGGCGCTGATCCCGGCCCTGGCCGACCTCGCCGGCCACATCGGCGACCGCCAGGTGCGCCACCGCGGCACCCTCGGCGGCAGCCTGGCCAACAACGACCCCGCCGCCTGCTACCCCGCGGCCGTGCTGGGGCTGGGCGCCACCGTGCACACGAACCAGCGCAAGATCGCCGCCGACGACTTCTTCCTGGGCGTGTACACCACGGCGCTGAACGAAGGCGAAGTCATCACCGCGGTGAGCTTCCCCATCCCCACGAAGGCCGGTTGGCAGAAGTTCAAGCAGCCGGCCAGCCGCTTCAGCCTGGTGGGCGTGTTCGTGAGCCAGGGCCCGGCGGGCGTGCGCGTGGCGGTCACGGGTGCCGGCAGCGGCGGCGTGTTCCGCGCCGGTGAACTGGAAGCGAAACTGGCAGCCGACTACAGCGCTGCGGCGCTGGTGGGTGCCACGGTCAGCGCGGCCGACCTGAACAGCGATCTGCATGCCTCGGCCGAGTACCGCGCGGCGCTGATCCCGGTGCTGGCCGCACGCGCCGTCGGCTGACAATGCCGGCGTGAGCGCCCTCCCCACCAGCATCGACGACACCGCCGCGCGCCTGCTGGCGCTGGACTACGTCCCTGAACGCGCGCTGGCGACCACGGTCTACCTGGCGCTGAAGCTGCAGCGCCCGCTGTTCCTGGAAGGCGAGCCCGGCACCGGCAAGACCGAGATCGCCAAGACGCTGGCGGCGATGCTGGGCCGGCCGCTGATCCGGCTGCAGTGCCACGAGGGCCTGGACCTGGCCGGCGCCGCCTACGAGTGGAACTACGCGCGGCAGATGCTGGAGATCCGCCTGGGCGAAGCCGAAGGTCTGAAGCGCGACCAGCTGGCGAGCGAACTCTTCAGCGAGCGCTTCCTGATCCGCCGCGCGCTGCTGCAAGCCATCGACCCTGCGGCGCCCGTGCCCCCGGTGCTGCTGATCGACGAGCTCGACCGCGCCGACGAGCCCTTCGAGGCCTTCCTGCTGGAAGTGCTCTCCGACTTCCAGATCACCATCCCCGAGTTCGGCACGGTGAAGGCGAAGGAGCCGCCCATCGTCGTTCTCACCAGCAACCGCACGCGCGAGATCCACGACGCGGTCAAGCGCCGCTGCCTGTACCACTGGGTCGGCTTTCCCGACGCCGCGCGCGAGACGCAGATCCTGGCGCGGCGCGTGCCCGGAGCGAAAGCCGCGCTCTCGGCCGAGATCGTGGCCTTCGTGCAGAAGCTGCGCGCCCTGGACCTCTACAAGCTGCCCGGCATCGCCGAGACCCTGGAGTGGACGCGCGCGCTGATGGAGTTGGACGCGCTGGTGCTGGACCCGGACGTCGTCAACCACACCTTGGGCGTGCTGCTGAAGTACCAGGACGACATCGCCCGCGTGCAGGGCGGCGAGGCGGCCCGCTTGGTGGCTCAGCTGCGCTCGGAATCCGCCGCCGCCTGAGCGCGGCGACGCCCCGCACGCCAGGCCACCCCCAGCAGTCCCGCCACCCACAACGCGGCCTGTGCCGGTTCGGGCACCGCGGCCCCCGTGGTGAGCGAGACGTTGTCGTAGAACACGACGCCGGAGTTGTAGTTGATCATCGGCCGCGCGATCACGCCGATGTAGAGCGTGTGCGTGCCGGCCGGCAGGCTCACCGGGAGCGTGACGCCCCGGTGCCAGTCGTTGAAGCGGTTGTCGGCAGCAAAGGTCTGCACGAACAGTGGCCCTTGAGGGTCGGTGGGGCCGGTGGGCCAGTGGTCGATGGCCACCTGCGCGCCGTTGACGCCGGGGGCACCACCGCTCGGGTTGCTGAGCCAGTAGTCGAAGCGCAGCGTGCACTCGCAGGCTTCGGCCAGCGTGAAGGTCTGGTAGATCGAGGTGCGCGCACCGGCAGGCGGGAGCGCCGAGCCGGAGTACACCTCGAAGAAGAACACGCCATTGCCGGCCACCGTCGTCTGGCCCGCGTTCGGTACCGAGTTGGTCATGCCCAGCCAGTCGCTCGGCACCATGGCGCCGCCGCCGTTGATCACCGGCCCGGTGGTGACCGAGAAGTCGCCATTGAGCAGCAGCTCGGCGGCAGGGGCGTGCAGCGCCGTGGCGGCGAACAAGGCGGCCGCGGCACGCCGCAACC
>JAEUPH010000262.1 GCA_016790395.1 Rubrivivax sp. | reverse complement strand
GGCGTGCCCTGGGCCACGATGCGGCCGCCGCCGGCCAGCAGCACCACGTGGTCGCTGATGGCCATGCACTCGGGCACGTCGTGGCTGATGACGAGCGAGGTGGCGCCCGTCACGTCGTTCAGCGTGCGGATGAGCTTGGCGGCCACGCCCATGGAGATCAGGTCCAGGCCGGCGAAGGGCTCGTCGTAGATGATGAGTTCGGGGTCCAGCGCGATGGCGCGCGCCAGCGCCACGCGGCGCGCCATGCCGCCGCTCACTTCCGAGATCCGCAGGCCGGCCGCGCCGCGCAGGCCCACGGCGTTGAGCTTCATCAGCACGATGTCGCGCACCATGGCCTCGGGCAGTTGCGTGTGCTCGCGCAGCGGGAAGGCAACGTTGTCGAACACCGTGAGGTCGGTGAACAGCGCGCCGAACTGGAACAGCATGCCCAGGCGGCGGCGCAGGCGGAACAGTTGCTCGCGGTTGCGCGTGTCGATGACCTCGCCGTCGAAGACCACGCGGCCGCTGTCTGCGGCATGCACGCCGCAGACCAGGCGCATCAGCGTGGTCTTGCCGCAGCCGCTGCCACCCAGGATGGCCGTCACCTTGCCGCGGGGGAACTGGAGCGAGAGGTCGCTGAGGATCGTCCGCTTGCTGTCGTAGCCGAAGGTGACGCGGTCGATCTCGATGAAGGGCTTGTCAGTCAACAAGGTTGCCAAGCCGGCTGGCGGGAGCCAGCCAAGCAGCCTGTGCGTGGGAAGGGCGTGATTGTGGCATGCAGCCGAAAAAACCGAGGGTTCCCCCGGGGGCGGCATGCCGGAGCGGATTCTGGCATCCCGACATGGAAGCGCGCCGCGCGCGGAAGTTCCCTCCGCGTGCGGCGCAGCCGGGTGCGCTTCGGCTTCAGCGCGGCAGCGCGCTGGCTCCCATCAGGAACTCGTCCACCGCGCGCGCGGCCTGGCGGCCTTCGCGGATGGCCCACACCACCAGGCTCTGGCCGCGGCGCATGTCGCCGGCGGCGAAGACCTTGTCGACGTTCGTGCGGTAGCCGCCGGCGGCTTCGGTCGTGGCCTTGGCGTTGCCGCGGCCGTCGCGTTCCACGCCGAAGGCGTCCAGCACGGTGGCCACGGGGGCCACGAAGCCCATCGCCAGCAGCACGAGGTCGGCCTTGTACTCCTTCTCGCTGCCGGCCACCTCAACCATCTTGCCGCCCTGCCACTGCACGCGCACGGTCTTCAGGCCGGTGAGCTTGCCCTTGGCGCCCAGGAACTCCTTGGTGGCGATGGCGAACTCGCGCTCGCAGCCTTCCTCGTGGCTGGAGCTGGTGCGCAGCTTGTAGGGCCAGTAGGGCCAGGTCATGGGCCGGTCTTCCTGTTCCGGTGGCATGGGCATCAGTTCGAACTGCGTCACGCTGGCCGCGCCGTGGCGGTTGCTGGTGCCCACGCAGTCGCTGCCGGTGTCGCCGCCGCCGATGACCACCACGTGCTTGCCGTCGGCGCGGATCTGCTTCTTCAGCTTGTCGCCGGCCACCACCTTGTTCTGCTGCGGCAGGAACTCCATGGCGTAGTGCACGCCCTCCAGGTCGCGGCCGGGCACGGGGAGGTCGCGGCTGGTCTCGGCGCCGCCGGTCAGCAGCACGGCATCGAACTCGGCCTTCAGCTGTTCGGGGCTCACGGTCTCCTTGGCGTCGTTGGTGACCTTGCTGCCTTCGGGCATCGCGCCCACCAGCACGCTGGTGCGGAAGAGCACGCCTTCGGCCTGCATCTGCGCCACGCGGCGGTCGATGTGGCTCTTCTCCATCTTGAAGTCGGGGATGCCGTAGCGCAGCAGGCCGCCGATGCGGCTGTTCTTCTCGAACACCGTCACGTCGTGGCCGGCGCGCGCCAGCTGCTGTGCGGCGGCCAGGCCCGCCGGGCCGCTGCCGACCACGGCCACCTTCTTGCCCGTCTTCAGCGCCGGCGGCTGCGGCTTCACCCAGCCCTCGGCCCAGGCACGGTCGATGATGGCGTGCTCGATGGACTTGATGCCCACCGCGTCGTCATTCACGTTCAGCGTGCAGGCCGCCTCGCAGGGTGCGGGGCAGACGCGGCCGGTGAACTCGGGGAAGTTGTTGGTCTGGTGCAGGACTTCGATCGCGTTCTTCCAGTCGCCGTGGAAGACCAGGTCGTTGAAGTCCGGAATGATGTTGTTGACCGGGCAGCCGTTGTTGCAGAACGGCGTGCCGCAGTCCATGCAGCGCGCGCCCTGCACCTTGGCCTTGTCCTCGGCCAGGGTGATGACGAACTCCTTCCAGTTCTTCAGCCGCTCGGGGACCGGCTCGTAGCCTTCTTCCTGGCGCTCGTACTCGAGGAAACCTGTGACCTTGCCCATGTTCGTGCTCTTTGAAGGTTACTTGCCGGCGACCGCGGCGGCCGATGCCTGTGCCTTGCTGGTGGCGGCCGTGGCTTCCGCCTGGGCCGCGCGCGAAGCCAGTACGCGCTTGTACTCGTGCGGCAGCACCTTGATGAACTTGCTGCGCGACTCGCCCCAGGCGTCCAGCAGTTCGCGCGCGCGCAGGCTGCCGGTCCAGCGGTGGTGGTCCTCGATCAGCTTCTTCAGCAGGGCCTCGTCGGGTTGCTGCTGGTGCAGGCCGACGGCGGGCCCGGACTGCTCGTCGCGCGGCAGCACCTTCTCCAGCGCCACCATGCTGGTGTTGCAGCGCTTGGCGAAGTGGCCGTCCTCGTCGTAGACGTAGGCCACGCCGCCGCTCATGCCGGCGGCGAAGTTGCGGCCGGTCTTGCCGAGCACGACGACGGTGCCGCCCGTCATGTATTCGCAGCCGTGGTCGCCCGTGCCTTCGACCACCGCGCTGGCACCCGACAGCCGCACCGCGAAGCGCTCGCCGGCCACGCCGCGGAAGAAGGCCTCGCCACTGGTGGCGCCGTACAGCGCCGTGTTGCCGATGATGATGTTCTTGGTGGCGTCGCCACGGAACTCGATGCTCGGGCGCACGACCACGCGGCCGCCGCTCAGGCCCTTGCCGGTGTAGTCGTTGGCATCACCGATCAGGTAGAGCGTGATGCCCGAGGCCAGGAAGGCGCCGAAGCTCTGGCCGCCCGTGCCTTCCATCTGCATGAAGATGGTGTGGTCGGGCAGTCCTTCGGGCCGATGGCGGACCAGCTCGCCCGACAGC
>JAEUPH010000233.1 GCA_016790395.1 Rubrivivax sp. | reverse complement strand
CCGTGTAGGCCGCGAGCTCGGCGTTGCCCGGCTCCACCGCGGCGGCGAAGCGCAGGTTCGACATCGTGTACTCGTGGGTGCAGCACACGCGCGTGTCGGACGGCAAGGACGCCAGGCGCGCCAGCGAGGCCTGCATCTGTGCCGGCGTGCCTTCGAACAGGCGCCCGCAGCCGGCGGAGAAGAGCGTGTCGCCGCAGAACAGCAGCGGTGCACGGCTTTCGCCCTGCTGCACGTAGGCGATGTGGCCGGCCGTGTGGCCCGGCACGTCGAAGACCTGGAAGCGCAGGCCCAGCACCTCCACCGTGTCGCCATCGTTCAGCGGCAGGCAGGGCTGAGGGATCTTCTCGCGCGCGGGGCCCCACACCGGCCCCTGCAGCCGCGGCCGCAGGGCGTCGATGCCGCCGACGTGGTCGCCGTGGTGGTGCGTCACTAGAATGCCCACGAGTTGCAGGCCGTGGTGATCGAGGGCCGCTTCCACCGGGCCCGCTTCGCCCGGGTCCACCACCACAGCGCGCGCGCCGTCGTGCAGCATCCAGATGTAGTTGTCGGTGAAGGCGGGCAGCGCCAGCAGGTGCATTGAATTCATGACGCGCGAAGAGTCGATTATAGAGTTGGGGGCCTGGCTGCAGACGGCGCCAGGGCGGTACCTGCTCGCCTGGGAACAAGACCGCCTGGACCACGCAGTCACCGATGCCTTCGGCTTCCACGCGCTGCAGCTGGGCCTGCCCGAACTGGAGGGCCTGCGAGCCAACCGCATGCCCCACCGCTGGGTGGCGAGCGATTCGCTCATTGTCCCTGAAGCCCTGCCGCTGCCGCCGGCCGACCCTTCGCTGACCACGCAGCCGGCGCCCGAGAGCGTGGCGCTGCACTGCGAGTTCGACGCGCTGCCGTTCCCCAACGCCAGCATCGACCTCGTCGTGCTGCCCCACGCACTGGAGCTGGCGCGTGACCCGCACCAGACGCTGCGCGAGGTGGAGCGCGTGCTGGTGCCCGAAGGCCGCGTCGTCATCGCCGGCTTCAACCCGGCCAGCCTCTGGGGCTTGCGCCAGCGCCTGGGCCGCATGAAGCGTGGCATGGGGCTGGGGCGCGAGAAGAGCCTGTACCTGCCACGCGCCGGCGAGTTCATCGGCTACTGGCGGCTGCGCGACTGGCTGCGCCTGCTGGGCTTCGAGGTCGAGGCGGGCCGCTTCGGCTGCTGGCGTCCGCCTGTCACCACCGAGCCCTGGCTCGAACGTTACGCCTGGATGGACCGCGTCGGCGACCGCTGGTGGCCCGTGCTGGGCGGCGTGTACTTCCTGGTGGCCGTCAAGCGCGTGCGCGGCATGCGGCTGGTGGGGCTGGCGCGCCAGGAACGCCGCAAGCTCGGCGCCGCGCCCGCCGTGGCCACGAACCGCCGGCGCGAAGCCGCTGAACTGCAGACCGAGCTGGAAACCTGAAACGATGTCTTCCGAAGTGGTGATCTACGCCGACGGCGCCTGCCGCGGCAACCCTGGCCCCGGCGGCTGGGGCGCATGGCTGAAGAGCGGCGAGCACGAGAAGGAACTCTTCGGCGGCGAGAAGCTGACGACCAACAACCGCATGGAGCTCACCGCCGTGATCGAGGCGCTGGCTTCGCTCAAGAAGCGATGCACCGTCACCCTCTACACCGACAGCAGCTATGTCAAGGACGGCATCACCAGCTGGATCCATGGCTGGAAGAAGCGGGGCTGGCTCACTGCGGACAAGAAGCCGGTGAAGAACGTCGAGCTGTGGCAGCGGCTGGATGCGCTGAACGCCGCGCACGCCGTGGAGTGGCGATGGGTCAAGGGCCATGCCGGCGACCCTGGCAACGAGCGCGCCGACCGCCTGGCCAACCGCGGCGTGGACGCCGTGCTGGGCTGAAACCCCGCTCGCTGGCGGGGCCGCGTTCACCATGAGGCGGGGCCGTCTCCCCGGCCGCTAAAGTCCTTTCCTTTGGCTTGGTCCAAATCCCCTTGCTGATGGCACTTCGAAGAATCCACACCGTGCTCGCCGTGGCCGGCATTGCGTTGGCCGGCGCCGCGGCCTGGTGGTGGCAGAACCAACCCGCGCAGGCGCGCAGTGTGGCGGCCGTGAGCGGCGCGTCCGGTCCCGCGGCGCGGGGCGGCAGCGCGCCGGGCGGCGCGGGCGGCCCGGCGCCGGTGGAGGTGGCCCGCGCCGAGGCGATGACGCTGACCGACGACGCCACGGCGGTCGGCTCGCTCAGGGCGCGTCAAGGCGTGATGCTGCGGCCCGAAGTCAGCGGCCGCGTGGCGCGGCTGGGTTTTGTCGAAGGCGCGCGTGTCAAGGGCGGCCAGTTGATGGTGCAGCTGGACGACACGCTGCAGCGGGCGCAGATGCAGCAGGCCGAAGCGTCGGCCGCCATCGCCCGCACCAACCTCGCACGCAGCCGCGAGCTGCTGGGCCAGGGCTTCGTGAGCCAGAGCGCGGTGGACCAGAACGCCGCCGCGCTGGACGTGGCCGAGGCGCAGGTGGCCCTGGCGCGCGCTCAGCTGGCGCGGCTGAAGGTGCTGGCGCCTTTCGATGGCACGGCCGGCCTGCGCCAGGTGAACGTGGGCGACTACGTCAAGGACGGCGCCGACCTCGTCAACGTCGAGGATCTCTCTTCGCTCACGGTGCAGTTCGCGCTGCCCGAGCGCACCATCGAGCGCCTGCGGCCCGGCCAGCCCGTGGAACTGACGCTGGATGCGCTGCCCGGCCGCACCTTCAAGGGCCGGGTGCAGGCTCTCGACTCGCAGGTCGATCCGAATGGCCGCGCCTTGCAGGTGCGTGCCCAGGTGGACAACACCGAGGCCTTGCTCAAGCCCGGCATGTTCGCCCGGCCGCGCGTGGTGTTCTCGGTGCGGCCCGGTGCCGTCGTGGTGCCCGAGGAGGCGCTGGTGCCGGTGGGCGCGCGGCAGATGCTCTTCAAGCTGAGCGAAGGCGCCGACGGGAAGAAGATCGCCCAGAGGATGGAGGCCCGTGTGGGCCTGCGCCTGCCCGGCAAGGTGGAGATCCTGCAGGGCCTGCAGCCGGGCGACGTGGTCGTCACCGCCGGCCATGCGCGGCTGCTGCGCGGCGACGCCGTGCCGGTGCGCGTGGTGGACCTGGCCAACCCGGGCGCCGGCCGGCCCGCGTCGTCGCCCGCCAGCGGCGGCAAGCCGGCCTGAAGCGGCGAAGGGGCACGCCATGCGCTTGTCGGAAACCTCCATCCGCCGGCCGGTGCTGGCCTGCGTGATGTCGCTGCTGCTCATCCTCGTGGGCCTGGTGTCCTTCAACCGGCTCACGCTGCGCGAGTACCCCCGCATCGACGAGCCGCTGGTCAACGTCAGCACGCGGCTGGCGGGCGCCTCCTCGGAGGTCATCGAGTCGCAGGTGACCAAGCCGCTGGAAGACTCCATCGCCGGCATCGACGGCGTGGACATCATGACCAGCGTGTCGCGCACCGAAAGCAGCCAGATCACGGTCCGCTTCAAGCTCAGCAAGGACCCGGACACCGCCGCCGCCGAGGTGCGCGACCGCGTCGCCCGCGTGCGCGGCCGCCTGCCCGCGGCGGTGGACGAGCCCGTCATCGCCAAGGTCGAGGCCGACGCCACGCCCACGGTCTGGGTGGCCTACACCAGCGACACCATGGGCACGCTGGAGCTCACCGATCTCATCAACCGGGTCGTCAAGCCGCGGTTGCAGACCGTGCCCGGCGTGGCCGACGTGCAGATGGGCGGTGACCGCCGCTACGCCATGCGCGTGTGGCTCGATGCCGACCGCCTGGCCGCCTACCGGCTCACGGTGCAGGACGTGGAGGACGCGCTGCGCCGGCAGAACCTGGAGGTGCCGGCCGGCCGCATCGAAAGCCGCCAGCGCGAGTTCAGCGTCACCGCGCGCACCGACCTCAACACCGT
>JAEUPH010000229.1 GCA_016790395.1 Rubrivivax sp. | reverse complement strand
TGTACTGGGTGGTGCTGGTCGCCGCCGCCACGCTGGCTTCGGCCCACGCACTGGCCGGCTTCACAGCGGCTTGAACACCCCCACCGCCGCGCCTTCAGGGGCGGTGGTGCCGGTTTCCACAGGCTCGGCCACGGCGACCGGTTGCCCCAGCGGGCGCCGGGCGTGCGCCGACCAATCCAGGATCTGCAGCCGTCCGTCCGCGTGCTCCACCAGCGCGGTGAGGCTTTCCACCCAGTCACCGTCGTTGCAGTAGAGCAGGCCGTCGATGTCGCGGATCTCGGCGTGGTGGATGTGGCCGCAGACCACGCCGTCGACGCCGCGCGCACGCGCCTCGCGCGCCACCGCGGACTCGAAGTCACTCACGTAGCTCACCGCGCGCTTGACCTTCTGCTTCAGGTAGCGCGACAGGCTCCAGTACGGCAGCCCGATGCGCGCGCGCAGCGAGTTGAGATGGCGGTTGACCTTCAGCGTGAACTCGTAGGCCCAGTCGCCCACGTAGGCCAGCCACTTGGCGCACTGGATCACGCCGTCGAAGTGGTCACCATGGGTGATCCACAGGCGGCGGCCGTCGGCCGTGGTGTGCACCGCCTCGGGCAACACTTCCACGCCGCCGAAGCTGTGGCCGGTGTAGCGGCGCGCGAATTCGTCGTGGTTGCCCGGCACGAAGACCACGCGCACGCCCTTGCGCGCCTGGCGCAGCACCTTCTGCACGACGTCGTTGTGCGCCTGCGGCCAGTACCAGCTGCGACGCAGCTGCCAGCCATCGATGATGTCGCCCACGAGGTACAGCGTCTCGCAGCGCACGCCCTTCAGGAACTGCAACAGCGCCTCGGCCTGGCAGCCCGGGGTGCCGAGATGCAGGTCCGAGATCCACACCGTGCGCACGCACACACGGGCGTCGGCGTTCTCGTCGTCGGCGTCGAGGTTCATGTCAGCTCGCAGCTTGCACGCACTGGGCGACGCGCCTGTGACAGCAACCGGTCCAGCAGCGGCGGAACCTCGTGCAGCGCCCGGTTGTCCACCTGGGCCAGCCGCGCACGGAACTCCGGCAGCCGGCGCAGCACCTCGTCCACCGCCGCCGCCACGTCGCGGAAGCTGCGCTTGACCACGCCGTAGCCGCCACGCTGCACCCACTCGGTGTTCCAGCGCTCCTGCGGCATGGTCCAGGCGTTGCGGGTGACGATCACCGGCAGCCCGCACTGCACCGCCTCGCTCAGGCTGCCGGGGCCGGGCTTGCCGATGAAGAAGTCGGCCAGCCGCATCCAGCGGGCCACCTCCTGGGTGCTGCCCAGCACGATGCGCGGCGCCCGCGCCGGCTGTGCCCTCAGTTCGGCGGCCAGCGCCTCGTTGCGGCCGCACAGCAGGATCAGCGGTGTGTTGGGCAGGCGCGCGGCGATGCGCTTCATCACCGGGGCGCCGGTGCCGCCGAACAGCACCAGCCCGGTGGGCGTGAGGGCGTCCAGGCCCGCCTCCAGGCGCGCCGCCTGCCGCTCGTCGCCGGCCGGCGCATGGAACTCCGGACGCAGCAACATGCCGCTGACCCGGTGCACGCGGCCGGCCGGCACGCCGGCCAGCAGCGCCTGCGCCACCGCATGGCCGGTCCCGCACACCAGGTGCTGCTCCACCGAGGGCTCCACCCAGAAGTGCGGCGGGAGATCGGCCATGTCGGTGAGCACGGTGACGAAAGGCACGCCGGGCCGCGCGGCGGCCAGGCCGTCGTGCAGTGCGCGGTTGAAGTTGGGGATCAGCGAGACCACGAGATCCGGTCGCGACTCGCGCCAGTGGCCAGCCAGGCGCTGCACCAGCGTGGCATGGTTGGCGCGGATCAGCCCCTGCAGCAGCTTCAGTTCCTGCGCCAGCCCGAGCGTGAAGCCGCTGGCCAGGCGCTTGTTGTAGAGGTCTTCCGGCTCGATGCCGGTGACGCGCTTGAACAGGCGCTGCGGGTCCAGCACCTCGGTGAGGTTGACGCGGCGCACCCGCCAGGGCCAGCCCTGCTCGCGGATGGCCTGCTCCAGCGCCAGCGACGCCGCGCGGTGCCCGCCGCCGGCGTTGAACCAGACCAGGTCCACCACCGGTGCGTCCATCACGCCCGCACCAGCAAGGCCTGTCCCATGCGCAGCCGTGCGCCGTCGTGCACGCCCTGTGCCAGCGCGAAGCCCGGGGGCACGAAGACGATCAGCGTCGAGCCATGCTCGAACCAGCCGAGCTCCTGGCCCTTGGTCACCGCATGGTCGCAGGGCATCTCGTTCGGGCCCTTCCAGCGCAGATGCAGGCGCACGTCCAGCGCATGCAGCCGGATGCTGGCCACCAGCACCGCGGCCACCGCCACGATGGCCAGCGGCTGGCCTTCGGCCAGCGTGAAGTGCAGCACCGCGCGCTCGTTGCGGCAGAAGAGCCGTTCCACGCGCTTGAGCGCGATGGGGTTCACGTTCCAGGTGTCGCCACTGAGGTAGGTGACGTGCCGCAGCCGCCCGTACTGCGGCGCGTGGAAGCGGTGGTACATCGCCGAGGTGAGGCGCAGCGTGATGAAGCGCCCGCCCTCGAAAGGCGCGGCCGCCGCTTCGCTGCCGAAGAGTTCGGAGGTGTCGTATGGAAAGCCTTTGGCCTGGTAGACCTGCCCTGCGCGCACCACGCCCTGGGCACCGACGATGGCGTCGCAGGGGCTGGCCAGCACCTCGGGCCGCGGGTCCACGGGGCGCGCACCGGGCCTCAGTTCGCGCGTGAAGCACTCGTGCAGGCTCGCGAAATCGGCCCGCACGGCGTCCGACAGGTCCAGTTCGGTGAACTGGCGCCAAACGGCGATGGAAGCCTTCGTCAACCAGCGGCTGCGGATGCGGCTGTACCAGCCCATCAGGTGCGTGGCGGCCTGCCTCGGAATGCGGTTGGTGAGCAGGAAGTTCAGGTCCTCCTGCAGCAGGAGCCGCTCGCGCCAGCGGCGCGGCAGCGACGGGCTGTCGGCATGCATGGTCCGCGATGCTCATGGCAGGCCGTGACAGGGGCGTGACCCCGGGGCTTCATCAGCCTGTCAAAGGCCGCCGCTACAAGGGCGCGCATGAACGAGACCACCGCCTTCACCGCCCTCGCCCTGGCCGCCGTGGCCGTGCTGGCTCCCGCTGCACGCCAGCGCCTGGAACTGTCGCTGGCCAAGCACCCTTCGCTGAGCGGCCACTCGCGCATGGCACAGCGCGTGGCGCGCTGGATGCCCGGCATGAGCTACGACGAGGAGCGCTTCTTCGCCAGCGACGGCGCACCGCGCAGCGTGGTGGAACGCCGCCGCGCCGGCTTCATGCGCCTGGCCGGCCAGCTCGCCGCACGCCATGCGCGCAGCGTGGCGATGACCAAGGCGGCGTGCGAGGCCGTTTCCGATCTGCAGTTCACCGGCGCCTACCGCGTGCCCTTTCCCTACAGCGCCTACCTGCGCCAGCACATCGCGGTGGGCGCCTTCGTGCAGAGCACGACCGGCGTCACCGTCACCGACCTCGACGGCCGCGAGTTCTACGACCTCACCGGTTCCTACGGCGTGAACGTCTTCGGCCACGACTTCTACAAGGCCTGCATCGCCGAAGGCAGCGCGCGCGTGGCCGATCTGGGCCCCGTGCTGGGCGCCTACCACCCGGCCGTGGCCTGGAACGTGGAACAGCTCCAGCGCATCTCCGGCCTCGACGAGGTCTCGTTCCACATGAGCGGCACCGAGGCCGTGATGCAGGCCGTGCGCCTGGCGCGCTACCACACGCGACGCAAGTACCTGGTGCGCTTCAACGGCGCTTACCACGGCTGGTGGGAAGACGTGCAGCCCGGTCCCGGCAACCCGCTGCCACCGGGCCGCACCTACACGCTGAAGGAACGCTGCGAGAGCACGCTGCGCGTGCTGCGCAAGCGCAAGGACATCGCCTGCGTGCTGGTCAACCCGCTGCAGGCCCTGCACCCCAACCGGCCCGCCCCCGGCGACAACAGCCTGGTCGACAGCAGCCGGCAGGCCGGCTTCGACCGCGAAGCCACCACGGCCTGGCTGAAGCAGCTGCGCCAGGTGTGCACCGAGCGCGGCATCGTGCTGATCTTCGACGAGATCTTCGTCGGCTTCCGCCTC
>JAEUPH010000021.1 GCA_016790395.1 Rubrivivax sp. | reverse complement strand
TGCCAGAGCTCCACGCGATCACCGTCGTGGATGCGCACCCAGCTGCGCGGCCCGGTGTGCTCCCAGCGCGCGTGGATGCGGTCGACGGTTTCGTAGGGGAAGAAAGAGCCCTCGGCGTCGCCGCGGCCGGCGGCCAGCGAGCCCGCGGTGGAGACGAAGGCCCAGACGTCGCTGTCGCTGGCCAGGGCCACGAAGAACGGGGCCTGGCTTTCCAGTCCGTCGATGCGGACCCAGGTCTCGCCGTCCTCGTCGACGAGACGGCTGGTGAGCATGGCGTGTTGCGGGTTCTGCACGGGCAATGAGCAATCTTGGGGGGCCGGCTTCACTTGGCCCAGTAGATGCCGTCGATCCAGATCTTCGGCAGCCCGCTGCGCTGGAAGTTGCCGGTCTTGTCGAAGCGGTCGGCGATGATGAAGCGCGACAGCACCAGCGACAGGTCGAGCTTCGGGTTCGCCGCCGCGAAGTCCTTCAGCGGGATGCTCACCGTGCACCAGCTGCCGTTGTTGCAGTAGCCGTACTGGCCGTTGGCGATCTGCAGGAAGGCCTCGGCGCCGTCGCGGTTGACGGTGTCGCTGGAGATGCCGATCTCGATCTTGCCCGGGTAGGTGGTGCGGATGCTGAAGTTCAGCGTACCCGCAGCCGCGTAGCCCGACAGGTTGGCGGTGGTCGCCGTGGGGGACTGGTACAGCAGCCCCCAGCCGTAGACCGCCGGATTGGGCGTGATCTCGATGCTCTTGGTACCGTCGTTCGGCGCCGCCGTGCTGCTGACTTCCGGGAAGGCCGCCGTGATGCCGTCGAAGGCGTCCCAGCGCAGGCCGGTAGGCACCAGCTCGCTGGCGCCGGCGGCGGCCTCGGAGTACAGCGTGTACTTCGCTTCGGCGACAGCGGCGTTGGCCACGGCATCGGCGTAGTAGATGGCGCTGGCCGCCGTGTAGCTGCCGGGCTCGCAGACCCAGGTGATGCCGCAGGTGCCCAGTTCCTGGATCGCGTAGCGGGCCTCGCGCTGCACGTTGAACAGCCCCCACTTGTCGTCGCCCTGCTTCCAGGGTTCGTCGAAGGCCTCGAAGTAGAAGATCGCCTTCGGCCCGTTGCCGGCGCGGCCCTCGGCGGCCCAGGCGGCCAGGCGGTCGAGGTACATCTTCTGGTTCACCGGGTGGGCGCGGAAGCGCAGTGCGCCCACGTCCACGGCGTTCCAGCCCGTCTCGCCGATGATGATGGGCATGGCGGACAGGCCGCGTGCGTCGAGGTGCGCGCGGGCCAGTGCGTACTGGCGGCGCGCCTCCTTGATGGCGCCGTCCATCATGGCCGTGGCACGGTTGGCGACGGGCACGCTCTTCTGCTGCCAGTCCCAGAGGTCGGGGTCGAAGACGGTGTCGAGCTCCGGGTAGGTGTGCAGCGCCGCGAAGTCCACGACGTCCGTGATGGCGTTCGGTGCGCTGGCCCAGAAGGCGTAGTTGTCGTCGGTGGTCACCGGCTGCGTGACCTGGCCGCGCACCTGGGCCAGGTAGCCGGCCATGGTGGACGGCGCGATGCGGTTGAAGGACCAGCTCACCATGGTCTCGTTGCCGACGCTGACGGCCAGCACGATGTCGCGGTACTGCCTGGCCAGCGCCACGCCGCGCGCGATCTCGGCCTGGTTGAAGGCCTCGTCGCCGCTCTGCACGTACACACCCAGCTGCACCTTGATGTCGATGGCGTACTTGAAGATCACCTGCAGCGTGGCCTTGGCCACCTTGTCCGAGCTGTCGAAGAGCCGGATGAGTCCGAAGCCGGCTTTCTGCAGCAGTTCGAGGTCCTGCTTGATGTTCGCTTCAGGGATGTTCTCGGCGGCCAGCCCGGCCACGTTGACGGCCGTGCGGTAGGGGGAGTACGCGACCGCCTTGCGGGTGCTGAACTCGGCGGGCAAGGGCCGCAGCGCGGCGCCGGTGCCCGTGTACGGCGTGGTGCCGCTGCCGCCGCAGGCGGCCAGGAGCAGGGAGAACAGCGCGGCCAGGGCCAGCGCGAAGCCGGCGCGCCCGCAGGCGGCCAGGGTGCCGGTGGACAGGGTCTTCATGGGATTCACCTCGATCCTGCTCAGGTCAGAACGCGTAGACGGCGCCAGCGCCGAACCAGTTGCC
>JAEUPH010000119.1 GCA_016790395.1 Rubrivivax sp. | reverse complement strand
CGTTGCATCACGTCTCTGGGGTGCAGGTCGCTGGTGCGGCGCGTGGCCATGTTGCCCAGGTAGACGATGTGGCCGGGCGCCTGGTCCATCAGCATCCAGGGCAGCCAGGGCGTGATGCGGCTCCACACGCCGTGCGAGGGGATGAAGTCGGCTTCGGCGTTCTCCACGTCGGCGCGGCGCGCGAAGAAGCGGAACATCTCGGAGACGCGGCTCATCGGCCCCGGGGTCTCGCGCGGCCACTTCTCGGGGCGCAGCGCGCTCGGGTAGTAGAGGTGGATGTCCGTTTCCAGCGTCACGGTCTCCTCGTCGCCGAAGCCCCAGTTCAGCAGGAAGGGGCGGCGCGGCGGCTTCTCCTTGTTCAGGCCGCCGTAGCTGGGGGGATCGGGGAACCACTCCGAGATGACGTAGTTGAAGGGGTCGTTGGCCACGTCCACCACGCGCACCTTCTCGCCGGTGTACGGGTTGTCCCACTGGTCCAGCAGCTTGCCGGTGGCGAGGTCGCGGTAGAAGACCACCTCGCGGCACAGGCGCTGGTAGCTGCCATTGGGCTGCGGCACCATGCGGATGGTGCTGAACACCTCGAAGCGCATCAGCGGCTTCACGCGCTCGTTGTCGCGCACGCCGCACACGGTGCCGGTGACGCTGCCGTAGACGAACTTCTTCGGGTCCACGCTGCCGTCCATGCGCGCCTTGACCTCGCGGTTCCAGACCGGGTCGTCGAAGCGGATGGCGCGCTTGGCCGGGGCCGCCACGGCGGGGGCGGCGGCCGCGCCGGCCAGCGCCGTGCCGGCGGCCATGCGCATCGCCTGGCGGCGGTTCAGATCGGGCTCTTGCATGGGGGTCGAACTCCTGTTCGGTGGGAAGTGAAGGGTCAGGCCTTGTCGATATCGTCGAGCAGGCGCACGACGGCGTTCTCGGCCGCTTCGCAGGCCGATTCCAGGCCCGCGTAGAGATGGGCGCAGTGCTCGCCCGCGAAGTACATCGCGCCCACCGGCTGCGTCAGCAGCTTGGCGTACTTGCCGATGTCGCCGGGCGCGAAGCTCAGCAGGTGGCCGCGCTGGAAGGGCTGCGCGGCCCAGTCGTGCACGTGCACGGCCTCCACCGCGCCGGCCGAGGCCGGGCGCATGCGGGCGAGGTCGCGCACCACCATCGCGCCGATGGCCGCGGGCGCCAGGCCCTGCAGCTTGACAGCGCCCTGGCCATTGATGAACACGGCCAGCGTGCCGTGCGGCTCGGACTCGGGCTTGCTGAAGAAGGCGCGCTCCACCAGGCCGTCGCTCCACAGGCTGGGCGGCAGGCCGTCCTGTTCCCAGAAAGGCTTGAGCACGCGCAGCGTGACGATGACCACCTGGCCGTAGGGAATGCGCGCCCAGGCCTCGCGCTGCAGCGCGGGCACGCTGGCGGCCACGTCGATGTCCTTGAACACCGGCAGCGGGATGGTGGAGATGCAGGCACGCGCGCTGTGCCGGCTGCCGTCGGCACAGCTGACGGTGACGCGCTTCGCCCCCGGCTCGATGCGCTTGACGATGCTGTTCAGCCGCACCGGCTGCGCCAGCGACGCCGCCATGGCGTCGGTCAGCGTGCTCATGCCGTCGCGCACCAGGTGCGTGGCGCCGTTCCTCGCTTCCCAGCCGTAGAAGAAGAACTTGCGCATCGTGTCCAGCGTGTTGGCCTCGTCGAGGTTGCGCGCGGTGAGATGCAGGTCCAGCAGGCGCAGCGCTTCCGGCGACGCGCCCTGGCGGGTGAAGAACTGGCGCAGCGAGAGCTTGTCGAAGTCGGCGAACTCGGGCTTGAGCCAGTCCGACAGGTCCGCCAGCGGCGACTTCACGCTCGTCAGATAGTGCAGGAACAACTGGGTGGGCAACAGCTTGCGTTCGTTCTCCGGCAGCTGGTTGGCCGGCGAAGTGGCCCAGTCCTTGGTGGCCATCAGCTGGCCGTTGACGTACAGCGCCATGCCGGACTGGTTGGTCTGCGAACCGGCGCCGGAAGCCTCGGGCTTCAGCGCCACGCCCAGCTCGGCCACGTTGGCACGCACGCGGCCGTAGGTGGGGCCGATCTGCAGCGCGCCCATCTCGGGGCGGCCGGGGGCCGTGCGCACCGTCCAGCAGCGCCCGCCGACGCGGCCGCTGGCTTCCAGCACGCGCACCTTCATGCCCGCGCCCTGCAGCATGCGCGCGGCATGCAGGCCGGAGATGCCGGCGCCCAGGATCAGCACGTCGGCGTCGGCCGGCTCCGCCGCCAGGGCTGGCAGCGCCAGACTGCCCAGGGTGGCGGCGCCGGCCTGCAGCAGGTGGCGGCGGGAGAAGCGGGTGTCACTCATCGGGTTCGGGTCCGCGGAATCTGAAGGTGAAGCCGGACGGCGCGCAGGGCGCCCGGCCCGGCGGGAGCTGCGGCGAAGTGTGCGCCATCGCCCCCGGCGGCCCCGGCGGGCGGGCCCACGCTGACCGGTTCGCGGACAGCCTCACCCCACATCGCGCTGCGCCTGCCCGGGCCACGCTCCAATGCCGTGGCATCCTGGCCCCGAGAGGAGACCCGTCCGTGCAAACACGAATCCCCTTCGCGCTGACCGCGCTGGCCCTGGCCGGCAGCGCGCTGGCGCAGACGATGCCGCTGCCCCCGCGCGACGAGAAGAACGCCACCTTCTGGCACCGCATCGACCACCCGCCGGCCGACGGCCTGCA
>JAEUPH010000058.1 GCA_016790395.1 Rubrivivax sp. | reverse complement strand
GCTGCGCACGGGATCGGCCCTCGCGCTCGTGCTGCTGGCCACGGGCTGCGCCACGGTGGCCGAGCCCGAGCCGCCGCCCCCTGCGCCCGTGCTGGCCACGCCGGTGGCGCTGCCGGAAGCGGCCGCGCCGGCCCCGGCCGTCCCGCCCGAAGCGGCGCCGGTGCAGACCGAGGGCCCACCCGCCGAAGTGCCGCCGCGCGGCCGCATCGACCTCTACGAAGGCGGCGACCACAGCGACCTGTGGGCCCGCGTGCGCGAAGGCTTCGCCGTGCCCGACCTCGACGACGATCTGGTGCGCAAGTGGGAGCAGTGGTACGCCCGCGAGCCGGCCTACGTGCAGCGCATGGTGGAACGTGGCAGCCGCTACCTGTTCCACATCGTCGAGGAGATCGAGCGCCGCGAAATGCCCACCGAACTGGCGCTGCTGCCCTTCATCGAGAGCGCCTTCAACCCCGAGGCGATGTCGCGCGTCGCGGCCTCGGGCATGTGGCAGTTCATGCCGGCCACGGGCCGTCACTTCGAGCTGCGCCAGAACGTCTTCCGCGACGACCGCCGCAGCGTGCTGGCCAGCACGCGCGCGGCGCTGGACTACCTGGAGATGCTGCACGGCATGTTCGGCGACTGGCACCTGGCCCTGGCGGCCTACAACTGGGGCCAGGGCAACGTGGCGCGCGCCATCGAGCGCAACCGCCGTGCCGGCAAGCCCACCGACTACGCCAGCCTGCGCATGCCCCGCGAGACGCGCGAGTACGTGCCCAAGCTGCAGGCGGTGAAGAACATCGTGCTGCGTCCGGAGGCCTTCGCGCTGGAACTGCCGCCCCTGGAGAACCACCCCTTCTTCGTCACCGTGCCGGTGGAGCGCGACATCGACGTGGCGCTGGCCGCCCGCCTGGCCGAGGTGAGCCTGGACGAGTTCCGCCAGCTCAACCCGCAGCTCAACAAGCCGGTGATCCTGGCCGCCGGCACGCCCGAGCTGCTGCTGCCTTTCGACGCCGCCAACCGCTTCATCAAGGCCGTGGCCACGCACGCGGGCCGCTTTGCCAGCTGGACGGCCTGGGTGGCGCCCAGGACGCTGAAGCCGCAGGAGGCCGCGAAGCTGACCGGCATGAACGAGGCCGAGCTGCGCGAAGTGAACCGCATTCCGCCGCGCACGCTGGTGAAGGCCGGCTCCACGCTGCTGGTGCCGCGCGCCGACCACCACGCGCAGGACGTCACCGAGCACATCGCCGACAACGCGGCACTGAGCCTGGCGCCCGAGTTCAAGCCGGTGGCCGCCAAGGCCCGGCGTGGCAAGGCGGCCGGCACGCGCCAGGCGGCACCGGTCCGCGGGCGGCCCGTGGCGTCCGCACGGGCACCCTCGAAGAGCGCTGCGGCCCGCAAGCCGGCCCCGGCCGTGAAGACGGCGCGGCCAGCGCCCGGCCCGCGCGTGGCGCAGCGCTGATCAGGCCAGGAAGTCCTTCTTGCCGATGTCGGCCCCGGCGTTGCGCAGCAAGGCGTACGCGGTGGTGACGTGGAAATAGAAGTTGGGCAGCACATAGTGCTTGAGGTAGCCCTCGCCGGTGAAGCGCAGCGGCTCGCCCTGGCGCGTGGGCACGAGGATCTCGCGCGCATCGCTGCCGTCCACCTGTTCGGCGGGCACCGACTGCACGTAGTCGATGGTCTTGCGGATGCGTGCGCGCAGTTCGTCCAGCGTGGCCTCGTTGTCCTCCCACTTCGGCACCTCGAGCCCCGCCAGGCGCGCCACGCAGGCCTTGGCCTGGTCGCAGGCGATCTGGATCTGCTTCGTGAAGGGCAGCATGTCCGGCGCCAGGCGCAGCGCCAGGTAGTTGTCGGGGCTGAACCTGCGCGCCTCGGCATGGGCCTGTGCCTTGTCCAGCCAGGTCAGCTGTGCGGTGAGGATGCGCACGAACACCGGCACGCTGGCCGAATGCATGGAAATCGTCATGGGTGTCTCCTGGCGGTCTGTGGGGCGGCGGATGCTAGCGCCGTGCCGCGCATCGTGCTGCATCAGGGGCAGAATCCGCGTCCACATGAACATCATCATCCTCGACGACTACCAGGACGCGGTGCGCAAGCTCGACTGCGCCAGGCTGCTGGAGCCGTTCAGCGCCAAGGTCTTCACCAACACCGTGAAGGGCACGGGCCAGCTCAGCGTGCGCCTGCGCGACGCCGACGTCCTGGTGCTGATCCGCGAGCGCACGCACTTCCCGAAGGCGCTGCTGGAGAAGCTGCCCAAGCTCAAGCTCATCTCGCAGACCGGGCGCGTGGGCTCGCACATCGACGTCGCCGCCTGCACGCGGCTGGGCATCGCGGTGGCCGAAGGCGTGGGCTCGCCGGTGGCGCCGGCCGAGCTGACTTGGGCGCTGATCATGGCCAGCATGCGGCGCCTGCCGCAGTACATCGGCAACCTCAAGCACGGCGCCTGGCAGCAGAGCGGCCTCAAGGCGGCGTCCATGCCGCCCAATTTCGGCGTCGGCATGGTGCTCAGGGGCAAGACGCTGGGCATCTGGGGCTACGGCAAGATCGGCCAGATGGTGGCCGGCTACGGCCGCGCCTTCGGCATGCAGGTGATGGTGTGGGGCAGCGACGCCTCGCGCCAGCGCGCGCTGGCCGACGGCCACACGGCCGCCGAGAGCTGCGAGGCCTTCTTCGAGACCGCCGACGTGCTGAGCCTGCACCTGCGGCTGAACGACGCCACGCGCGGCATCGTCAAGCTCGAGGCGCTGTCGCGCATGAAGCCCACGTCGCTGATCGTCAACACCTCGCGGGCCGAGCTGATCGAGGAGAACGCGCTCGTGGCCGCACTCAATCGTGGCCGGCCCGGCATGGCGGCGGTGGACGTCTTCGAGAGCGAGCCCATCCTCCAGGGCCACCCGCTGTTGCGGCTGGAGAACGCGGTGTGCACGCCGCACCTGGGCTACGTGGAGCAGGACAGCTACGAGACCTACTTCGGGGCCGCCTTCCGCAATGTCGTCAACTTCATCCACAACGAGCCGACGAACCTCGTCAACCCCGAGGCGCTGAAGGTGCTGCGCTGATGGCGCCAGGGTGGCAGCCGGCCAGCCGCGCGCTGCTGCTGGGGAACTTCGCCATCGGCTGCGGTGTGATGGTGGTGCCGGGGTCGCTCAATGACCTGTCGCAAGGCCTGTCCGTCTCGCCGGCCGTGGCCGGGCAGCTGATCACCGCCGGCGCGCTGATGATGGGGCTGGGCGCCCCGCTGCTCGCCGCCTTGCTGGGCGGCTGGGACCGCCGTCGGCTGCTCACCGCGGCCCTGCTTTGGTATGCCGCCGGCCATGCGCTGGCCGCCTGCATGCCCGGCCTGGCAGCGCTGCTGCCGGTGCGGGCGCTCAGCGTGCTTGGTGCCGCGCTCTTCACGCCACAGGCCGCCGCGGCCATGAACGTGCTGGCCCCGGCCGAGCAGCGCGGCCGTGCGCTCACCACGGTGTTCATGGGCTGGTCGCTGGCCTCGGTGGTGGGCATGCCGATGGCGGGCTACGTCTCCGAGACCTTCGGTTGGCGCTGGGCCTTCGCCGGCGTGGCACTGCTGGCCACCCTGGGGGCCGGCGTGGTGTGGCGGGCGGTGCCCGACGGCGTGCGACCGCCACCGCTGTCGCTGGCGGCCTGGCGCGAGGTGCTCACGAGCCCGGCGCTGATGGCCATCGTCGCCGTCACCGCCTTCAGCTCGGCCGGGCAGTTCACGCTCTTCGGCTACTTCGCGCCCTTCTACCGCCAGGTCGTCGGCGCCGACGCCGCCGGCGTGGCCTTCCTGTTCTTCTGGTTCGGGGCCGTGGGCCTGCTGGGCAACGTCGTGCTCACGCGCTGGATCGACCGCCAGGGCGCCGCGCGCTGCGCCAGCGCAGCGATGGCACTCATGGCGCTGTCCATGCTGCTGTGGCCCCTGGCCGGCGCCCAGGCAATGCTGCCGGGCGTGGCCGGCATGGCCGTGGTGCTGGTGCCCTGGGCGCTGGGCTGCTTCGCCAGCAACTCGGCGCAGCAGGCGCGGCTGGCGCAGGCAGCGCCGGCCTTCGCGCCGGCGCTGCTGGCGCTCAACACCTCGGCGATCTACGGCGGCCAGGCCGTGGGGGCTGCCGGCGGCGGCGCGCTGCTGGCAGCCTTCGGCTTCGCGCCGCTGTCCTGGGCAGGCCTGGGCTGGCTGGGCGTGGCGCTGGCGCTGAGCCTGTGGGTGGCGAACCGCATGCAGCCCGCACCCGCCCGTGCCGGAGCCCGCCGTGCCTGAGCCCACCGCGCCTCTCGCCCGCCCGGCGTCGCAGGGCGCGATGTTCATGGCCTTCACACGGCTGGCGCTGCAGGGCTTCGGCGGCGTGCTGCCGGTGGCGCAGCGCGAGCTCTGCGAGCGCCAGCGCTGGCTCAGCCGCGAGGAGTTCCTGGAGATGCTCAGCGTGGCCCAGGTCCTGCCCGGCCCCAACATCGTGAACCTGGCGCTGATGATCGGCGACCGCTTCTTCGGCTGGCGCGGCGCCCTCATGGCGATCACCGGCATCCTGGCCGCGCCGCTGCTGGTGGTGCTGCTGCTGGCCGTGCTGGCACAGCAGACGCAGGGCGTGCCGGGCATTGCCGGCGCGCTGCGCGGCATGGGCGTGGCGGCGTCGGGGCTCATCCTGTCCACCGCGTGGCGGCTGGCCGGCGGCCTGCGCCGCAACGCGCTCGGGCGCCCCCTGTGCGTGGCGCTGGCGCTGGCCACGCTGCTGGCCGTGGGCGTGCTGCGCTGGCCGCTGGCTGCGGTGGTGCTGGCGCTGGGCGCCCTGGGCATGGTGATGGCCTGGCGGCGGCTGGCGTGATGCAGCACCTGCTCTACGGCCCGACGCCGCTGTCGCTGGCCGACGGCCTGTCGCTGTTCACGCACTTCATGGTGCTGTCGCTGCTGGCGGTGGGCGGTGCCATCACCACCGTGCCCGACATGCAGCGCTTCGTGGTTCGAGAACAGGGCTGGATCACCGATGCGCAGTTCACCGCCTCGGTGGCGCTGGCGCAGGCCGCGCCCGGCCCCAACGTGCTGTTCGTGGCGGTGATCGGCTTCAACGTCGGCGGGCTGGCCGGCGTGCTGGCCACCCTGGCAGGCACCCTGGTGCCCAGCAGCGCGCTGGCCATGCTGGCCACGCGCTGGGGCCGGCGCCACGCCGAATCGCGCGGGCTGCGGGCCTTCACCACCGGGCTGGCGCCGCTGACCATCGGGCTGCTGGTGGCCACCTCGTGGATCCTGCTGGGCCCGACGCAGACGCAGTGGGCCAGCTGGGTGCTGGTGCTGGGCACGCTGGCCTTCATGCTGCGCACGAAGTGGAGCCCCCTGTGGCCCATCGCCGCAGGCGCCGTCGCCGGGGGCCTGGGATGGATCTGAGTGCCGGCGCGTTGCGCTGGTGGCGGCGCGGCGTGGCCGCCTTGGTGCTCGGCTTCACGGGCCTCTACGCCGTGGCCATCGGGGCGCTGTGGTGGCAGCAGGAAAAGCTGCTGTTCCACCCGGCGCCCTTGCCCGCGACGCACGCCTTCGCGCTGGGCGACGACGTCCACGAGGTCTGGATCGACGTGCACGGGGCGCGGCTGAACGCGCTGCACCTCCAGCGCCCGAAGCCCGACGCCGTGGTCTTCTACCTGCACGGCAACGCCGGCAACCTGCAGCGCTGGTTCGTCAACGCCGACTTCTACCGCCGCGCCAACGTCGACCTGTTCATGATCGACTACCGCGGCTTCGGCAAGAGCACCGGCCGCATCGAGAGCCAGGCGCAGCTGGAGGCCGACGTGCGGGCCGCCTGGGCCGCCATCGCGCCGCGGTACGCCGGCGTGCGCCGCGTCTTCTTCGGCCGCTCGCTGGGCACCGGCCTGGCCGCCATGCTGGCCGCCGAGGTGCAGCCCGAGATGACCATCCTGGTCTCGCCCTACGCCAGCATGCAGCAGCTGGCCGGCGAGATCTACCCGTGGGTGCCGGGCGCCGCGCTGCGCTACCCGCTGCGCACCGACCAGTGGCTGCCCAAGGTGAAGGGCCCCGTGCTGCTGGCCCACGGCGACCGCGACCGCCTCATCCCGTTCGCGCACGGCGAGCAGCTGGCCGCGCTGGCGCCGCAGGCCCGGCTGCTGCGCGTGGCCGGGGCCGGGCACGGCGACATCCAGTCCTTCGAGACCTACCTCCAGGGCGTGAGCGAGGCCCTGGCCGGGCGCTGAGGCGCCGGCGCCTACTTCGTGCCGAAGATCTTGTCGCCCGCGTCGCCCAGGCCGGGAATGATGTAGCCCAGCTCGTTGAGATGGCTGTCCACGGCGGCCGTCCAGCAGCGCACGTCGGGGTGCGCGGCTTCCAGGGCAGCGATGCCCTCGGGCGCCGCCACCAGCACCAGCGCGCGGATGTCCTTGCAGCCACGGTCCTTCAGCAACTGCACGGTGGCGATCATCGAACCCGCGGTGGCCAGCATGGGGTCGATGATGAGCGCCGTGCGCTCGTCCAGGTGGCCCACCAGGCGTTCGAAGTAGTGCTCGGGCTGCAGCGTCTCGTGGTTGCGGCTCAGGCCCACCACGCTGACCTTGGCACCGGGCATGAGGTCCAGCACGCCGTCCAGCATGCCCAGCCCGGCTCGCAGGATGGGCACCACCGTCACCTTGCGGCCGGCGATCTGCTCGATGGTGACCGGGCCGCTCCAGCATTCGATCGTCACCGGCTCGAGCGGGAAATCGGCCGTGGCCTCGTAGGCCAGCAGGCGGCCCAGCTCGTTCGTGAGCGCGCGGAAGTCCTTGGTGGAGATGTCCTTCTGGCGCAGCAGGCCGACCTTGTGGCGCACCAGGGGATGGGTGATGGCGATGACGGGCATGGCGAATCTCCGTGCAATGAACGTGCCGCCTCAGCGCAGCCGCTGGCGCCGCGCCTCGAACAGGCACACGCCGGCGGCAACGCTGACGTTGAGGCTCTCCACCGCACCGGCCATGGGAATGCGCACCAGCTGGTCGCAGCTCTTGCGCGTGAGCTGGCGCATGCCGGGGCCTTCGGCGCCCAGCACGAGGGCCACGGGGCCGCTCAGGTCCACGTCGTAGAGCGTCAGGTCGGCGTCTTCGCTGGTGCCGATGACGCGGATGTCGCGCTCCTTCAGCTCACCCAGCGTGCGCGCCAGGTTGGTGACCATCAGGTAGGGCACGGTCTCGGCAGCGCCGCTGGCCACCTTGGCGACGGTGGCGTTCAGGCCCACGGCGTGGTCCTTGGGCGCCACCACGGCATGGGCGCCCGCACCGTCGGCCACACGCAGACAGGCGCCCAGGTTGTGCGGGTCGGTCACGCTGTCCAGCACCAGCACCAGCGGCGGGCCTTCCACCTCGTCCAGCACCTCGTCCAGGGAGTGCTTGGGCGCCAGCGGCGTGACGCGGGCCACCACGCCCTGGTGGCGCGGGCCACCCGCCAGCGCAGCCAGGCGGGGGGCGTCGCTGTCGACGAGCTTGGCGCCGGCTTCCTGCGCGCGCTGCACGAACTGGCGCATGCGGGCGTCGCGCCGCGTGGCGTCGACGTGGATCTCGATGACGGACTCCGGCGCGGTCTTCAGCCGCACGGTGACGGCGTGGAAGCCGAAGAGGACCTTGTTGCTCATCTTGCCCCCAAGGCGCTGCGCGCCATCCCCCCGAGAGGGAAATCGCACTTGGCGAAGCCTGCGTTGCTCATGCCCGCATCGTAGCCCTGCGGCCTACCACCACCCCAGTTGCCGGCCGCCCATCAGGCCGCCGATGAACACCGGCTGGTGCAGCATGTAGAAGCTGAGGCTGAAGCGTCCCAGCACGGCCAGCGGCTTCACCGCTGCCGGCACGGCCCCGGCCAGCGCCACGCGGCGGTGGGCCAGCAGCCAGCGGCCGGCCAGGAAGCCCAGCAGCATCACGCCGATCCAGGGCAGCACCGGCACGTAGTCCTCGGTGAAGGGTTTGCGCAAGGGCAGGCCCGTCCAGCTGAGCCAGGGGGCGTCGAAGACCGCGTGGCGGGCGAAGTGCGGCAGGGCGATGGCCAGGCCCGCCAGCGGCAGCAGCCAGGTGCCCAGCGGCGCCAGCAGCCGCAACAGCACCAGCATCACGGCGATGCCATGCAGCACGCCGAACGCGATCCAGCTCTGCGGGAACATCAGCGCCGAGCCGGCGCTCACCAGCACGGCGCAGCCGGCCACCTGGGACCAGCGGCGCCAGAAGCGGCGGTCCAGCCGAGGCCAGGCGACCTCGCCCCGCAGCGCCACGGCCTGCGCCAGGCCGGCGCAGAAGATGAACATCGTGACGATGCCCGTGCGCTGCGTGGTCCAGAAGGGGTCGCGCGTGAAGAACTGGCGCGGGTCCCACAGGCCGAAGTGGTTCAGGTCGAAGCAGAAGTGGAAGGCGGCCATCCAGACGATGGCGCAGCCCCGCAGCGCGTCCAGCCGGTCGAAGCGTTCTCCAGGCGGCTTCACTCGGTCTTCTCGAACACGTCGGTGAAGCGCCCGCCGTCCCACGCGTACAGCAGCACGGCGGCATGCAGGCAGCGGCTGGCGCCGCGCGGGCGGAACAGGCCCACGCAGTGGCCACCGGGCCGGCGCACGCTGCGGTAGGCCACGCCAGCCGCGCCGGCGGCGTGCAGCGCGTGGCCCAGGCTGCGGGCCGCGGTGTAGTCCGTGGGGTCGTAGACCGCGTCGGCACAGGCGCCGACCGGGCGCAGGTCGTGCAGGCGGGCGTCGATGGCCACGTGGTACAGGCGCATCGGCAGGTGGGTGGCCGGCTGGCGGGTGGCGGCCAGGAAGTTGCCGTGGTGGTACTTGGTCTCGGCAACGGCGGTGCCGCGATCGCGCGCGGCGTAGAACACGCCGAAGCGGCCGTCGGAAAAGCGGCTGCCCAGCACGTTGACGTGCGTGAACGCGGCCATGATGGGGCTGCTGCCAGGCCCGAACACGCGTTCGTCGCGCGGCACGCGCTCGATCTGGCCGACTTCGTCGCGCACGCGCTCGTTGGTCATCGCCTCCAGCGCGTACAGGGCGTCGAAGTCCTCGGCGTCGGCGACGCGGTCGAACAGCGACACCGACGGGTAGCGCGTGGGGACGATGCGGCAGGCCTGCTGCCAGCGGACGCGGCGGATGTCCGACGCCGGGCTCAGGACCATCCGCCCCCGCGAACGCCGTCGAGGTAGCGGCGCACCAGGTTCAGGTCGCTGACGTTGCCGGCCAGCATGCGCTGCAGGGCGCTCTGCCCGCCGAACGGTGCGGCGGTGTTCGGCTGGCGCACCCAGGCGTCGGCAGCGGCCGCGTCGGGCAGCAGAATCTGCAGGCTTTTCCAGATGCCCAGCAGGTTGGACAGGCGCTCCAGCGTGTCGCGCGACAGTGCCGCCTTCTCGGGCTGCTTGCGCCAGCCGAAAAAGGTGGAGCGCGAAGGCTGGCCCAACAGCGCCAGCTGCTCGTCGATGCTCAGCTGCCAAGCCTGGGCGATGCGCATGAAGGCGCGCAGACCGGCGGCGGCCAGGCGTTCTGGAGACGCTTCAGGCGCCGGGCTGGGCGCCAGGACGGCACTCATGAAAGTTCCCTTCTGGACTTTTTCTGCATATTAGTCCAGATCTGGATCTTTGGGCAAACGTCAGGCCAGCAGCGCGGGCAAGGTGCAGGCCGCCGTGCCCCGCAGCACGAGATGCGCCGTGCCGTCCAGTTCGCTCGGCGCCGGGTTCAGCACCACCACCTTGGCGCCGGCGGCCCGAGCCTGGCCGGCCAGCCCGGCGGCCGGCCACACCGCGCCCGAGGTGCCCACCACCAGCATCAAGGCGCATTGCCCGGCGGCGCGCTGCGCGGCGTCCAGCGCCCGCAGGGGGAGGTGCTCGCCGAACCACACCACGCCGGGCCGCACGAGGTTGCCGCACTCCCTGCAGGCGGGCGGGCACCCGGCCTCGGCCCAGGCAGGATCGCAGACCTTGCCGCCGCGGACTTGGCGGGCGCACGGGTCCAGCCAGAGGTCGTCCAGGATGTCGCCGTGCAGCCGCAGCGTGTCGACGTTGCCGGCGCGCTGATGGAGGTCGTCCACGTTCTGCGTCACCAGCGTCAGCACGCCCGGATGGCGCCGCGCGAAGTCTGCCAGCGCACGGTGACCGGCATGGGGTTCGGCGGCACGCACGCCAGCGCGGCGTTCGGCGTACCAGTCCCACACCCGCTGCGGATGGGTGCGGAAGCCTGGCTCGCTGGCCAGTGCCATGGGGTCGAACTGCGCCCAGTAGCCGGTCAGCGCGTCGCGGAAGGTGGGGATGCCACTTTCGGCGCTCATGCCGGCGCCGGTCAGCACGCACAGCCCGGCGCGCTGCCGCACCGCCGCGGCGAGCCAGGAACGCACCTCAGCCTGCTTCGACCCGTCTTCCATCGCTGCCGATTGTGACGACGCCAGGCGCCACAATGCCCCACGGTCCGGCCCGCCACGTCCACCGCTGCGGGCGGGACGGCCACCGCTGAGCCGAAAGCCAGCCCCCCCGGGAAGAGAACCTGAACATGCAAACGCTGATCGCCCGCCACGACGGGCCCGTGCTGCACCTCACCTTGAACCGC
>JAEUPH010000012.1 GCA_016790395.1 Rubrivivax sp. | reverse complement strand
GCTTCGTCGCTGGTGAGCACGGCGTTCTTCGCCAGCTCGGTGGCGATGGTGCCCGGCGCCACGGCGTTCACGCGCACGCCCTGGTCGGCCAGCGACAGCGCCATCACGCGCGTGAGCTGGTTGATGGCGCCCTTGCTGGCGTTGTAGCTGGCGATGCTGGGGATGGTCAGCGTGCCGTTGACGGAGCTCATGTTGACGATGGCGCCGCGGCGCTCGCCGGCGTTCTTCACCAGCTCACGCGCCACCGCCTGGCCCACCAGGAAGTGGCCCTTCAGGTTGACGTCGATGACGGCGTCCCAGTCGGCCTCGGTGATCTCCAGGAAGGGTGCGGCCTTGAAGATGCCGGCGTTGTTCACGAGCCCGTCCACGCGTCCGAAGCGCGCCAGCGTGGCGGCCAGCGCGGCATCCACCTGCGCCTTGTCGGCCACGTTGCAGTGCAGGTAGTGCGCCTGCGCCCCGGCGGCGCCGAGCTCCTCGGCCAGGGCCTGCCCGGCGGCGTCGGCCAGGTCCCACAAGGCCACGGCGGCGCCGTCCTGCACCAGGCGCCGCGCACAGGCCGCGCCGATGCCCTGGGCGGCGCCGGTGATGACCACCACGCGGCCGCCGAGGCCGAAGTGAACCCTCGAGGTGTCGCCCTGCTGCATGCGCTGCCCTGTTGCCCGAGACGCGCCGAGGCGCGGGGGCGGCAGTGTAGCGCCGCGCTCAGGCAGCGATTTCCGCCCGCGCCGCCTTCCGCAGCGCCACGGCATCCGGCCGCTGCACCGGGCCCCGGTCGAGCCGGAACACCTGCACGGCCTCGGACACCGTCACCGCCTGCTGCTTGAGCTGCTGCGCGGCCGCGGCCACCTGTTCCACCAGCGCGGCGTTCTGCTGCGTGATGCCGTCGATCTGCGCGACCGCCTCGTTGACCTGCGAGATGCCGGTGAGCTGCTGCTGCGCGCCTTCGCTGATCGCGCGCACGGCCTGGCCGACCTGCTGCACCGAGCCGAGGGCGTCCTCGATGGTCTTCAGCGCCACGCCGGTGATGCGGTTGCCCTCTTCGACGCGGCTGCCGGACTCCGAGATCAGCTGCTTGATCTCGCGCGCGGCCCCCGTCGTGCGGCCGGCCAGCGCGCGCACCTCGGCGGCCACCACGGCAAAGCCGCGGCCCTGCTCGCCCGCGCGGGCGGCTTCCACGGCGGCGTTGAGGGCCAGGATGTTGGTCTGGAAGGCGATGCTGTCGATGACGCCGATGATCTCGGCGATGCGGTGCGAGGACTCGTCGATGACCTGCATCGTCCGGTTCACTTCGCCGATCGCCTGACTGCCGCGCTGCGTCACCACGCTGGCCTGGTCGGCCAGCCGGGCCGCCGACTCCGCAGACGCGGCGCTGTTGCGCACCGTGCTCGTGATCTGTTCCATCGAGGCGGCGGTCTGCTCCAGGTTGGCCGCCTGCGCCTCGGTGCGCGCCGAGAGGTCCTGGTTCCCGGCAGCGATCTCGGACGTGGCGTCGCCCATGTGGTGCACCTCGTTGCGCGCGTCGCGAACGATGGAGCGCAGGTTCACGTTCAGCTGCGCCAGGGCCCGGCTGAGGTCGGCGATGACGCCACGGCCCTGGGCGTCGATGTTCTGTGTCAGGTCGCCCGCGGCCATGCGGTTGGCCGTCGTCACCATGTGTTCCAGCGGCCCCACCACCACCGCACGCGCGGCCAGGAAGGCGGCCGCGGCGGCGGCGCCTCCGAGCACGGCACCGGCCATGGCCGCAGCACCGGCCGCGCCGCCCTGGGCCAGCGTCCATGCCGCGGCGACCCCCGC
>JAEUPH010000010.1 GCA_016790395.1 Rubrivivax sp. | reverse complement strand
CCCCGGCCCGTTGCGCCCGCCGCCCCGCTGACCCTGCCGGCAGGGGGTGTTTTCACCCCCGCCGGCGGCAAGGGCGGGTGACGTGCGTCAAGCGGCCCGCCCCGATCGCGGCGATACACTGCCGCGCCTCTCTGATGCAGCCCCGAGACCCACGCATGGCCGGACTCGACCGCGACACCCCGCAACCGACCGCTCTGACGGTGCACCAGGCCTCCCGCGTGCTGGAAGTGGCCTTCGACGACGGCCGCAGCTTCCGCATCCCCTTCGAGCTGATGCGCGTGTATTCGCCCTCGGCCGAGGTGCAGGGCCATGGGCCCGGGCAGGAGGTGCTGCAGACGGGCAAGCGCGAGGTCGGCATCGACGAGATCCAGGCCGTGGGCCACTACGCCGTGCAGCCGCGCTTCACCGACGGCCACGACAGCGGGATCTTCAGCTGGGACTACCTCTACCACCTCGGCGCCGACCAGGCCGAGCTGTGGCAGCGCTACGAGCAGCGCCTGCAGGAAGCCGGTGTCGACCGCGACGCGCCAATGCCCGGCCCGGCTTCCGGTGGCGGCGGCGCCTGCAGCCACCACTGACCGACGACAACGATCACCGCACGAAGGAACCCGGCCATGGCACAGACGCACTTCGGCTACGAGAGCGTCGACGAGAGCGACAAGGCCAAGCGCGTGCGCGGCGTCTTCGATTCCGTGGCGGAGCGCTACGACTTGATGAACGACGTGCTGTCCTTCGGCATGCACCGGGCCTGGAAGGCCTACACGGTGGCCGTGGCCGGCGTGCAGCCGGGCTGGAAGGTGCTGGACATTGCCGGCGGCACCGGCGACCTGGCCCGTGCCTTCGCGCGACAGGCCGGGGAACGTGGCCGCGTGGTGCTCACCGACATCAACGAGGCCATGCTGCGCGTCGGCCGCGACCGCCTGCTCGACGAAGGCCTGGTCATGCCCACCGCCGCCTGCGACGCCGAGAAGCTGCCCTTCGCCGACGCCACCTTCGACCTCGTCAGCGTGGCCTTCGGCTTGCGCAACATGACGCACAAGGAAGCCGCGCTGGCCGAGATGGCCCGCGTGGTGCGCCCCGGCGGCAAGCTGCTGGTGCTGGAGTTCAGCAAGCCGGCCAAGCTGCTGCAGAAGCCCTACGACTGGTACTCGTTCAGCTTCATGCCGCTGATGGGCAAACTCATCGCCAAGGATGCCGACAGCTACCGCTACCTGGCCGAGAGCATCCGCATGCACCCCGATCAGGCCACGCTGGCCGGCATGATGAAGACGGCCGGTTTCGGCCACGTCGACGTGCACAACCTGGCCGGCGGCATCGTCGCCCTGCACGCGGGGGTGCGGTGCTGAAACGGCTGGGCGGCCTGGCGGCGCGGCCTCTGCGCGGCCGGGCGGCTTCGTCACGGCGCCGCCAGCAGGCCATCGACGAACTGCTCTCGCTGGCGCGCGAGAGCTTCGTGCAGGTGCAGGACGCCTGGGACCGCGCCGACATGGGCGCGCTGGCCGGTCTGGCCACCGCGCCGCTGCTGGAAGAGCTTCGCCTGCAGCTGGCGCATCGCGGGCCGGGTCTCAACCACACCGAGGTCATCAGCCTGCAGGCCCGGCTGCTGGCCCTGGAAGAGCTGCACGAGGCTTTCGTGGCCAGCGTCGAGTTCACCGGTGTGATCCGGGAGCAGCGCGACCAGGGCCCCGAGCCCTTCCGTGAGCTCTGGCTGCTGGCCAACGTGAAGGCGGCCGGCGCCGGGTGGAAGCTCGCGCGCGTGCAGTCGCTCTCCTGAGGCGGCTGGCAACGCCGGCCCGGCAGCCCGCCGGGCCGGCGTGAACTTGTGCCGCCGCGGCACCGGGTGAGGGGGGGGCTGCCCACCGCTGCCTGTCATGAGCCGGCGGGTAAACTCGAATGCTTTGCGGGGCGCAGACGCCTTGCATGACCGCGGGCCTCAGGGCCCGACGCCCCTCGAGGAACGTTCGATGAAGCAGAAGATGTCTCCGTCCTGGATCCGGGCCTCGAGCCGGCCGCTGCTCGCGAGCGCCGTGGTGGCGAGCGCCGTGCTGCTGGCCGCCTGCGGCGGCAGCAAGGACAAGGCCGCCAGCCAGACGGCGGCGCGCGTCAACAAGGACGAAGTCACCGTCCACCAGATCAACTTCGTGCTGCAGCAGCAGCGCGGCCTGCGTCCGGAACAGACCGAGGCTGCCAGCCGGCAGATCCTGGAACGCCTGATCGACCAGCAGCTGGCGCTGCAGAAGGCCGACGACCTCAAGCTCGACCGCGACCCGCGCGTCGTCCAGCAGCTGGAGGCCATGCGCCGCGAGATCCTGGCGCGCGCCTATGTCGAACGTCTCGGCGAGGCCGCTTCCAAGCCGACACCGGACGAGATCAAGAAGTACTACGACGAGAAGCCGGCGCTGTTCCGCGACCGCCGCATCTACAACATCCAGGAACTGCTGATCGAGGCCAAGCCCGAGCAGTTGCCTGAGCTGCGGGAGCGACTCGCGGCTTCGAAGAACATCAACGAGTTCGTGGAGTTCCTGAAGTCGCGGGAGATGCGCTTCGCCGCCAACCAGGCCGTGCGCACGCCCGAACAGCTGCCGCCGGCCGCGCTGGACAGCTTCGCGCGCATGAAGGACGGGCAGGCGACGATGTCCCAGGCGCCCAACGGCGTGCAGGTGGTGCTGCTGGCCGGCTCGCGCAGCCAGCCCGTGACCGAGGAGCAGGCCCGCGCGACGATCGAGCAGATCCTCCTCAACGAGCGCAAGCGCAAGCTGGCCGAGGACGAGCTGAAGTCGCTGCGTGCGGCAGCCAAGATCGAGTACGTCGGCAAGTTCGCCGAGCGTCCGGCCTCGGGCGCCGCCGCGGCCCCGCTGCCCGCCACGACGCCGGCCGCCGCCGACCCGGCGGCCAGCGCCGGCCTGTCCAGCACCGACATCTCCAAGGGACTGGGCCTGAAGTGATGCTGCGCCGTTTCCTGCTTGCGGCCCTGGGGCTGCTGGCGACCCTGGGCCTGCCCGCCTGGAGCCAGGTCCCGGCGGCACCGGCGGCGGAGTACCGCCTCGGCGCCGGCGATGCGCTGCGCGTCATCGTCTTCCAGAACCCCGACCTCTCTCTGGAGACGCGGCTGCCCGAGTCGGGCATCGTCAACTACCCGCTGCTGGGCAACATCCGCCTCGGCGGCCTGACGGTCAACGCCGCCGAGAAGCTCATCGCCGACGGTCTGCGCAACGGCAACTTCGTGCGCCAGCCGCAGGTGTCGATCGCGCTGCTGCAGGTGCGTGGCAGCCAGGTCAGCGTGCTGGGCCATGTCAACCGCCCGGGGCGCTACCCGATCGAGCTCGCCGAAACGCGGCTGTCCGACATGCTGGCCACGGCCGGCGGCGCGGCCATCGGGGGGGCCGACCAGGTGGTGCTCGTCGGCCAGCGCGATGGCAAGCCCTTCCGCCTGGAGGTGGACCTGCCGGCGCTCTTCACCGCCGCCGGCCGCGAGAAGGACGTGCTGGTGATGAACGGCGACACCCTCTGGGTCGACCGCCAGCCCATCGTCTACATCTACGGCGAAGTGCAGCGCCCGGGCCCCATGCGGCTCGAGCGCGAGATGACGCTGTTGCAGGCGCTGGCCACCGGGGGTGGCCTGACGATGCGCGGCACCGAGCGCGGTATCCGCGTGCACCGGCGCGAGCCCGATGGCAGCACCACCGTGCTGACGCCGGCGATGACCGACAAGCTGCGCGAAGGCGACGTCGTCTACGTGCGCGAGAGCCTGTTCTAAGCCTTTCTGCCCAGGACCCGCCGGCCCCATGAGCTTCGCCCAATTCATCGCCCTGCTGCGTGCCCGCTGGATCGTCGCTCTCGGCGTGTTCGCCCTGGTGGCGGGCGGCACGCTGCTGGTGAGCCTGCTGCTGCCCAAGTCCTACACCGCCACCTCGTCGGTGGTGCTGGACGTCAAGCCCGACCCCCTGGGCACGCTGATGACCTCCAGCGGCCTGTCGCCCGGGATGCTGGAGACGCAGGTCGACATCATCCAGAGCGACCGCGTCGCGATGCGGGTGGTGAAGAACCTGAAGCTCACCGACAACCCGCAGGCGCGCCAGCAGTGGCAGGACCAGAACCAGGGCGTCGGCGACTTCGACCTTTGGATGGCCGAGACCCTGCAGCGCAACCTGGAGGCGCGGCCGTCGCGCGCTTCGGGCGTCATCAGCATCACCTACCGCTCGCCCGACCCGAAGTTCGCCGCCGCGCTCGCCAACGCCTTCGCCCAGGCCTATCTGCAGGTGGCCCTGGAACTGCGTGTCGATCCGGCGCGCCAGTACGGCAGCTTCTTCGACAAGCGGACCCAGGAAGCCCGCGAAGCGCTGGAGAAGGCGCAGGCCAAGGCATCGTCCTACCTGCGTGACAACAACATCATTGCCCTCGACGAGCGCTTCGACGTCGAGACCGCACGACTGAACGAGCTGTCCACGCAGCTGGTGGCGCTGCAGGCCATGTCGTCGGACAGCGCCATCCGGCAATCGCAGGCGCAGAACTCCAGCGACCGCATGCAGGAGGTGCTGAACAGCCCGGTGATCGCCGGCCTGAAGTCCGACCTTTCCCGCTCCGAGGCGCGGCTGCAGGAACTGAGCGCGCGCTTTGGCGACGCCCACCCGCAGATCATCGAGGCCAAGGCGAGCATTGCCGAGACGCGGGCGCGCATCGAGTCCGAGACGCGCCGCATCATCGGTGGTGTCGGCGTCACCAGCCAGATCAGCAACCGGCGTGTCGCCGAGTTGCGGGCGTCGCTGGAAGCGCAACGGGCCAAGGTGCTCAAGCTCAAGGCCATCCGCGACGAGAGCATCCTGCTCACGCGCGAGGTGGAGTCGCTGTCGCGCCAGTACGAGATCCTGGCAGCGCGCTCCAACCAGAGCAACATCGAGAGCCAGACCACGCAGACCAACGTCTCGCTGCTCAGCGAGGCGCGTGCGCCCAACCAGGCTTCGTCGCCGCGCGTGCTGCTGAACACGGTGCTCGGCAGCATCCTGGGCCTGGCGCTGGCCATCGCCGCGGCGCTGGGCCTGGAGGCGCTGGACCGCCGCGTGCGCCTGCCCTCGGACGTCGTGGACGCTCTGGGCCTGCCCATCATCGGCGCCATTCCCGGCCCCTCGCACCGGCTCCGGCTGCGCGGCTCCGACGATGCCGACATGCAGCACCGCCTGCTGGCACCCGCCGCCGCACCGGCGAAGGGGGCCTGAACACCATGTCCAAGTACAGCCTGCCCGGCTCGAGCCCGGAAGTCGAGACGCTGCCGCCCGTCACCGAGGCCGCAGCGGCCACCGCCCACGACGACGGTGACGCTCGCGCGCTCGGCGAGATCATCCGCGAGACCCGCAACCTGACGGCCGAGCAGGTCGAGAAGATCCTCGCCCACCAGCAGGCCCACGGGCTGCGCTTCGGCGAGGCCGCCGTGGCCCTGGGCTACGTCGACGCCGACGACGTGCTGGCGGCGCTGGCGCAGCAGTTCCACTATCCCTACGTGGCCCCCGAGAACCGCCAGCGCAACCCCGAGCTGGTGGCGCTGAACGCGCCTTTCTCGGCGCAGGCCGAGGCCTTCCGGCGGCTGCGCTCGCAGGTCGTGATGCGCACCTCCGCCGCCGGCGACGTGCGCGGCGTCATCGCCGTCATCTCGCCCAACCGCAAGGACGGCCGCAGCTTCATGGCCGCCAACCTGGCCGTGGTGCTGGCGCAGCTGGGCGGCCGCACGCTGCTGCTGGACGCCAACCTGCGCGAACCGCGCCTGCACGCGATGTTCGGGCTGCAGGGCGGCTCGGGCCTGTCGCGCGTGCTGCTGGGCCGCACCGAAGAAGGCGCCATCCAGCCCGTGCAGGGCGTGCCCAGCCTCTTCGTGCTGCCGGCCGGCCCGCTGCCCCCGAACCCCGCCGAGATGCTGGAGCGACCGGCCTTCGCGCTGCTGATGCGCGAGCTGGCCGGCAAGTTCGACCACGTCATCGTCGACACCGCGGCGGCCGAGACCGGGGCCGACGCCGCTGTCGTGGCCTCGCGCTGCGGCAGCGCGCTGATCGTGGCGCGGAAGAACCGCGCCCGCATCGACGCCCTGCAGGCGCTGACCGGCAATCTGTCGGGCGCGCCGGTGGAGCTGCTGGGTGTCGTCACCAACGACCACTGAGCGCACGCGCCCGCCGGTGCTGAGCGTCGGTGCCGCGGCGGCGGCGGCCGTGCCGCTGCTGGCCAGCCTGGCGTTCGCGCTGAGCGTGGAAGTGCTCACCGCCGAGGCGGCGCTGTCCTTCGTCGTGCTGGGCCTGGCGATGTCGCTGCATGCGCTGCATGCCATCCGGGGCCGCGCCAACTCGGCCGCCGACGCCTCCGTGTTCGTGTTCGGCCTGCTGTTCATGCTGGTGGCGCCGATCGTCCAGATCTCGGTGCTGGGCCTGCGCCTGGTCAACACCACGCACGCCACCTCCGACCTGCTGGTGCAGACCAACCTGGCCTGCGCGCTGTTCATCGCGGTCTACCTGTTCGGCCGGGTCACGGTCTTCCGGCCGCCCCAGGCCACGCCCTTCGCGCTCGACATCGCGGCGCCCGGGCCGGGCCTGAGCACCTTCGCGCTGGCCGGCCTCACCGGCCTGTGTGCCTTCATCTCGCTGATCTCCGTGCCCTTCATCGGCGCCAGTGCCGCTGACGCCAGCGTCACCCCCGTGCTGCTGGCCTTCCGCAAGTTCCTGTTCTTCCTGCCGACGGCGCTGTTCCTCATCGCGCTGGCGCAGGTCAAGGGCAGCAGCGCGCGGCGCAGCTTCCTGCACCTGCTGCTGCTGCTGCTGCTGTTCGCCTGCGTGATGGTCACGCAGAACCCGGCCACCGAGAAGCGCAACGGGCTGGGGCCGGTCTACCTGGCCACCGCGTTCCTGCTGTTCCGCGGCTGGTTCCCACGCAAGGGCGTGCAGGTGGCCTGGCTGGTGGGCGTGCTGGTGGTGCTGTTCCCGCTGACGGCCGTGCTGACGACCATCCCGTGGAA
>JAEUPH010000006.1 GCA_016790395.1 Rubrivivax sp. | reverse complement strand
CGACCGCCTGGCCGCCTACCGGCTCACGGTGCAGGACGTGGAGGACGCGCTGCGCCGGCAGAACCTGGAGGTGCCGGCCGGCCGCATCGAAAGCCGCCAGCGCGAGTTCAGCGTCACCGCGCGCACCGACCTCAACACCGTGGCGCAGTTCAACGACATCGCGCTGAAGACGGCCGCCGGCTACACGGTGCGCCTGAAGGACGTGGCCCGCGTGCAGGAGGCCGCCGCCAGCGAGCGCAGCCGCGTGCGGCTGAACGGCGTGCCCAGCGTCAGCACCGGGGTCATCCGCAACGCCACGGCCAACCCGCTGGAGGTGGCCGCCGGCGTGCGCGCGCTGCTGCCGCAGCTCAAGCGCGACCTGCCGGCCAGCGTGAACATCGTGCTGGCCAACGACCTGTCGGTGTTCATCGACCAGTCCATCAAGGCCGTCTACACCACCGTGGTGGAGGCCGTGGTGCTGGTGGCGCTGGTGGTGTTCCTCTTCCTGCGCCACCTGCGCGCCGCGGTGATCCCGCTCATCACCATCCCGGTCAGCCTGATCGGCTGCTTCTCGCTGGTGGCGCTCGCGGGCTTCACCATCAACACGCTGACGCTGCTGGCGCTGGTGCTGGCCATCGGCCTGGTGGTGGACGACGCCATCGTGGTGCTGGAGAACATCTTCCGCCACATCGAGGAGGGCGCCACGCCCTTCCAGGCGGCGATCAAGGGGGTCCGCGAGATCAGCTTCGCCGTGGTGGCCATGACGCTCACGCTGGCCGCCGTGTTCGCGCCACTGGCCTTCACGCCGGGCCGCACCGGGCGGCTGTTCGGCGAGTTCGCGCTGACGCTGGCCGGGGCGGTGCTGGTGTCGGGCTTCGTGGCGCTGACGCTGACGCCCATGATGTGCAGCCAGCTGTTGCGCCACAACGCGGCACCCAACGCCTTCGACCGCATCGTCGAAGCCGTTCTCACCGCCGTGACCCGCGCCTACACGGCCCTGCTGCGCTGGACGCTGTCGCGGCGCTGGGTCGTCGTCGGCGTGATGGCGGCGGCGGGCGCCACCAGCTACGGCCTGTTCATCACCGCCAAGAGCGAACTCTCGCCGATGGAAGACCGTGGCGTCATCTTCATGCCGGTGCGTGCGCCCGACGGCGCCACCATGGAGTACACCGCGCGCTACCTCGATGCGCTGGAGAAGATCGGCAGCCAGTACCCGGAGTTCGACCGCCGCTTCATGTCCATGAACGGCGGCCAGGTGTCGGTGGCGACGGCCGTGATGCGCACCGTCGACTGGGACCAACGCCAGCGAACGACCCTCGAGCTGGCGCGCGACCTGTTGCCCAAGGTGAGTGCACTGCCCGGCGTCAGCGTGTTTCCGGTGACGCCGCCGAGCCTGGGCCAGGGCTTCCGCGAGCGCAGCATCAACTTCGTGATCGTCAGTGGCGACACCTACGAGAACATGTCGCGCGCCGCGCAGGCCCTGCTGGCCGAGATGCAGAAGAACCCCGGCATCGTGCAGCCCGACAGCGACCTGCAGCTGAACAAGCCCGAGATCTTCATGGAGGTGGATCGCGCGCGCGCCGCTGACATGGGGGTGTCTGTGGAGGCCGTGGCGCGCACGGTGGAGACCATGCTCGGCAGCCGCGTCGTCACTCGCTACAAGCGCGAGGCCGACCAGTACGACGTGATGGTGCAGATGGCCGACGCCGGCCGCGCCACGCCGGATGCCATCGAGAAGCTCTTCGTGCGCGGGCGCAACGACACCATGGTGCCGCTGTCTTCGCTGGTGAAGTTGCGTGAGGCGGTGAGCCCGCGCGAACTGAACCACTTCAACCAGCGCCGCTCGGTCACGATCACGGCCAACCTGGGCCCCGGCTACGCGCTGGGCGAGGCGCTGCAGTTCATGGACGAGGCCGCCGCGCGCGTGCTGCCGCCGGGCTACGCCACCGAACTGAACGGCGTGAGCCGTGAGTTCAAGTCGTCCTCCGGCGCCCTGGGCCTCGTCTTCGTGCTGGCGCTGCTGTTCATCTTCCTGGTGCTGGCGGCGCAGTTCGAAAGCTTCGTCGACCCCTTCGTCATCCTGCTGGCCGTGCCGCTGTCGATGGTGGGCGCGCTGGCGGCCATGCGATTGACGGGCGGCACGTTGAACGTCTATTCGCAGATCGGGCTCATCACCCTGGTGGGCCTCATCAGCAAGCACGGCATCCTGATCGTGGAGTTCAGCAACCAGCTGCGCCAGCAGGGGCGCAGCACGGTGGAGGCGGTGGTCGAGGCGGCCAGCCTGCGGCTGCGTCCGATCATGATGACCACCGGCGCCATGGTGCTGGGCGCGCTGCCCCTGGCCCTGGCCAGCGGTGCCGGGGCCGAGAGCCGCCAGCAGATCGGCTGGGTCATCGTGGGCGGCATGTCCCTGGGCACGCTGCTCACGGTGTTCGTGGTGCCGACGATCTACACCCTGTTCGCGCGCCAGGCGGTGCCGGGCGAGATCACCACCGTCGCGGAAGGCGACGCCCCCGCGCACGCCTGAGCGGCGCGCACCGGCCTTCAGCGCCAGCCGGCGATGGTGACGCCGATGCCGATGCGGCGCTGGCTCAGGTTGTAGTCGATCATGCTCTCGCCGTAGCCGCTGAACACCTGCAGGTAGCCGTGCAGCGCACCGGACATGGGGAACACCCACTCCAGCTGCCCCGAGCCCTTCGAGCGCTGTCCGCCGCGCAGAGAATGGCGCAACTGCAGCGCCAGCGCGTGGTCGCCCCAGTAGCGGCCGATGACCACCTCGGCACGGCCGATGAAGTCGGTGATGTCGGGGTTGTCGTCGTCCTTGGCGGCCTCGCGCAGGCGCCACCAGGGGCGCAGTTCCACCAGCCACTCGCCGCGGTCGAAGGCGAGCTCGCCGATGATGCGGTTCCAGCTGCGCGACAGCGGCAGCGAACGGCCGTTGGACTGGTGGTTCAGCGACACCAGGCCATGGCGCAGCCGCCAGCCGCCGACTTCGGTCTGGAAGGGCCACACCAGCATCACTTCCGGCTCGTAGTTGGTTTCGCGGAAGGGCCGCGACTCGGCGCCGTTGTAGACCTGCCAGCGCGAGGACTGCGTGTAACCGCCCCAGAGGCTGGCCGGCGTGCCGAACAGGCGATCGCCCAGCAGGGCCTTCAGGCTGATCTGGTACTTGGCCTCGATGTTGCGCAGGTCCAGGTCCTGGAACACCGAGTGGTCGGGCGCGGGCGACTTGGGCTGCTGGTTGACGCGGTCGGTCCAGGTGGCCGGCAGCAGGTAGACGGGCTTGTAGGGGCGCGGCGCGAAAGGCTCGGCGGCGCGCAGGCCGTCCAGGTCCCAACGGCGGGCCAGGCGCGAGGTCTCGGTGACCTTGCCGCTGGACGGCGGCGCGCTGGCGGCTGCGGCGGGCGCTGCAGCGGGGGGCATGGCGGGCGTGGATGCGTCGCGGCCCGCGGCGCGGTCGTAGCAGGCCAGCCGCGCGCTGTTGTCGGCGATGGCGATGCAGGCCGAGACGTCGGCCGACGCCTGCGCCGTGGCGGCGGACAGGCCGGCGCAGAGCACGGCGGCCAGAGCGAACTTGTTCATGAGGCTTGAACGACGAGACGACCCCGCTGCAATTGCAACGTGCGTGCCAGCAGGCTGGTGGCGGCATACAGCGCGCTGATCACCGGCGTGGGCGTGCCTGTGATCTGGCCCAGCTCCACCACCGAACCGACCAGCGCCTCCAGCTCCAGCGCGCGACCGGCCTCCACGTCCTGCAGCATGCTGGTCTTGTGCGCGCCCACCGCCTCGGCGCCGGCGATGCGCTGCTCCAGGCTGATCTTGAACGCCACGCCGAGCTTCTCGCCCACGGCCTGGGCCTCGCGCATCATGCTGGCGGCCAGTTCGCGCGTGGGCGGGAAGCGGCAGATGTCCTCCAGCGTCGCGTGCGTCAGCGCCGACAGCGGGTTGAAGGTGAGGTTGCCCCACAGCTTGACCCAGATCTCGCTGCGGATGTCGCGGCTGACGGGGCTCTTGAAGCCGGCGTTCATCAGGGCCTTGGCCAGGCGCTCGACGCGTTCGCTGCGTGAACCGTCCAGCTCGCCCAGGCTGAAGCGGTTGCCTTCGATCACCTTCACCACCCCCGGGGCCACCAGTTCGCTGGCCGGGTAGACCACGCTGCCGATGATGCGCTCGGGCTCGATGTGGGCGGCCAGCAGGCCATCCGGATCCAGGCTCTGCAGCTGCCTGCCTTCGTAAGGGCCGGTCAGCTTGTGGAAGTACCACCAGGGCACGCCGTTGATCATCGTCACCAGCACGGTGTCGGGCCCGAAGAGGCCTCGCAGGCCGGGCAGCAGGTCACGCACCTGGTGGGCCTTCACCGTCAGCAGCACGGCGTCTTGCGGGCCGGCTTCTTCATAGTGCTGAGCGGCCTTGGCGTGGGGCGCGTGCAGCTCGCTGCCATCTTCCAGGATCAGCCGGAAGCCGTTCGCGCGGATGGCCTCGAGGTTGCGGTTGCGCGCGATGAAGGTGACGTCCTCGCCCGCCGCCGACAGCCGCGCGCCCAGGTAGCCGCCGATGGCGCCGGCGCCGACGACAGCGATCTTCATGCGACCACGCCCCCCTCACGCCGGGCCATCGCCGCCTTCAGCATGCCGAACAGCGGCCACACCAGCATCAGGACGGCCAGCCCCGCGATGCTGCCGACCAGCGGGTTGGCCCAGAAGATGGACAGGCTGCCCTGGCTCAGCAGCATGGCCTGGCGGAAGCTGCTCTCGGCCATGTCGCCGAGCACCAGCGCCAGCACCAGCGGCGCCAGCGGGTACTTCAGCTTCTTGAAGAGGTAGCCCAGCACGCCGAAGACCAGCATCAGCCACACGTCGAACATCGAGTTGTGCACCGTGTAGGCGCCGATGGCACAGATGACGATGATCACCGGCGCGATGATGGAGAACGGGATGCGCAGGATCGCAGCCCACCAGGGCACGGTGGTCAGCACCACGATCAGGCCCACGATGTTGCCGATGTACATGCTGGCGATGAGCCCCCAGACGAAGTCCTTCTGCTCGATGAAGAGCATGGGCCCGGGTTGCAGGCCCCAGATGAGCAGGCCGCCCAGCAGCACGGCCGCGGTGGGCGAGCCGGGGATGCCCAGGGTCAGCATGGGCAGCAGCGCGCTGGTGCCGGCGGCGTGCGCGGCGGTCTCGGGCGCCACCACGCCTTCGATGCGGCCCTTGCCGAACTCGTCGGGGTTCTTGGCCATCCGACGCGCCATGCCGTAGCTCATGAAGCTGGCGGGCGTGGCGCCGCCGGGCGTGATGCCCATCCAGCAGCCCACCAGCACCGAGCGCAGGAAGAGCTTCCAGTGCTTGATGAGTTCGCCCCAGGTCTGCCAGACCACCTTGAAGTTGATCCTGGCGCTCTTGCCCTTGAAGGCCAGCCCTTCTTCCATCGTCAGCAGGATCTCGCCGATGCCGAAGAGGCCGATCACGGCGATGAGGAAGTCGAAGCCCTTGAGCAGCGCAGGCTGGTCGAAGGTCAGGCGCAGCTGGCCTGTCACGCTGTCCAGCCCCACCGCCGCCAGCGCGAAGCCGAACATCATGGCGGCCAGGGTCTTGGCGGGCGGTTCCTTGCTCATGCCCACGAAGCTGCAGAAGGTGAGCAGCTGCACCGCGAAGAACTCGGCGGGGCCGAACTTCAGCGCGAAGCTGGCCACCACCGGCGCCAGGAACGTGATCAGGGCCACCGCGAACATGGCGCCCACGAACGAGGAGGTGAAGGCCGCCGTCAGCGCCTGCGCCGCCTTGCCCTGCTGGGCCATCGGATGGCCGTCGAAGGTGGTGGCCACGCTCCAGGGTTCGCCCGGGATGTTGAACAGGATGGACGTGATGGCCCCGCCGAACAGCGCACCCCAGTAGATGCAGCTCAGCATGATGATGGCCGAGGTGGGGTTCATGCTGAAGGTGAGCGGCAGCAGGATGGCGACGCCATTGGCGCCGCCCAGCCCCGGCAGCACGCCGATCAGCACGCCCAGCGTGATGCCCACCGCCATGTAGGCCAGGTTCGGCAGCGTCATCGCGATGCCGAAGCCGTGGAAGAGGCTGTTCAGCTCATCCATTCAGAACCCCAGCAAGGCCTCGATAGGGCCCTTGGGCAGCGCCACCAGGAACCAGCGCTCGAACACCGCAAAGCAGGCCAGCGGCACGCCCAGCGACACCGCCGCGGTGAGCAGCCAGCCGTGCTTGCCGTGGCGCAGCATGAAGTAGCCGATCAGCGCGAAAGAAGCGACGTAGATGCCCAGCCCTGCCACCAGGCCGACGTACACGACCATCGGCCACAGGATGGCCCACACGCTGGCCAGCTGGCTCTTCTCGGCAAAGGCGGGATTCTGGCGACGCCAGGCCAGCAGCTGCTGCAGCGCCACCCAGCCCGAAGAGCCCAGCAGCAGCAGGCCGATGTAGAAGGGGAAGTAGCCCGCCCGCGGCCCGTCGTCGGCCCAGCCGATGCCCACGCGCAGGCTGTCCACCACCACCAGCACGCCGGCGGCGGCCAGCAGCAGGGCCACGCACAGTTCCGGCCATCGGGTGCTGACCTCGCCAGCCCCGTCCTGATCCTGCTCCATGCCGGCCCCGCTCACTTCGCCAGGAAGCCGGCATCCTTCATCAGCGTGCGGTGCATCTGCTCGGTCCGGGCGAGCCAGTCGAAGTAGTCCTTGCCGGTGAGCGCAGTCTGGTTGAACGCGCCCTTGGCCATGAACTCCTTCCACTCGGGCAGCGCACGCACCTTGGCCATCAGGTCGACGTAGTACTTCTGCTGCTCGGGCGTCACGCCCGGGGGCATGAAGATGCCGCGCAGCATGAGGTAGTCCACCGGAATGCCGGCCGACGGGCAGGTGGGGATGTCGCCCCAGCTCTGCGTGGCGGTGAGCTTGTCGTTGTAGGGCATCTTCACCTTGTCGAAGACGCACAGCGGGCGCAGCTTGCCGCTGCGCCAGTGGCTCTCGGCCTCGATCGGGTTGTTCACGGTGGCGTCGATGTGCTTGCCCACCAGCTGCACGGCCACGTCACCACCGCCCTTGAACGGGATGTAGGTCATCTTCTTGCCGGCGGCCTTTTCCAGCAGCACGCTGATGATCTGGTCTTCCTGCTTGCTGCCCGTGCCGCCCATCTTGATCGCCTTGTCGGGGCCGGCCTTCAGGGCATCGAAGAAGTCCTTGGGCGTCTTCCAGGCGGATTCGGCGTTCACCCACAGCACGAACTGGTCCAGCGCCAGCATGCTCACGGGCGTCATGTCGCGCCAGTTGAAGGGCACGGCGGTGGCCAGCGGCGTGGTGAACAGGTTGGACAGCGTGATGACGATCTTGTGCGGGTTGCCCTTGTCGCCCTTGACGTCCAGGAAGCCTTCGGCACCGGCGCCGCCGCTCTTGTTCACCACCACGATGGGCTGCGGCATCAGCTTGTTCTTGGCCACCACGCCCTGGATGAAGCGGGCCATCTGGTCGGCGCCGCCGCCCGTGCCCGCAGGCACCACGAACTCCACCGGCTTGGTCGGTTCCCAGGCGGCGGCCGCCAGAGGCAGGCCGCAGGCGGCCAGGGCGCAGGACGTGAGAGCGAGGCGCTTGAACATCGTGAGGGTCTCCAGCGTAGGTGAAGGAACGGAACTCAGCCCAGGCCCAGCTTCGCCGCCAGCCCGATGCGCTGCAGCTTGCCGGTGGCGCCCTTGGGGATCTCGGGCATGAAGAGGATCTTCTTGGGCACCTTGAACTCGGCGGCGCGCTGGCCGACGAAGGCCTGCAGTTCGCGCTCGGTGACGGTGTGCCCTTCGCGCAGCACCACCGCGGCAGCGACTTCCTCGCCCAGCTTGGGGTGCGGCATGCCGAAGCAGACCACCTGCGCCACGGCGGGGTGGTCCATCAGGATCTCGTCCACCTCGCGCGGGCTGACCTTCTCGCCGCCGCGGTTGATGATCTCCTTGAGCCGGCCAGTGAGGCTGACGTAGCCCTCGGCGTCCATCACGCCCTGGTCGCCGGTGCGGAACCAGCCGTTCGTGAAGGCTTCGGCGTTGGCCTTGGGGTTGCTCTCGTACCCGGCGGTGACGTTGGGACCGCGGATGACGATCTCGCCGATCTCTCCGGTGGCCAGCAGCGCCCCGTCTTCGCCCATGATGGCCACTTCGGGCCCGGCGGCCAGGCCCACGCTGCCCGGCTTGCGCACGCCCGGTGGCAGCGGGTTGCTGCACATCTGGTGCGTGGCCTCGGTCATGCCATAGGCCTCGATCAGCGGCGCCTTGAACACCTCTTCCAGCTCGCGGATGACCTGCGGCGGCATGGAACTGCTGCTGCTGCGGATGAAGCGCAGCGGGTGGCGCGCGATGATCTCGGCGTTCTTGGACGCGCGGCCGATGATGGCCTGGTGCATGGTCGGCACGGCCGTGTACCAGGTGGGCTGCGCCTCGTCCATCCAGCCGAAGAACTTCAGCGCATTGAAGCCCGGCGTGCAGAAGACCTGCGAGCCCGCGGCCAGCGGCGCCAGCACGCCGGCGATGAGGCCGTGGATGTGGAACAGCGGCATGATGTTCAGCCCGCGGTCGCCCGGCGTGAACTGCAGCGTGCGCGCGATGCTCTGCGCCGAGGCGCACAGGTTGCGCTGCGAAAGCGGCACGATCTTCGGCCGCGAGGTGGTGCCGCTGGTGTGCAGCACCATGGAAACGTCGTCGGGCTGCGCCGGGCCGCCCAGGACGGCAGGCGCGCCGGGGGAGGCACCGTCGCGGGGCGACAGCGAGAAGTCACCGGCCTCATCGCCGGCGCGCAGGTCGAGGATCCGCACGCCGAGCTTCGCGGCCACCTCGATGGCGGGTGACGTGCTGTCGTGCTCGACGATCAGCGCCTTGGCGTTGAGGTCGGACAGGTAGAACTCGAACTCGTCGGCGCGGTAGGCCGGGTTCAGCGGCGCGGTGGCCACGCCGCAGGCCGCGGTGATGAAGCAGGTGGCCATCTCCGGGCCGTTGGCCAGCACGATGGCCACGCGGTCGTTGCGGCCGATGCCCAGCCCGTTCAGCGTGGCCAGCGTGCGCTGCGCCAGGGCGCGCAGGCCGCCGTGGGTGAGTGGCGGCCGGCCAGGTGCCGAGATCGCCGCGGCGTCGTCGGGGGCACGGGACAGAAGTTGGAGCAGCGAAGTTTCCATGCAGCGTTCCGTCGGCGCGGCAGCCATTCAAAGCACCGGGGCGCGGCAGGCTCTTCGCCTGCGGCGCCCCGGTGGGCCGGCCGTCCGTGAGTAGGGATTGAGGACCGTTATACGGTAAGTGTGCGGCGCCCGCTCTTCGGGCTTCCACCGCCTCGCCTTGGCGCGCTGCGTTTTCAGCCGCCGATGTAGTGCATCTCCACCTTGCGCACGGCTTCGCCTGCGGCGCCGGCGCCGCGGCCGCGCAACTCGGAGTAACGGTCGTCGCGCCCGGCCCACACCCCGCCGATGGCGGCGGCGATCTGATCGTCGCTCCAGGCGCGTCCGTCCGGCCCGGTGCCCCGCAGCAGGGCGCGCAGGTCATGGCCGCGGTGAGCGAACAGGCACAGGAAGAGCTTGCCTTCGGTGGACAGGCGGGCACGGTTGCAGTCGCGGCAGAAGGCCTGGGTCACGCTGCTGATGACGCCGACCTCGCCGCCGCCGTCGCGGTAGCGC
>JAEUPH010000315.1 GCA_016790395.1 Rubrivivax sp. | reverse complement strand
GCGTGACGTGCTCGTCATCAGCACGCCGCAGGACACGCCACGCTTCCAGGCGCTGCTGGGCGACGGCAGCCGCTGGGGCATGAACCTCAGCTACTGCGTGCAGCCCAGCCCCGACGGCCTGGCCCAGGCCTTCATCCTGGGCAAGAGCTTCGTCGGCGGCGGCCCCAGCGCGCTGGTGCTGGGCGACAACATCTACTACGGCCACGACTTCGCTGCGCTGCTGGCCCGTGCCGATGCGCGCACCACGGGGGCGTCGGTGTTCGCCTACCACGTGACCGACCCGGAACGCTACGGCGTCGTCGAGTTCGATGCGCAGCGCCGAGCACTGAGCATCGAGGAGAAGCCGAAGGCCCCCAAGAGCAACTACGCCGTGACCGGCCTGTACTTCTACGACGAGCAGGTGTGCGACATCGCCGCGTCGATCAAGCCCAGCGCGCGCGGCGAGCTCGAGATCACCACCGTCAACGCAACCTACCTGGCCCAGCAGCAGCTCAACGTGGAGATCATGGGCCGCGGCTACGCCTGGCTGGACCCCGGCACGCATGACAGCCTGCTTGAGGCCGGGCACTTCATCGCCACGCTGGAGAAGCGCCAGGGCCTGAAGGTGGCGTGCCCGGAGGAGATCGCCTACCGCGCCGGCTGGATCGATGCCGCGCAACTCGAAGTGCTGGCCGCGCCCATGCTTAAGAACGCCTACGGCCAGTACCTCATGCAGGTGCTGCGCGAGAGGGCCTTCTGACCATGAAGATGCTGCCCACCCGGCTGCCGGGCGTCGTGATCATCGAGCCCGCGGTCTTCGGCGACGACCGCGGCTGGTTCAGCGAGAGCTTCAACGAGCCGCGCTTCGAGGCGGCACTGCGCGAGCTGGGCCTGCCCGTGCCCCGCCGCTTCGTGCAGGACAACCATTCGTGCAGCCGGGCCGGCGTGCTGCGCGGCCTGCATTACCAGCTGCCGCCGCATGCGCAGGGCAAGCTGGTGCGCGTGGTCAAGGGCGCGGCCTTCGACGTGGCGGTGGACATCCGGCGCGGTTCACCGAACTTCGGCCAGTGGGTCGGCGTGGAACTGAACGCCGAGAACAGACGCCAGCTGTGGATTCCCGAAGGCTTCGCGCACGGCTTCCTGGCGCTGGAAGACGACACGCACTTCCTCTACAAGACCACCGACACCTACGCCAAGGACTGCGAGCGCAGCATCCGCTGGGACGACCCCGACATCGGCATCGCCTGGCCGCTGCCGGCCGCCGTGGCCGCGCCGCTGGTGGCGCCCAAGGACGCGGCGGCGCCGATGCTGTCGCAGGCCGACCTGCCGCCGCTGGCCTGACGGCCCTTCAGGCCGGCCGGGCGGCCGCTCTGCCGATGCCGTGGTAGTCGATGCCGGCCAGGCGCATCAGGGCCGGGTCGTAGATGTTGCGGCCGTCGAAGATGAGCGGCTGCTTCAAGGTGGCCTTGATGGCATCGAAATCGGGGTTGCGGAATTCCTTCCACTCGGTGACGACGACCAGCGCGTCGGCACCTTCCAGGGCCTCGGACTGGCTCTTCGCGAACACCAGGCGCGGCGTGCCTTCCATGACGCGCGCCGCCTCTTCCATGGCCACCGGGTCATAGGCCTTGAGCGTGGCGCCGCGGCGCGTCAGCTCTTGCACGATGACGCGGCTGGGCGCTTCGCGCATGTCGTCGGTGTTGGGCTTGAAGGCCAGGCCCCAGATGGCGAAGCTGCGGCCACTCAGGTCTTCGCCGAAACGCTTGACGATCTTGTCCACCAGCACGTGCTTCTGGCGGTCGTTGGCATCCTCCACGGCCTGCAGCACGCCCAGCTGCATGCCGTTGTCCTGGCCGGTGCGGATGAGCGCCTTCACGTCCTTGGGGAAGCAGCTGCCGCCGTAGCCGGTGCCCGGGTAGAGGAAGTGCGTGCCGATGCGCGGATCGCTGCCGATGCCCTTGCGCACCATCTCGATGTCGGCACCCACGCGCTCGGCCAGCAGCGCCAGCTCGTTCATGAAACTGATGCGCGTGGCCAGCATGGCATTGGCGGCGTACTTGGTGAATTCGGCGCTGCGCACGTCCATCAGCTGCAGGCGGTCGTGGTTGCGCATGAAGGGCGTGTACAGCGCGCGCATCAGCAGCACGGCACGCTCGTCGTCGGCGCCGACGACGATGCGGTCAGGGCGCATGCAGTCCTCCACCGCCGCGCCTTCCTTCAGGAACTCGGGGTTGGAGACGACGGCGAAGGCCATGTCGCCCAGTCCGCGCGCGGCCAGGGCCGCCTTCACCGCGCCGCGCACCTTGTCCGCCGTGCCCACGGGCACCGTGCTCTTGTCGACGATGACCTTGTAGTCGGTCATGTGGCGGCCGATGTTGCCGGCCGCCGCCAGCACGTACTGCAGGTCGGCGGAACCGTCCTCATCGGGCGGCGTGCCGACACCGATGAACTGGATCGTGCCGTGGCCCACGGCCGCGGCGATGTCGGTGGTGAAACTCAGGCGCCCGGCGGCGGCATTGCGCTGGACGATGGGCTCCAGGCCCGGCTCGTGGATGGGGATGCGCCCGTCCTTGAGCATGTTGATCTTGCGCTCGTCGATGTCCAGGCAGACGACGTGATTGCCCATCTCGGCCAGGCAGGCGCCCGTGACGAGGCCGACGTAGCCGGTGCCAACAACGGTGACTTTCATGGATGGCGGTGCACTGAAGGAAAGCCGGCATTCTCGCCCGGGCCAACGGCGCACGCGGCGCTACGCGCCGCCCAAAGTGCGACAGTCTGCGCATCCCTGCCCGGCACTGTCGCACGGGGGTGCTATCTTGGTCAGACCAGACCGCAAAATAGCCGCATGACCAAGACCGCACTCATCACCGGCATCACCGGCCAGGACGGCGCCTACCTCGCCGAGCTTCTGCTGGCCAAGGGCTACACCGTCCATGGCATCAAACGCCGTTCGTCGTCGTTCAACACCGACCGCATCGACCACCTGTACCAGGATCCGCATGTCGATGGCGCGCGCCTGAAGCTGCACTACGGCGATCTGACCGACAGCACGAACCTGCTGCGCATCGTGCAACTGGTGCAGCCCGACGAGATCTACAACCTGGGCGCCATGAGCCACGTGGCCGTGAGCTTCGAGCAACCCGAGTACGCCGCCGACGCCGACGGCATCGGCACGCTGCGGCTGCTGGAGGCCATCCGCATCCTCGGCCTCGAGAAGAAGACGCGCTTCTACCAGGCCAGCACCTCGGAGCTCTATGGTCTGGTGCAGGAGATCCCGCAGAAGGAGACCACGCCTTTCTACCCGCGCAGCCCTTATGCGGTGGCCAAGCTCTACGCCTACTGGATCACGGTCAACTACCGCGAGGCCTACGGCATCTACGCCTGCAACGGCATCCTCTTCAACCACGAAAGCCCGGTCCGCGGCGAGACCTTCGTCACCCGCAAGATCACCCGCGCCATCGCCCGCATCGCCCTCGGTCTGCAGGAATGC
>JAEUPH010000260.1 GCA_016790395.1 Rubrivivax sp. | reverse complement strand
GCCTCGCGCACGCGGTCGAAGATGACCACCGACTCGTTGACCGAGTAGCCCAGCACCGCCAGCACCGCCGCCAGCACCGAGAGCGAGAACTCCCACTGGAAGAAGGCGAAGAAGCCCAGGATGATGACGACGTCGTGCAGGTTGGCAATGATGCCGGCCAGCGCGAACTTCCACTCGAAGCGCAGCGCGAGGTAGGCCATGATGCCCGCCACGGTGACCAGCAGGGCCCAGGCACCGTTCTGGTAGAGCTCGGCACCCACGCTGGCCCCCACGGCTTCCACGCGCGAGCGCTTCACGGGCTCGGAACCGTCGGCGGCGGTGCAGGACGGGCGAGTCACCTGCTCGCCCTGTTCGGTGGTGTACTGCTTCGTGCCCAGCGTGCCGCTCTCGGCCTTGCAGACGGCGGCGAAGGCGCGCTCGGCCACCTCGCCTTGCTTGATGTCGCCGCGCACCGGCAGGCGGATCAGCACGTCGCGGCTGGTACCGAAGGTCTGCACCTGCACCTCGCCCAGGCCCAGCGCCTCCACGGCCACACGCGCCCGGTTCACGTCGGCCGGCTGCGCGTACTCCACCTCCACCAGCGTGCCGCCGGTGAACTCGATGGACAGGTGCAGGCCGCGCGTGACGAGGAAGAACACCGCCAGGCCGAAGGTGATGAACGAGACGACGTTCAGCACCAGCGCATGGCGCATGAACGGGATGTCCTTCTTGATGCGGAAGAATTCCATGATGTGCTCCTTCCGCCTCAGGCTTCTTCGGACGCCGGCTTGGCGCCGTCAGGGCGCCACACCTGGCCGATGGAAACCGACTTCAGCCGCTTCTGCCGGCCGTACCAGAGGTTCACCAGGCCGCGAGAGAACATCACGGCGGAGAACATCGAGGTGAGGATGCCCAGGCAGTGCACCACCGCGAAACCGCGCACCGGGCCGCTGCCGAAGGCCAGCAGCGCGATGCCGGCGATGAGCGTGGTGACGTTGCTGTCCAGGATGGTGCCCCAGGCGCGCTCGTAGCCGACGTTGATGGCCACCTGCGGTGAAGCGCCGTTGCGCAGTTCCTCGCGGACGCGCTCGTTGATCAGCACGTTGGCGTCGATGGCCATGCCCAGCGTCAGCGCGATGGCGGCGATGCCGGGCAGCGTCAGCGTGGCCTGCAGCATGGACAGCACGGCCACCAGGCACAGCAGGTTGAAACCCAGGGCCAGCGTGCTGAACACACCGAACAGCATGTAGTACAGGCACATGAAGGTGGCGATGGCGGCGAAACCGTACATCACGCTGTCGAAGCCCTTGTCGATGTTCTCGCGGCCCAGGCTCGGGCCGATGGTGCGTTCCTCGATGATCTCCATCGGCGCGGCCAGCGAGCCGGCCCGCGTGAGCAGCGCCAGGTCGGCCGTTTCCTGCGGCGTGAAGTTGCCGGTGATCTGGAAGTCGGTGCCGAACTCGCCCTGGATGGTGGCCACCGACAGCGCCTCACCCTTGCCCTTCTCGTACAGCACGATGGCCATGGGCTTGCCGAGGTTCTCGCGCGTCACCGTGCGCATGCTGCGGCCGGCCACGTCGTCCAGGCGCACGCTCACGGCGGGGCGCTGGTCCTTGTCGAAGGTGGCGGCGGCCTGCTTGAGCTGGTCGCCGGTGGCGATGACATCGCGCTTGAGGCCCACCCGCGTGCCGTCGCGCGAGGGCACGGTCTCGGCGGCGCTCTCGGCGGCCGGCTCCACCAGGCGGAACTGCAGCGTGGCGGTGCGGCCCAGGATGTCCTTGGCGCGCGCCGGGTCCTGCACGCCGGCCAGTTGCACCACCACGCGGTCGGCGCCCTGCTGCTGGATCACCGGCTCGGTGACGCCGAGTTCGTTGACGCGCTTGTGCAGGGTCTCGATGTTCTGCGTGACGGCCTGGGTCTGGATGTCGTTGATGGACTTGGGCGACAGGCGGCCCACGAGCTTGGTGCTGGTGCCTTCGGTCTCCTGCGTCCAGGTGATCGAGGGCAGGCGGTCGACGAGGGTATCGCGCGCCTTGCCGGCGTCGGCGGGGTCGGAGAAGACCACCGTCAGGCCGCCCGGCTCACGCACGATGTCGGCGTAGCGGATGCGCTTCTCGCGCAGCGTGGCGCGGGTGTCGCTGGCGTAGGTTTCCACGGCCTGCTTGAGCGCACCGCGCATGTCCACCTGCATCAGGAAGTGCACGCCGCCGCGCAGGTCCAGGCCCAGGTACATGGGCAGGGCGTGCATCTTCGCCATCCACTCCGGCGTTCGCGAGACCAGGTTCAGCGCCACGATGTAGCGCGGGTTCGCGGGATCGGGGTTCAGCGCGGCCAGCAGGGCGTCTCGTGCCTTCTTCTGCGCGTCGATGTCGGCGAAGCGGGCGCGCACCGACTGGCCGTCGAAGCGCACGAAATCCGGCGTCAGCTTGGCGGCCGTGAGCGTCTGCTGCACCGTGGCCACCATGCCGGCGTCCACCTTGACCGTGGCCTTGGCCCCCGACACCTGGACCGCCGGCGCCTCGCCGTAGAAGTTCGGTGCCGTGTACAGCAGGCCCACGAGCAGCACGACGCCCAGCAGGACGTACTTCCACAACGGGTAGCGGTTCATGATGAGGATTCCTCGCTGCCGCGCGAACGGGCCCGGCCAGCGGACGACGCGCGGCGGCCGGGCGGACCCGGCCGATTCGGTTACTTGAACGTGCCCTTGGGCAGCACCTGCACGACCGCGCCGCGCTGCACCTGCAGTTCCACGCCGTTGGCCACCTCGATGCCGAGCGTGCTCTCGCCCAGCTTGGCCACCCGGCCCATCACGCCGCCGGCGATGACGACCTCGTCACCCTTGGCCAGGGCGTCGATCATGGCCTTGTGTTCCTTCTGCTTCTTCATCTGCGGGCGGATCATGATGAAGTAGAGGACGACGAACATCAGCACCATCATCGGCAGCGGGCCGAAGAGGAGCGATTCGGCGCCGCCGGCGGCGGGCGCGGCGGGGGCGGTCTGGGCGTGGGCGGA
>JAEUPH010000203.1 GCA_016790395.1 Rubrivivax sp. | reverse complement strand
CTTCTTCAACCCCGCCGGCGGTGGCGACCCGATCATGTACCAGCACATCTTCTGGTTCTTCGGGCACCCCGAGGTCTACATCATGATCCTGCCGGCGTTCGGCATCGTGAGCGCCATCATCCCGACCTTCGCGCGCAAGCGCCTGTTCGGCTACACCTCGATGGTGTATGCCACCTCGTCGATCGCGATCCTGTCGTTCATCGTCTGGGCGCACCACATGTACACCACCGGCATGCCGGTGACGGGGCAGCTCTTCTTCATGTACGCGACCATGCTGATCGCGGTGCCCACGGGCGTGAAGGTCTTCAACTGGCTGGCCACGATGTGGAAGGGCTCGATGACCTTCGAGACGCCCATGTTGTGGGCCGTCGGCTTCCTGTTCGTGTTCACGATGGGCGGCTTCACGGGCCTGATCTGCGCCATGGCGCCCATCGACATCCAGATCCAGGACACCTACTACGTCGTGGCGCACTTTCACTACGTGCTGGTGGCCGGCTCGCTGTTCGCGCTGTTCGCCGGCGTCTACTTCTGGGGCCCGAAGTGGACGGGCGTGATGTACAGCGAGACCCGCGGGAAGATCCACTTCTGGGGCTCGATCATCTTCTTCAACATCACCTTCTTCCCGATGCACTTCCTCGGCCTGGCCGGCATGCCCCGCCGCTACGCCGACTACCCGATGCAGTTCGCCGACTTCAACGCCATCGCTTCGATCGGCGCCTTCGGATTCGGCTTCATGCAGGTGTACTTCTTCCTGTTCGTCGTCGTGCCGATGATGCGCGGCCAGGGCCAGCCGGCGCCGCAGCGCCCCTGGGAGGCGGCCGAGGGTCTGGAGTGGGAAGTGCCTTCGCCGGCGCCCTTCCACACCTTCGAGACGCCGCCCAAGCTGGACGTGACGGCCACCAAGGTCATCGGCTGAGCGCCGCTTCGAGGTGAGCACCGTGTCGCGGAACGAAGAGCAACGCAAGGCGAACCTGCGGCTGGCGCTGATCCTGGCGTCGGTGGCGTTGATCTTCGGCCTCGGTTTCGTGGCCAAGATCGTCTTCCTAGGCCGCTGAGCCTGGACTCCGCGTGAAGCGATTCCCTCTGCGCGCCAACCGCCAGCTGCTGGGCAAGCTGGTGGTGATCGTGGGCGTGATGTTCGGTTTCGGCTATGCGCTGGTGCCGATGTACCGCGCCATCTGCGACGCGCTGGGCATCAACGTGCTCACGCTGGCCGAGCAGCGCACGGCGGTCAGGCCCACGCCCTCGGTGAACACGCAGGTCGACCGCAGCCGGCTCATCACGGTGGAGTTCGACGCCAACGTGCGCGGCCCCTGGGATTTCAAGCCCGCGATGCGTTCGATGCAGGTCCACCCTGGCGAGCTGAACACGGTGATGTACGAGTTCCGCAACCGACAGAGCCGCACCATGGCCGCGCAGGCCATCCCCAGCTACGCGCCCATGCAGGCGGGCGGCTACTTCAACAAGGTCGAGTGCTTCTGCTTCAACGAGTGGACGCTCAAGGCCGGGGAGGCGCGCAGCTGGCCCGTGGCCTTCGTGGTCGACCCCAAGCTGCCGCGCGATGTCACCACCATCACGCTGAGCTATACCTTCTTCGAGGTCGGCGGCAAGGTGCCGGCGGCGCCGGTGGGCACGGTGAGCCAGCTGCAGCAGCCCGGAGGCGGAGCTTGAGCGCCGACTTGAAGGAAGCCGCAGCGCGGCGCGGTTCGTTCGTGCAGACGGTGCGCGCCGTGGCCTGGTCGTTCTTCGGCGTCCGCCGATCGTCCGGCTACGCCGAAGACGTCCAGAAGCTGAACCCGGTGCACGTGATCGTCGCCGGCATCGTTGGCGCCGCGCTCTTCATCGCCGCGCTGGTGGTGCTGGTGCGTTGGGTCGTGGGCAGCGGCGTGGCAGGTGCCTGAGCCGCGCTGCAGGAAGATTTGAGTTTTCGGTTCGAGGAGCAATGAGCAACATGTCAGCCACCCCCGCCGCGGGCAGCACCCCGTACTACTTCGTCCCCGCGCCGTCGCGCCATCCGGTGATGGTGGCCTTCGGCCTGTTCCTGGTCATCCTGGGTGCCGGCCAATGGGTCAACGGCGCTGGCTGGGGGGCCTACGCGCTGGTCGTCGGCCTGGTGGTCTGGCTGACGGTGCTCTTCCAGTGGTTCCGCGACGCCGTCCGCGAAAGCGAAGGCGGCCTCTACTCGGACCGCATCGACGTGTCCTTCCGCTGGAGCATGAGCTGGTTCATCTTCAGCGAGGTGATGTTCTTCGCCGCCTTCTTCGGCGCGCTGTACTGGGCCCGTGTGCACTCCGTGCCGATGCTGGGCAATCTCGACCACCAGCTCCTGTGGCCCGACTTCAAGGCGCTGTGGCCCAGCGAAGGCGTCGGCATCACGGCCTCGCCGGCCGGCACGGTGGAGCCCTTCACGCGCGTCGGGCCCTGGCCGCTGCCCACCATCAACACGGCGCTGCTGCTGACCTCGGGCGTGACGCTGACCATCGCCCACCACGCGCTCATCGCCAACCAGCGCGCCAAGACGATCTTCTGGATGTGGGTCACGGTCGCCCTGGGGGCCACCTTCGTCGGCGTGCAGGCCTACGAGTACCACCACGCCTATGTCGAGCTCAACCTCAAGCTGAGCTCGGGCGTGTTCGGCAGCACCTTCTTCATGCTCACCGGCTTCCACGGCTTCCACGTCTTCGTGGGCATGCTGATGCTGATCTTCATCACGCTGCGCCTGATGAACGGCCACTTCACGCCCAAGCGCCACTTCGGCTTCGAGGGCGCGGCCTGGTACTGGCACTTCGTCGACGTCGTCTGGCTCGGCCTGTACATCGTCGTGTACTGGCTCTGAGCAGTTCGGCCGGCGCCGCGCGGCGCCGGCGTCAGCGCGTGAGCGGCACGCCGGTGGGCCGTATCCAGCCCAGGCGCCAGGCCGCCAGCAGGCACAGGAACAGCGCCACCGACAGCCCGATGCGCCAGGCCAGCGCGTGCCACATCGCGCCCGGCCTGGATCCTCCGCGGCGCAGCATCGCCCGGCCGGCCAGCGCCAGCGCGACGACGATCATGACGAACACGGCGACGATGACGGGCTTCATGGCGCTGCATTATCGGCGCCGGGCGGCGCGGCGATGAGCGCGGCCGGCAGCCGCCTCGCGGGCCTCGTGGTGCTCGGCGCAACGCTGCTCGCTGCCGCGGCCACGGCGCGCCTCGGCCTGTGGCAGTGGGAGCGCGCGACGCAGAAGGAGGCCTGGCAGGCGGCCATCGATGCGCGTGCCGTGCAGCCGCCGGTGGGCGCCGAGGAACTCACCGCTTCGGCGCGCAACGGCGGCGACGCGCTGCTGCATCGCCAGGCGCAGCTGCGCGGCCGCTGGCTGGTCGAGCGCACGGTGTTTCTCGACAACCGGGTGATGAACGCGCGCCCCGGCTTCGTCGTCGTCACCCCGCTGGCCTGGCCGGGCGGCGTCGTGCTGGTGCAGCGCGGCTGGGTCGCGCGCGACGCCGCCGAGCGGACGCGGCTGCCGGCGCTGGCGACGCCTGCGGGCGAGGTCGAGGTCCGCGGCCGCGTCGCCCCGGCGCCGTCGCGGCTGTACGAGTTCGATGCCGCGGCCTCGGGGCCGATCCGGCAGAATCTCGACCTGGCCGATTTCGCGCGCGAGACTGGCTTGCCGCTGCTGCCGGTGACGCTGCTCGAGCAATCCGGCCCCGACGCCGACCCGGCGCTGCAGCGCGACTGGCTGCGCCCCGCAGCCGACGCGCACAAGAACTACGGCTATGCCGCCCAGTGGTGGGCGATGAGCCTGGCGATCGTGGGACTCTATGTCTGGTACCGACACCTCCGCCCCCGCCTTGGACGTCACGCCCGCTGAGGGCCTTGCGCTCACGGTGCACCGCCTGCCCGATCCGGCACTGGCGCAGGCCGAACGGCGCACGCGCAGCGGGCGCATCAAGATGCTGCTCGTGCTGCTGGTCTGCGCGTCGCCGGTGATCGCCTCCTACCTGGCGTTCTTCTTCTACCGCCCCTCGAGCGGCGTGAACTACAGCGAGCTCGTCACCCCGCCGCGGCCCCTGCCGGCAGCGGCCGCGCTGCCACTGGCCGACCTGCAGGGTGCGGCGGTCGACCCCGCGGCGCTCAAGGGCCAGTGGCTGCTCGTCGTCGTGGGCGGCGGGGCCTGCGACGCGACCTGCGAGCGGCTGCTCGTGCTGCAGCGCCAGTTGCGCGAGACGCTGGGGCGCGAGCGCGAGCGCATCGACAAGGTCTGGTTCGTTACCGACGACGCACCGCTGCGCCCCGAGGTGCTGGGGGGCATCGGCCGCGACACGGCGGTGCTGCGCGTGCCGCCGGCGGCGCTGGCCGCCTGGCTCGAACCTTCCGCGGGTCAGGCGCTGGCGGCGCAGATGTAC
>JAEUPH010000194.1 GCA_016790395.1 Rubrivivax sp. | reverse complement strand
TCGTCCACCCAGCGCGGCAGCTCGCGCGCGAAACGCGGGTAGACGGTGAGCCGCTCTTCCAGGAAGTGGCCGGCCTGCGCGGTGGCTTCGGCCAGCTGCTGCAGGTGCGGCCAGGGCGCCTCGGGGTTCACGTGGTCGGGCGTGAGGGGGGAGATGCCGCCCCAGTCGTCGATGCCCGCGGCCAGCAGCTGAGGCAGCGCGCCCGGGCTCAGGTTCGGCGGCACCTGCACGCTCACGTCGGTGGGCAGCAGCAGCCGCGCCGCGGCGATGGTCCACAGCAGCTCGTCCAGGCTGGGCTCGGGCGCTTTCGCCATGCGCGTGCCGAGCTTGGCGCGGAAGTTCTGCACGATGACTTCCTGCAGGTGTCCGTGCCGCCCGTGCGCGTCGCGCAGCGCGAGGAGCGTCTCGATGCGCTCGGCCCGCGTTTCGCCGATGCCGATGAGCAGCCCGCTGGTGAAGGGAATCGCCAGCCGGCCGGCGTCTTCCAGCGTCTGCAGGCGCAAGGCGGGCGCCTTGTCGGGGCTGCCGTGGTGCGGGCCGCCCTTGGCGCACAGGCGCTCCGACGTGCTCTCCAGCATCAGCCCCATCGAAGGCGCCAGCGGGCGCAGCCGCGCCAGTTCCTCGGCCGTCAGCGTGCCGGGGTTGAAGTGCGGCAGCAGGCCGGTCTCTTCCCGCACGAGGCGGGCGACATGGGCGAGGTAGTCCAGCGTGCTGGCGAAGCCCATCGCGTCCAGCGCTTCGCGCGCGGCAGGGTGGCGGTCTTCGGGCCTTTCGCCCAGCGTGAACAGCGCCTCGCGGCAGCCCATCGCGGCGCCCTGGCGCGCGATGCGCAGCGCTTCGTCCACGCCCAGGTAGGGCTGCTTCAGCTGCCGCGGCGCCTTGGCGAAGGTGCAGTAGTGGCAGACGTCGCGGCACAGCTGGGTCAGCGGCAGGAAGACCTTGCGCGAGTGCGTGATCACGCGGCCGAAGGCGGCATCGCGCCGCGCAGCGGCCAGGGCCATCAGGCGGGGCGTGTCGGTGCAGGCGGCCAGCGCCTGGGGAGAGAGCTCGTTCACGATCGCCCCAGCTTAGGCGGCCACGCTGCCGCGGTGCAGCACCACGCGGCGCCTCACCGCATCGTGGACAGCCCCGCCGCCTCGCGCCCCCGCGCGCGAGGGCTGGCCTAGCATGGCCCAAGCTCCCCACACCTGCCCATGCCCGCCCCCGTCGAACTGCACGCCCTGCACGGCCTGCCGCACGTGCGGCCCGGCGACGACCTCGCCGCGCTGGTGCTGGCCGCGCTGGACCGCCAGCGCCTGACGCTGCAGCCCGGCGACGTGCTGGTGCTGGCGCAGAAGATCGTCTCCAAGGCCGAGGGCCGGCTGGTGGACCTGGCCAGCGTGGTGCCTTCGCAGCGCGCGTTGGACTTGGCCATCGCCGTGGCCAAGGATGCGCGGCTGGTGGAGCTGATCCTGCGCGAATCGGTGCGTATCGTGCGCCACCGCGTCAACGTACTGATCGTCGAGCACCGGCTGGGCTTCGTGATGGCCAATGCCGGCATCGACCAGTCCAACGTCGACCACGCTGGCGCCGAGCAGGCGCTGCTGCTGCCCGAGAACCCCGACGCCAGCGCCGAGGCGCTGCGCCGCGAGATCGGCGCGCGCTGCGGCGTGGCGCCGGGGGTCGTCATCAACGACAGCTTCGGCCGCCCCTGGCGCCGCGGTGCCGTGGGCGTGGCCATCGGCTGCGCCGGCGTGGCCGCGGTGCGCGACCTGCGCGGCGCGCCCGACCTCTTCGGCCGCAAGCTGCGTGTCACCGATGTCGGCGTGGCCGACGAGATTGCGTCCGCCGCGTCGATGGTGATGGGCCAGGCCGGCGAAGGCCTGCCCGTGGTGCTGGTGCGCGGCCTGGCACACACCGGCCCGGCGCAGCCGGCGCAGGCGCTGGTGCGGGCGCCGCAGGAAGACCTGTTCCGATGAGAAGAACGGGCCGCGTGCTGGCGATCTCCGGCGGCGTCGGCGGCGCCAAGCTGGCGCTAGGCCTGGCGCGCGTGCTGCCGCCCGAGGCGCTGGACATCGTCGTCAACACCGGCGACGACTTCCGCCACCTGGGCCTGGCCATCTCGCCCGACCTGGACTCCGTGCTCTACGCGCTGGCCGGCCTGGCCGACGGCGAACGCGGCTGGGGCCGCGCCGGCGAGACCTGGCAGTTCATGGCCGCGCTGCGCGCCCTCGGTGGCGAAGACTGGTTCGCCTTGGGCGACCTGGACCTCGCCACGCACGTGGAGCGCACGCGCCGCCTGGCCGCCGGCGAGACGCTGACCCAGGCCACCGCCGCGCTGGCGCAGGCGCTGGGCGTGCAGGTCCGCCTGCTGCCGATGAGCGATGACCCGGTGGCCACCGTCGTCGACACCGACGAAGGCCGCCTCGCCTTCCAGCACTACTTCGTGCGCCGCCGCTGCGAGCCGCGGCTGACCGGCCTGCACTTCGAAGGCGCCCAGCACGCGCGGCCCGCGCCCGAGCTGCTGGCGCTGGGGCAGGACGCTTCGCTGCGCGCCGTGGTGCTGTGCCCGTCCAACCCCTGGCTCAGCGTCGACCCCCTCCTGGCGCTGCCCGGCGTGCGCGCCGCGCTGGCGGCCTGCCCGGCGCCGGTGGTGGCCGTGTCGCCGCTGGTCGCCGGCAAGGCGGTGAAGGGGCCCACGGCCAAGCTGATGGCCGAGCTGGGCTTGCAGGTCAGCCACCGCAGCATCGCGCAGCACTATGCCGGGCTGGTGGACGTGCTGCTGGTCGACGCCGACGAGCCGGGCCTGGCGATGCCCGGCGGCCCGCGCATCGTCGTCGTGCCGACGCTGATGAACACGCTGGACGATCGCGAGCGGCTGGCGCAGGCGGTGCTGGAGGCGGCGTCATGAGCTTGTGGGCCGTGGTGCCGGTGAAACCCTTCGCGCGAGCCAAGCAAAGGCTGGCCGGTGAACTGAGTGGCGCCCAGCGTGCGGCGCTGGCTGCTTGCATGCTGCGCGATGTGCTCACGGCACTGGCCGCCACGCCCG
>JAEUPH010000177.1 GCA_016790395.1 Rubrivivax sp. | reverse complement strand
GATCGAGGAAGCCACCAGCGACTACGACCGCGAGAAGCTCCAGGAGCGCGTGGCCAAGCTGGCCGGCGGCGTGGCCGTCATCAAGGTCGGTGCCGCCACCGAAGTCGAGATGAAGGAGAAGAAGGCCCGCGTGGAAGACGCCCTGCACGCCACGCGTGCCGCGGTGGAAGAAGGCATCGTCGCCGGTGGCGGCGTGGCCCTGCTGCGTGCCCGCCAGGCCGCCGGCACCATCAAGGGTGACAACCACGACCAGGACGCCGGCATCAAGATCGTGCTGCGCGCCATCGAGCAGCCGCTGCGCGAGATCGTCGCCAACGCCGGCGACGAGCCGAGCGTGGTCATCAACGCCGTGCTGGGTGGCAAGGGCAACTACGGCTACAACGCCGCCAACGGCACCTACGGCGACATGATCGAGATGGGCATCCTGGATCCCACGAAGGTCACCCGCACCGCGCTGCAGAACGCCGCCTCCGTGGCCGGCCTGATGCTGACGACCGAGTGCATGGTCGCCGAGGCCCCGAAGGAAGAAGCCGCCGGCGGCGGCATGCCCGGCGGCATGGGCAGCATGGGTGGCATGGGCGGCATGGACATGTAAGTCCGTGCCCGTCCCGGGCCGGCGCTTCGGTGCCGGCCTGGGGCCAAGCCAAGGCCTGCGGGATGACCGCAGGCCTTTTCTTTTGATCGGGTGCCGCGGCAGGCGGAATAATCGGGCATGGCCGTCAGACCCTCATCGTCCGCGCTGCAGCAGTACGTCGAGGACGAACTGCTGCGCGCGCCGCTGCTGTTCGACCAGGTCATCGACGGGGCCAACGAGAGCGCGCGCCGCGACCTGGCCATGATGGCGCCGGCCCAGCGTTCCACCGTCGGCGATCTCATGCAGGCCCTGCTGGCGCAGCGGGCCCGGCTGGGTGACTACTTCATGCGCTCGCTGCGCGAGCAGGTGGAGGGCGACCTGGCCCGGCGCGACCCGCCCGGCGCGCCGCGCCAGAGCAAGCGCATGTCGCTGTCGCTGGTGGACGAGGAGGAGGTGGCGATGGACGTGGAGCTGTCCCACACCATCGAAGCCATCAAGAGCACGGCCGAATACGAGCTGCGCGAGCTGCAGACCTACATCTCGTCGCTGGTCGGCGACATGGACGTCTCCACCGACCACAACCCCTTCAGGCCCGAGTCCTACGCACGTGCGGTGTGGGCCGCCGCGCAGGCGCTGCCGCTGTCACGCGGCCACCAGCTGGCCTTCATGCGCCACGCCGGGCTGCCGCTGGCGCAGCTGCTGCGCAAGACCTACGCCGCGTCGGCCTCGCGGCTCGAGTCGCTGGGCGTCGAACCCGCCATCCACCGCACCGTGATCCTGCCGAGCGGCCAGCGCCGGGGCGGCAGCGGACGCGCCAACGAGACGACCTACACGCCCGACCTGCACCGCATGGTGGAAACCATGCCGGCGCCGCTGGACGACGCCAAGCTCAGCTACGAAGGCCAGGACAAGCCACGCAGCCCACGAGGGGCACCGCGCCAGGAGAGCTGGCGCGACGTGGCGCGCCACACCAGCAACCGCATCGACCGCCAGAGCATCGAACTCGTCAGCCGCCTGTTCGACGCCATGGTGGCCGACGAGCGTGTGCCGCCGGACGTCGGCCAGATCATCGCCCGCATGCAGGGCCCGGCCATGCGGCTGGTGCTGCGCGACGGCGGCGGCCTGCTGGACCACGACAAGCACCCGCTGTGGCGCTTCATCAACCTGCTCGTCTTCGAAGCCGAGATGGCGCCGGACCCGGTCGACCCCGACCGCCTGATGCTGCTGAAGAACGCGCTGGCCATCGTCGAGCAACTGGCCAGCGAACACGAGCAGAACAACGGCCTGTACCGCTGGGCGCTGGAACGGCTGGACGGCTTCCTGCAGAAGCGCCTGACACGCCGCCTGACCGCCGCCGCCAGCCAGATCGGTGCGCTGCAGAAGCTGGAAGATCAGCTTTTCAGCGGCCGGCCGCTGCCCAGCGGCTTCCACGGCACCATGGACGTGGCCGACATCGACACCGTGCCGGCCGAGCTGCTGGACGACGAGTCCATGGCCACGCGCTCTCCCGCCCTGCCCGGCGACTGGACCGACACGCTCAAGCCCGGCGACTGGGTGCGCATGTTCATGCAGGGCCGGTGGGTGCAGGCTCGCCTGCTGTGGCCCGGCGAGCGGCGCGAGGTCTGGCTGTTCGGCGACGGGGCCTCGGACGCCACCTGGGCCATCCGCCGAGGCGCACTGGCCAACATGCACAAGGAGCGCCTGGCCAAGACGTTGCGCCAGCGCTCCATCGTGGGCAGCGCGGCAGCGCGCGTGCAGGATCAGATGGCGGGAGCGGCCGCCTGAACCAGCCCGGGCGCAGCGGCGGGCAGCCAACTGCGCAGCGTTTCCGCCACGTCCTCCAGCCCCTGGCGCGACAAGGCGGAGAAGAGCGCCACGCCGACATCCGCGTTTTCCGTCGTGACCGAACCGAGAACCTCCTGCGCCTTCAGCAAGGCCACCTGGCCCTGCGAACGGCTGAGCTTGTCGGCCTTCGTGAGCAGCGCCAGCAGCCGCACCTCGCCATTGGCCACGCGCGGGGCGATGAACTCGAGCAGGTTGCGGTCCAGCTCGGTGAAGCCCAGGCGCGAATCGACCATCAGCACCACGCCGTGCAGCGGCCGCCGCAGCTGCAGGTAGTCGGCCATCACCTGCTGCCAACGCAGCTTGGCACTGCGCTCCACCGCGGCGTAGCCGTAGCCGGGCAGGTCGGCGAAAAGCGCGTCCGGCGCGTCCTTGGGGCCCACCTCGAACAGGTTGATGTGCTGGGTGCGCCCGGGCGTGCGCGAGGCGAAGGCCAGGCGCTTCTGCTGGGCCAGGCGGTTGATCGCCGTGGACTTGCCGGCATTGCTGCGGCCCACGAATGCGATCTCCGGCAGCTCACCGCCGGGCAGTTGCGAGAGCTGGCTGGCCGTCGTGAGAAAGCGCGCGCTGTGCGTCCAGGCCAGGGCCGCCTTGGCGGCGTCCGGGACGCTGGTGGGGGCGTGAATGCTGCGTGTCATGGGGCATTGTAAAATTCGCGGTTTGCTTTTCGGCCGCCCTCTACTTCAGAAAGACCGGCATGCCCCGCCTGACGTCGCGCCCGCTCCCCTTCACGCGCCCCGCCACCGTGCTCGCCGCGCTGGTCCTGTCGAACCTGACCCTGGGCCCGGCCCTGGCTGCCGAACCCGCTGCGGCCTTCAAGGCCGACCCGGCCAAGGGCCAGCAGCTGGCCACGGCCTGCGGCGCCTGCCACACGCAGGACGGCTCGCGCGGTGCACCCGCCAATCCCATCCTGGCTGGCCAACACCCTGAGTACATCGTCAAGCAGCTGGTCGAGTTCAAGGCCGGCAAGCGCAAGAACGCCATCATGTCCGGGATGGCCGCGCCGCTGTCCGAAGACGACATGAAGCACCTTGCCGCCTTCTACGGCAAGTTGTCGGCCAAGCCGGGCTTTGCCAGGAACAAGGAACTGGTGGTGCTGGGCGAACAGATCTACCGCGGCGGCATCCTGGCCAAGCAGGTTCCCGCCTGCGCCGGCTGCCACAGCCCCAACGGCGCCGGCATCCCGGCCCAGTACCCCCGTGTCGGCGGCCAGCATGCCGACTACACCGAGGCCCAGCTCACCGCCTTCCGCTCCGGCGCGCGCGCCAACAGTGCCCAGATGACGGCCATTGCCGCCAAGCTGAGCGACAAGGAGATCAAGGCCGTGTCCGACTACATCGCCGGCCTGCGCTGAGCGCCGCCCGCTTCGCGCTTCCCTGACGACGGGCCGGTCTTGTACCGGCCCGTCGCCATTTGTGGCGCCGTTCGGTGTAAGAACGGGGCCGCACCGGCCGACTGCCGGTGGTCGTCAACGTGGAGTCGAGATGCACTTGCTCAAGGATCGCGGTTTTGTCCATCCGGTCGCGTCGGAGATCACGCCCAAGGCGGTGTACCTGAGCCGGCGCCGCGTGTGGCAAGGCCTGGCCGCAGGCGGCGCATGGGCCGGCCTGCCGGCCCTCGGTGGCGCCCAGACGGCCCGGCCGGGCAAGCTGCCCCCCCTGCCCGGAGCCCGAAGCTCCGCGGCCGGCGCCACGGTGATGGACAAGCCGACGGCCTACGCCGATGCCACCTCGTACAACAACTTCTATGAGTTCGGCACCGACAAGGCCGATCCCGCCCAGTACGCCGGCGCGCTGAAGACGCGGCCTTGGACGGTGGCGGTGGAAGGCGAGGTGAAGAAACCCGGCAACTTCGATCTCGACACACTGCTCAAGCTCAGCCCCATGGAGGAACGCATCTACCGGCTCCGCTGTGTGGAGGGCTGGTCCATGGTCATCCCCTGGGTCGGCTACTCGCTGTCGGAACTGATCAAGCGGGTCGAACCCACCGGCAACGCGAAGTACCTGCAGTTCGTGACGCTGGCCGACCGCCAGCAGATGCGCGGCCTCGCCTCGGGCTCGCTGGACTGGCCCTACACCGAAGGTCTGCGCATGGACGAGGCCATGCACCCGTTGACGCTGCTGGCCTTCGGCATGTACGGCGAAGTGCTGCCCAACCAGAACGGCGCCCCGGTGCGCATGGTCCTGCCCTGGAAGTACGGCTTCAAGAGCGCCAAGAGCATCGTCAGGATCCGCTTCGTGGAGAAACAGCCCAGGACCGCCTGGGAAACGGCCATCCCCAGCGAGTACGGCTTCTACTCGAACGTGAACCCCAAGGTCGACCACCCGCGCTGGAGCCAGGCCACCGAACGCCGCATCGGCGAGGACGGCGTCTTCGCCAGGAAGCGCCCGACGCTGATGTTCAACGGCTATGAACCCCAGGTCGGCCAGCTGTATGCCGGGATGGACCTGCGGAAGTTCTATTGAGGCCTGGCCCGGAATCGGCGTGAACCTCAACCCCTGGCTGGCGCAGCCGGCCGTCAAGCCGCTGCTGTTCGTCGCGGCGCTGGGGCCTTGCGCCTGGCTGCTCTACGGCGCGTTCGCCAACACCCTGGGGCCCAACCCGGCCGAGGCGCTGATCCGCGGCACCGGCGACTGGACGCTGCGTTTTCTGTGCCTGGTGCTGGCCGTCACGCCGATGCGCCAGTTCACCGGCTGGCACGCGCTGGCCCGCTGGCGGCGCATGCTCGGGCTTTTCGCCTTCTTCTACGGCAGCCTGCACTTCTGCGCCTACGCCTGGCTGGACATGGGCTTCGAGCCGGACGCCATCCTCAAGGACATCGTCAAGCGCCCCTTCATCCTGGTGGGCAGCGCGGCGCTGCTGCTGATGCTGCCGCTGGCGGCGACCTCGTTCAACCGCGCCATCCGGGCGCTCGGTGCAGCGCGCTGGCAGGCGCTGCACCGCGCTGTCTACGCGGTGGCACTGCTGGGCGTGCTGCACTTCTTCTGGATGCGCGCCGGGAAGAAGAACTTCCTCGAGGTGGCGGTCTACGCGTCGATCATCGGCGCCTTGCTCGGATGGCGCGTGGTCCGGGCAGCACGACGCCCCTGATTGGAGGCGTCCCCCCTGGTCGCGGGGCTGCATTTGCCGGCCAAGCCGATAAGGTCCGTACTGTGTGCCATGCACCGGCACTGCGGGCGTCCCGTGTAGGGGCTTGCCCGTCCTGTCAGCCACCCGGCCAGCGGTTTGCCGCGGCCAACTTGATCGGGGAACCTTGATGCAGAAGAAGCTTGCTCTGTCGATGTTCGCCGTCGCCAGCGTCCTGGCCATGGGCCAGGCGCGCGCCGACACCATCGACTTCAACGCCCTGGCCGTCGGCACCGTCCTGTCGAACCAGTACGCTGGCGTGACGTTCTCGCCCAACAACTTCGCTGGCGCGGGTTCTTCCTCGTCGGGCTCGGATTGGGCGACCAACACCGACATGACCATCGTCGACTCCGCGGGCACCGACGTCGGCGGCCTGGGCACGCCGTCGCTGGTGAGCGGCAACGTGCTGCGCAGCTTCGCCGGCTGGTTGAATGAAGACGGCGACCCCAGCTTCCTGGTCAGCTTCGCCAGCCCCATCAGCAGCTTCTCGGCCACCTTCGCCGGTGTCGCGACGGGCGCCGATGTGACCATGTGGGCCTTCGACGGCGCAACGCTGCTGGGCACCGTGTCCGGCACGACCACCGGCCAGTTCGTTCTGTCCCTGGCCGGCGCGTCCATCACCAGCGTCGCCATCCGCCCCGGCAGCTTCAACGACTGGGTCGGCGTCGACAACATCACCTACACGCCGGCCGTGCCGGAAGCCAGCACCTGGGCCATGATGGGCCTGGGTCTGGGCCTGCTGGCGCTGAAGCGCCGCCGCAGGGACTGAGTTCCTTCCCCTTCGACGAAGGCCGCCTCCGGGCGGCCTTTTTCATGGCCGGCGCTTCAGCGCCCGCGCGCCAGCACCGGTGCCAAGGCCCGGCCGGTGTGCGTGCCGGCGGCGACGATGGCCTCTGGTGGGCCCTCGGCCACCACGCGCCCGCCGGCGGCACCGCCTTCGGGCCCCAGGTCCGACACCCAGTCGGCCTCGGCGATGACGTCCAGGTCGTGCTCGATGACGACCACGCTGTGGCCGCCGTCCACCAGCCGGTGCAGCACGCGGATGAGCTTCTCCACATCGGCCATGTGCAGGCCCACGGTGGGCTCGTCCAGCACGTACAGCGTCCTCAAGGGCTTCTGGCCTCGGCGGCCCACGTCGTCGCGCACCTTGCTGAGTTCGGTGACCAGCTTGATGCGCTGCGCCTCGCCGCCGCTGAGCGTGGGCGAGGGCTGCCCCAGCGTCAGGTAGCCCAGGCCCACGTCGGCCAGCAGCTGCAGCGGGTGCGCGATGGCCGGCATGCTGGCGAAGAAGCCGACGGCCTCGTCCACCTCCATGCGCAGCACGTCGCCGATGCTCTTGCCCCGCCAGGTGACGGCCAGCGTCTCGGCGTTGAAGCGCGCACCGTGGCAGACGTCGCAGTGCACCTTCACGTCGGGCAGGAAGCTCATCTCGATGGTCTTCATGCCCTGGCCTTCGCAGCCCGGGCAGCGGCCCTCGCCGGTGTTGAAGGAGAAGCGCGCCGTGCCGTAGCCGCGCGCCTTGGCCTCCAGCGTCTCGGTGAAGAGCTTGCGGATGGCGTCCCAGAAGCCGATGTAGGTGGCCGGGCAGGAGCGCGGCGTCTTGCCGATGGGCGTCTGGTCGACCTCCAGCACGCGGTCGATCTGCTCGAAGCCGCTGAGCCCCGTGCAGCCCGTCCACGGCTTGAAGCCGGCCAGGGCACCTTGCACGTTGGCCAGCAGCACGTCGCGCGCCAGCGTGCTCTTGCCCGAGCCGCTGACGCCGGTGACGGCCACCAGCCGCGCCAGCGGCACGCGGACGTCCACGTCGCGCAGGTTGTGCAGCGACGCGCCCTTGAGCACCAGCGCCGGGCCGTCGGCGTCCACCGCGCGGCGCGTGCCCAGCGGGTGCTTCAGCGGGTGGGCCAGCAGCCGGCCGGTGAGCGAGGCCGGTGCGGCCGCGATCGCCGCCGCATCGCCCTGCGCCACCAGCGTGCCGCCGCGCTTGCCGGCGCCGGGGCCGATGTCGATGATGTGCTCGGCGCGGCGGATGGTGTCCTCGTCGTGCTCCACCACCACCAGCGTGTTGCCGGCGGCGCTGAGCTTGCCGAGGGCCCCCAGCAGGATGCCGTTGTCGCGCGGGTGCAGGCCGATGGTCGGCTCGTCCAGCACGTAGCACACGCCCTGCAGGTGGCTGCCCAGCTGCGCCGCCAGCCGGATGCGCTGCGCCTCGCCGCCGCTGAGCGTGGGCGCCGCGCGGTCCAGCGTCAGGTAGCCCAGGCCCACGTCCTCCAGGAACTCCAGGCGGCTGGCGATCTCGGTGATCACGTCGCGCGCGATGTCGGCATCGCGGCCGCTGAGCGCCAGGCCCGCCACCCAGCGCCGCGCCTCGCTGACCGAGAGCTGGGCGATGTCGCTGATGGCGCGCTCCTCGAAGGTGACGCCGCGCGAGGCCGCGTTCAGCCGCGTGCCGTGGCATTCGGTGCAGGGTTCGCCACCCACGCCTTCGACTTCCGGCTCCTCGCTGGGGAAGCTCTGCTCGCGGCCCTTGTCGTTGTCGTCGCGCACGCTGTCGTCGTAGGCCTTGCGCTGCTCGCGCGTGAGCGTGAGACCGGTGCCGACGCAGCTCGTGCACCAGCCGTGCTTGCTGTTGTAGCTGAACATGCGCGGGTCCAGCTCGGGGTAGCTGGTGCCGCAGGTGGGGCAGGCGCGCTTGGTGCTGAACACCTTCACCTGGCCGATACCGCGGCCCTGCGTGCCGCCTTCCACCATCGTGTCGTCCAGGCCGGTCAGCGGGTGCAGCAGGTGCAGCACGCCCTTGCCCAGGTCCAGCGCGCGGCTGAGCAGCTGACGCAGCTCGGCCTCGTTCGCGGGGTCGACGATCAGGTCGCCCACCGGCAGCTCGATCGTGTGCTCCTTGAAGCGGTCGATGCGCGGAAACGGGTTCAGCGGCAGGAACTCGCCGTCCACGCGCAGGTGCGTGTGGCCGCGCGCCTTGGCCCATTTGGCGAGGTCGGTGTAGACGCCCTTGCGGTTCACCACCAGCGGCGCGAGCAGGCCCACGTGTTCGCCGCGGTGGTCGCGCAGCAGCTGCGCCGCGATGCTCTCGGCGCTCTGCGCCTTCACCGGCGAGCCGTCCTTCACGCAGTGCTGGAGACCCAGCTTCACCCACAGGAGGCGCAGGAAGTGCCAGACCTCGGTGGTCGTGGCCACCGTGCTCTTGCGGCCGCCGCGCGAAAGCCGCTGCTCGATGGCCACCGTCGGCGGAATGCCGTAGACCGCGTCCACCTCGGGCCGCCCCGCCGGCTGCACGATGCTGCGCGCGTAGGCGTTCAGACTCTCCAGGTAGCGGCGCTGTCCTTCATTGAACAGGATGTCGAAGGCCAGCGTGCTCTTGCCCGAGCCGCTGACGCCGGTGACGACGTTGAACTTGCCGCGCGGGATCTCCACGCTCAGGCTCTTGAGGTTGTTCTCCTTGGCGTTGACGATGCGGACGTTCTCTTCGGCCGCCTGACGCGCGGCGCGGAACACGGCCTGCAGCGGGCGCCCTTCTTCCGCCACCGGCGCGGCGAAGCCCATGGCCTTCTCGTAGTCGCGCAGCGCCTCGCCGGTGTGCGACGTGGGGTGCGCCTTCACGTCGTCGGGCGTGCCGCTGCAGACGATGAAGCCGCCGCCTTCGCCGCCCTCGGGGCCGAGGTCGACGATCCAGTCGGCGCTGCGGATCACGTCCAGGTTGTGCTCGATCACCAGCAGCGAATGCCCCGCGTCCAGCAGCTTGCGCAGCGCGCGCATCAGCTTGGCGATGTCGTCGAAGTGCAGGCCGGTGGTGGGCTCGTCGAAGAGGAACAGCGTGCCCTTCTTCGCGACGCGCTGCGCCGGTGAGGCCGCCGCTTCGGCCAGGAAGCCCGCAAGCTTCAGGCGCTGCGCCTCGCCGCCGCTGAGCGTGGGCACCGGCTGGCCCAGGCGCACGTAGTCCAGGCCCACGTCGATGATGGGCTGCAGCCGCGCCACCACGTCACGGTCGTTCTGGAACCAGTGCGCGGCCTCGGCCACGGTGAGGTCCAGCACGTCGGCGATCGAGAACTGGTGCGGGCCGCGCACCACCTTCACGTCCAGCACTTCGGCGCGGTACCTTCGGCCGTCGCAGTCCGGGCAGCGCAAGTAGACGTCGCTGAGGAACTGCATCTCCACGTGCTCGAAGCCGCTGCCCCCGCAGGTGGGGCAGCGGCCGTCGCCGGCGTTGAAGCTGAAGGTGCCGGCGCTGTAGCTGCGCTCGCGCGCCAGCGGGGCCTCAGCGAAGATCTTGCGGAACTCGTCGAAGGCGCCAACGTAGCTGGCCGGGTTGCTGCGCGCCGTCTTGCCGATGGGGCTCTGGTCCACGAACACCGCGTCGGCCAGCTGCTCGGCGCCCAGCAGGCGGTCGTGCAGGCCGGGCGTCTCGGTGGCCTTGCCGAAGTGGCGTGCCAGCGCGGGGTACAGCACGTCCTGGATCAGCGTGCTCTTGCCTGAGCCGGAAACGCCGGTCACGCACACCAGGCGCTGCAGCGGCAGCGAGAGGTCCACCCCACGCAGGTTGTGCTGGCGTGCGCCTTCCAGCAGCAGCTTGGGCGCGTTCTCGGCCACCGGGCGGCGGAAACCGGTGTGGATCTGCTTGCGCGCGCCGAGGTAGGCGCCGGTCAGCGTGGACGCGCGCTTCACGCCTTCGGGCGTGCCGTCGAAGACGATCTGCCCGCCACGCTCGCCGGGGCCGGGGCCCATGTCGATCAGGCGGTCTGCCGCCAGCATCACGGCCGGGTCGTGCTCCACCACCACCAGCGTGTTCCCGGCGTCGCGCAGCCGGTGCATGGCCTGCACGATGCGGTTCATGTCGCGCGGGTGCAGGCCGATGCTGGGCTCGTCCAGCACGAACATGGTGTTGACGAGGCTCGTGCCCAGCGCCGTGGTGAGGTTGATGCGCTGCACCTCGCCGCCGCTGAGCGTGCGGCTCTGGCGGTCCAGGCTGAGGTAGCCCAGGCCCACGTCGCACAGGTACTTCAGCCGCGTGCGCACCTCGTCCAGCAGCAGCTTCAGCGCGTCGTCCAGCATCGTGCTGGGCAGCGTGAGCGCATCGAAGAAGCGGCGCAGGCGCTCGATGGACAGCTGCATCAGGTCGTGCAGATTGAGCCCCGGCAGCGCCTCCAGCTGCTCACGGCTCCACGCCGCACCCACGGGCATGAAGCGCTTCGCGGGCTCCAGCACCGCGTCGGCCCCGGCCTGGTCGCCCATGCGCCAGAGCAGCGCCTCCAGCTTCAGCCGCGCGCCGCCGCAGGCCTGGCAGGGCGTGTAGCTGCGGTACTTCGACAAGAGCACGCGGATGTGCATCTTGTAGGCCTTGCTCTCCAGGTACTCGAAGAAGCGCCGCACGCCGTACCACTGCTTGTTCCACTGACCGGTGTAGTTCGGCGAACCGTCGATGACCCACTTGCGCTGCGCTTCGGTGAGCTGCGCCCAGGCCGTGTCGCGCGGGATGCCGGCCTCGCCGGCGTGGCGGATGAGGTCGTCCTGGCACTCCTGCCAGGCCGGCGTCTGCATGGGCTTGATGGCGCCATTGCGCAGTGTCTTGCGCACGTCGGGGATGACCAGCCCCATGTCCACGCCGATCACGCGACCGAAGCCGCGGCAGCTGTCGCAGGCGCCGTAGGCGCTGTTGAAGCTGAACATCGCGGGCTGCGGGTCGGCGTAGCGCAGGTCGCTCTCGGGGCAGTGCAGGCCGGTGCTGTAGCGCCACTTGTCTTCTCCTTCGCCCACGTGCACCGTGAGCCGGCCACCGCCGCGCTTGAGCGCCAGCTCGATGGCCTCCATCACGCGCACGCGCTCGGCACCGGCGAAGCGCAGTCGGTCGGCCACCACGTCCAGGATCTTGCGCTGGCCGTCGATGCGCTCGGCCTGCACGCGCGTGAAGCCGCTGGCCGACAGCCACTGCTCCTGCTGCGCGGCCGTGGTGTCGGCTGGCAGCTCCACGGGGAAGGTGAACACCAGGCGCGGGTCGCCCGCCGCAGCGGCGCGCACCGCGATGTCGGCGTGGATGGTCTCTGGCGTGTCGTGCCGCACCGGCAGGGCGGTCTGGCGGTCGAACAGCTGCGCGGCGCGGGCGAAGAGCAGCTTCAGGTGGTCGTTCAGCTCCGTCATCGTGCCGACCGTGGAGCGGCTGGTGCGCACCGGGTTGGTCTGGTCGATGGCGATGGCCGGCGGCACGCCGTCCACGCGGTCCACCGCGGGGCGGTCCATGCGGTCGAGGAACTGGCGCGCGTAGGCGCTGAAGGTCTCGACGTAGCGCCGCTGCCCCTCGGCGTACAGCGTGTCGAAGACCAGGCTGCTCTTGCCGCTGCCGCTGGGGCCGGTGACCACCGTCAGCTCGCCGGTGCGGATGTCCAGATCCAGGTTCTTGAGGTTGTGCTGACGCGCACCACGGATGCGGATGACACCGGACGACATGCAGGCCTTCGTGACGTGAAGGCGGGGGATTCTAGGGA